>JBDHVK010000100.1:0-14611 GCA_039809645.1 Gemmatimonas sp.
CTGTCCGACCGCGTCGCGCAGGCGAGCGTGATTCCGGAATGGCCCGGGCTGGTGGGCGCGCAGATCGCCAAGGTGACCGAACCCGTGTTGCTGCAACAGGATGGCACGCTCTGCGTGGCCGTGACGACGCACGCCTGGATGCAGGAACTGACGTTGTTGGAGCCCCAACTGCTGGCCGCGCTCAACCGTGATCCGGGGCGCCCGCCGATTGTCAAGCTCCGGTGGATGCTTCGTCGCTGAATGCCGACGGCGAGCGGACTGCGATAAATCGTTAAAAGACAAGGACTTGCAAGCATACGCCCAAGTTGCACTTGTGCGTCGGTTTGGGTACATTTCGGGGTTGTGTTTCCGGGCCAGTTTTGGCCGTCCAACCTTCGGGAAAAGTCCCACTCATGGCGAACAGCAGCGAAGAGCAGAACGAGTACGGCGCCCAAAGCATCACGGTCCTCAAGGGTCTCGAGGCGGTGCGCAAGCGCCCCGGCATGTATATCGGCTCCACGTCGGCGCGCGGTCTGCATCACCTCGTGTATGAAGTGGTCGACAACTCGATCGACGAAGCGCTGGCCGGCTACGCGAATCGGGTGGTCGTGACGATTCATCCCGACGATTCGATCAGCGTCGAAGACAACGGCCGCGGCATTCCCGTGGACATGCACCCGGTCGAAAAGATGCCGGGCGTCGAACTGGCCATGACCGTGCTGCACGCCGGCGGCAAGTTCGACAAGGACACCTACAAGGTGTCTGGCGGTCTGCATGGCGTGGGTGTCTCGGTGGTGAACGCCCTCTCCGACGTGCTGAAGGTCTGGATCAAGCGCGACGGGAAGGAGCATTACATGGATTTCGCCCGCGGCACCACCACGACGAAGCTCAAGGTGACGCGCTCCGTGCCGGCGAAGGAGACGGGCACGAAGGTGTGGTTCAAGCCCGACGCCACGATCTTCCAGGAGACCACCCGCTACGAGTGGACCACGCTTGCGAGCCGTCTGCGAGAACTGGCGTTCCTGAACAAGGGGATCCAGATCACGCTCCGCGATGAGCGGCCGGACGAATTCAAGGACGGCGCCGCTCGCGAGGAGATCTTCTTCGCCCGTGGCGGTCTCAAGGAGTTCGTCACGTTCCTGAACGGCAACAAGAAGCCGCTGCATCCGGATGTGGTGTACATCGACACCACCCGCGACGACATCGGCATCGAAATGGCGCTGCAGTACAACGACAGCTACGCCGACACGGTCTTCTCGTTCGTCAACAACATCAACACACACGAGGGCGGCACGCACCTCACGGGCTTCAAGAGCGCGCTGACGTCGGTCATCAACAAGTACATCCAGGAAAAGTCGAATCTCAACAAGAAGGACAAGGAGACGCGACTCTCGGGTGACGACGTGCGCGAAGGGCTCACCGCCGTGCTGTCGGTGAAGGTCCTCGAGCCGCAGTTCGAAGGGCAGACCAAGACCAAGCTCGGCAACTCGGAAGTCGAAGGCGCGGTGCGCAGCGTCATGAACGAGCTGCTCACCCAGTACCTCGATGAGCACCCCAAGTCGGCCAACGCCATCATCGACAAGGCGATGTCGGCGGCACGCGCCCGCGAGGCGGCCCGCAAGGCGCGCGACCTCACCCGCAAGAAGAACGCGCTCGACGTGGCGGCGCTGCCGGGCAAGCTCGCCGACTGCTCGCTCTCCGATCCGCAGCTCTGCGAGATCTACCTCGTCGAGGGCGACTCGGCCGGTGGGTCGGCCAAGCAGGGGCGCAAGCGCGACTTCCAGGCGATCCTGCCATTGCGCGGCAAGATCATCAACGTGGAAAAGGCGCGCTTCGACAAGGTGCTCAACAACGAAGAAATCCGCACGATCATCACGGCGATCGGCACCGGCATCAAGGACGAGTTCGACCTGGCCAAGACCCGGTACCACAAGATCATCATCATGACCGACGCCGACGTCGACGGGGCGCACATCCGGACGCTGCTGCTCACGTTCTTCTATCGGCAGATGCCGGAACTGATCGACGCGGGCTACATGTACATCGCGCAGCCGCCGCTCTACCGCGTGGCCAAGGGCAAGGAAGAGTTCTACGCCTATTCCGAGAAGGAGCGCGACGCCTTCGCCGAGCGCTTGGGCGGCCCCGAGGGCAAGGGCAACATCATGATCCAGCGGTACAAGGGGTTGGGTGAGATGAACCCCGAGCAGCTCTGGAAGACCACGATGGACCCGGAGACGCGCACCATGCTGCGCGTGACCATGGAAGACGCGGTGCTCGCCGACCAGACGTTCCAGACGCTCATGGGCGATGAAGTGGAACCGCGCCGCGTGTTCATCGAAACGAACGCGCGCTTCGTGTCGAATCTCGACATCTGAGCCCGCGCCGGGTCGCCGCTTCCGTCACCGCGGAAACGGCGACCCGAACTTGGGGTGCGACAGGAAGGTCGTATCCGTGAAGGACTTGAGGAACGCCACGATCGCGTTCCGCTCCTCGAGCGACAGGTTGAGCCGAAGCGGCAATCCCGCCGGATTCCGCAGTCGCTGATCGAGACCGGGGTTGTTCTGGACGCCCGCGTTGTAGAAGTCCACGACCTCTTCCAGTGACCGAAAGCGTCCGTCGTGCATGTAGGGCGCGCGCACGGCCACGTTCCGCAACGACGGCGCCTTGAAGCGGCCGTTCCCGGCGCCGATATCGATGACGGTGGCGTCGAGCCCGGTATTGCGCGCCTGATCGGTCACGTGCGCACTTGTCCCGTGGCATCGCGCACAGCCGGCACGTCCGGTGTAGAGCGTCTGGCCGAGTTGTTCCTGCGGGGTCAGTACGCTGAAGTCGGGGCCACCGCCGGCGTTGGCAAAGGCCTGATCGAATCGGGCGTTGGCCGTCACCAGTGAACGGACGAACTGCGCGAGTGCGCGACTGATGCGATCACTGGTCACCTCACTGGTGCCGAAGGCGGACGTGAGGAGCGGCGCGTAGTAGGGCGTCGCCTCGATCTTCGCAACCAGCTGCTCCAGCGTGAGCCCCATCTCGGTGCCGTCCTGAATGGGGCGCAGGACCTGGTCCTCCAGCGACGTGGCCCGTTCATCCCAGAAGAATCGGGCGGGCTGATACCACCGGGCATTGCCCAGCGCCATGCTGTGGCGACCGGTGAGGCCGCCGGTGAAGCCGCGCGACAGCTTCGCGGTATCGCTGAATGCCAACGCCTGGATGTGGCACGAGGCGCACGCCACGCGATCGTTCGCCGACAGCCGCCGATCGTAGAAGAGCACACGACCCAGCGTCGCCCCAGCGTCGGTGGTGGGATTGGTTGCCGGCATGTTGTCGGCGGCGCGCGTGGGCGGATCGTTGAGGAAATGCCGTGGCAGCGGCGCACTCACGTCGCTGTAGGCGAAGCTCGTGGAGGGCAGCGTGGGTGCCGCAAGATCGGCACTGAATACGGCGATGCGAAATGTCTGCGAGGCGCTGCGGCCAGTGGTGTCGCGTGCGGTCACGGTCGCCGTAACCACCCCGGGCGCCGAGGGCGTTCCGGTGATGTCACAACCAAGCGCCGTGAGGCCGTTGCTCGCGCCGGTGAACGTCACCGAGTAGCTGAGGCCCGCGCGTCGCGGATCGCTGAACACCGTGTTGCTGCGACTCGCGTCGTAGCGAAACACCTGCCCCACGACGGCAGACTGCGTCGGATTCGGCAGCGACACGGCCACCGGATCCGTGTTGGCACTCGGCGTCACGGGCGTGACGGGTGTCGACGGCGTCGAGCGGCCGGTATCGGTTGCAGTGGGTGTCTCACCGCCGCAGGCCAGCAGGAGTGCGGGCAGGGCATATGTCAGCAGACAATGAGCAGTGCGCGGCATACGCGATGTGCGCATGATGGTATCCTCATCGATTGGAAATCGACGTCACATCGATTCCGCCGTACTGGCTGGGATTTGTGATGAGGACACGCATCAGCGCGCACACCCCAGCCCGAAAAAAAAACGCACCGCGAATCGATCGCGGTGCGCAGAAGCTGTGGGCCGAAGCCGAACATCAGGGCGTCGTGAACTGCCCCTTCGCCTGGCGGCCGAGCTGGCGCGAGAAGTTCAGCGCCACCGTGATGAGCGTGCCGAAGAGCACGGTGAACGCGATGTAGCAGATCGTCGCCACCGTGGGTTCCATGCCGCCCGTGGGGACCGGCGTGGCCGCCATCATGAGGACGGCGTAGGCACCGAGGAGCGGCAGAACGGCGGCCGCGCACACGAGGCTCAGCAACTTGTTGGTCGACGGAGAAAGCATCGCGGGGGAAGAGCGGGGGCGCGAGGCGCCGTGGAACGCGCGCCGCCCGACGGCGGCCGCGCAGCAAAGTTATGCGAGCCCGGGGTCAACGGGGAGTGCCCCCGCCCGGTTCCGGCGCCCCCCGTCGTCAGGCGTCCTGATACAACTCGACCCCTGCCTCGGTGACCCGGTGGGAAATCAGGGGCAGTGGCGGGTCTCCCTCGTCGGCGATTCGAATGGCCTCGGTCAGTGTGGCGCGACCGCGGGCCACGCCCGCGGCGTCCCGGGCAAGGATGGTCGCCAGCGGCTCGCCCGCCCGCACGATGTCTCCCGGGCGCGCAGTAATCACGAAGCCCACCGACGGGTCGACCACGTCCTCCACGCGGGTGCGGCCGCCACCCAGCGCCGTAATCCCGCGGCCGATGGCCCGCGGCTCCACCTGCGCTACGACCCCCTCGCGCGGCGCCAGGAAGAGTTCGCACTCGGCCGCCTGCGGCAGCAGCAAGGGGTCGTCCACGACCCGCGGGTTTCCCCCCTGCGCCTCGATGATCTCCTGAAAGCGCACGGCCGCCTTGCCGCTGGAGATGGCGACCTCCATGCGGCGCCGCGCATCATCTCGGGTGGCGGCCGCGCCGGCCAGGACCAGCATCTCGGCGCCGAGGGCATAGGTGACCTGCATGAGGTCCGACGGCCCCTCACCGCGCAACGCCATGATGGATTCCTCCACCTCGATGGCGTTCCCACAGGCGCGCCCCAGCGGGCGGTCCATGGCGGTGAGCAGCGCAACCACGGGGCAGCCGTGATCCGCCCCGAGCGCGATCATGGTCTCGGCCAGCGCGAGTCCGCGCTCGAGTTCCGGGAGAAAGGCCCCGGATCCACGCTTCACGTCGAGCACCAGGCCGGTGAGCGATTCCGCGAGCTTCTTGGACATGATGCTCGCGGAAATGAGCGGAATGCTTTCGACCGTGGCGGTGGCGTCGCGCAACGCGTAGAGCTTGCGATCGGCGGGCGCGATTTCGCGCGTCTGGCCGATCAGTGCACATCCCAGCCGCTCGATCTGCACCGTGGCCTGCGCCAACGACAGATCGGTGCGAAAGCCCGGAATCGACTCGAGCTTGTCGAGCGTGCCGCCGGTATGTCCGAGCCCCCGTCCGGACATCATGGGGACGGCGGCGCCGCACACCGCGACCAACGGCGCGAGCACGAGCGACACCTTGTCACCGACGCCACCGGTGGAATGTTTGTCGACCCGTCCGGCGGGCATGTGTGCGAGGTCGAGCGACGCGCCGCTGTCGAGCATGGCGTTCGTGAGGGCGACGATCTCGTCGCGATCGAGCCCCACGAAGTAGATCGCCATCGCGAGCGCAGACATCTGGTAGTCGGGCACGTCGCCCGCGGCGTAGGCGCGCATGAGCGCATGCCACTCCGCGGGCGTGATGCGACCGCCGTTGCGTTTCCGTTCAATCAGCCCACGGGCTTCCATGGGCGGAACTTACTGCCGGCGATTACCCCCGCCACCCCTCCACAACCTTCCGCCCACGCCGGAGCTGGCGACGGGCCGTGCGGTCGGCGTCCTCCCACCAGTCCGACATCGCGTCGCCGCTGCGGCGCGCGAGCCGGCGCGCGCCGCGGCGCAGCTGCTTACGCGTGGCGTCGCCGCTCTGGGGCGCCATCAGCAGCGCCGCGCTGGCGCCGATGGCCGCGCCGATGAGCAGCCCCACACCGAGCGACCGCAGTCCCCGCGCGCGCGACGTGTCGAGGTCGGTATCGAGGTCGGCGTCCGGCTCCTCGCCGAGCCGCGCATCGTCGTGCGATTGCGACCGGCCCGGTCGTGATTCGTGCTTCGATTCGTGCTTCGATTCGTGCATGGATTCGTACATCGTGCGCTCCTCCTGTAAGGCCGGGCCCATCGGTAACCGGCGTACTAGATTGTGCCACATGTCCACGCCTACCGCCGCCCAGACGCAGCGTGCCGCCGAGCTGCGCGAGAGTCTCGCCCGCGCGCAGTATGAGTACTACGTCCTCGATCAGCCGACACTCGACGACCAGAGGTACGACCAGCTCTTCCGCGAACTGCAGGGGCTCGAGGAACAGTACCCCGCACTGCGCACGGAAGATTCACCGACGCTGCGCGTGGGCGCGCCGGTGCAATCGGCGTTCCAGTCCCATCGGCATCTCGTGCGCATGCTGTCGCTCGACAACGCCTTCGACCAGGGCGAGCTCGAGGCCTTCGAGCAGTCCATCGAGCGGGTGGTCGGCGACGCCGTGCACAAGAGTGGCTACACCGTGGAGCTCAAGATCGACGGCGCGGCGGTGGCCCTCACCTATCGCGCCGGTGTGTTGGTGACGGCCGCCACGCGAGGCGACGGGACCGAGGGCGAAGACATCACGGCCAATGTGCGCACCATCAAAGGGGTGCCCCTGCGGTTGCGTGGCAGCGACCATCCCCCGCTGATGGAGATTCGCGGCGAGGTCTACCTGCCGTTTGCCGGCTTCGAACAGATGAACGAGGCGCGAGTGGCCGCCGGCGAACCGGTGTACGTCAATCCGCGCAACGCCGCCGCAGGCTCCATGCGCCAGCTCGACCCGTCGATCACGGCGCAGCGGCCCCTGCGGTTTTTCGGTTACGCAGCCGTCCTGCCCGACGGTACGGCGCCGGCGAAATCGCAGTGGGCGCTGCTCGAGCAGCTCGCGACCTGGGGCATCCCGGTGGCCCCCCATCGCCAGCTGTGCCGCACCATCGCCGAGGCCGGCGCCTGGGCACAGACGATCGAGCACGAAACGCGTGCGGTGCTCGGCTTCGCGATCGACGGCGGCGTCGTGAAGGTGAACGACATGGCACTGCAGGATGAGCTCGGCATTCGCAGCGATCGCACCCCGCGGTGGGCCATCGCCCGAAAGTTCGCGCCCGACATGGCGGTGACGCGGCTCAACCGGATCGAGGTCAACGTGGGGCGCACCGGCGTGCTCACGCCGTTCGCGGTGCTGGAGCCGGTCGATGTCGGCGGCGCCACGGTCACCTTCGCGAGTCTGCACAACGCCGATCAGATCGCCGCGAAGGATTTGCGCGAAGGGGATCAGGTGCAGGTGGTGCGCGCTGGCGATGTCATTCCGTACGTGCTCGGTCCCGTCCCCGAGAAGCGCACCGGCGATGAGCGCCCGTGGGCGATGCCCGCGCAATGCCCGCGCTGCGACACGCCGGTGGTGCGCTATGGTGACGATGTCGCGATCTACTGCCCCAATGTGGCGTGCCCCGGGCGCCAGCTGGAGGGGCTCGTGCACTTCGCGAGCAAGGATGCGCTCGACATCGACGGCTTGTCGTACGCGCGCATTCAACAGCTGCTGGCCGCCGGCTACGTGCACGATTTCGCCGACCTGTTCGACGTGACGGTGCCACAGCTGGTGGCGCTCGAACGATTCGGGCAGAAGAGCGCCGAGAATCTGGTCGCGGCCATTGCGGCCGCGAAAACGCAACCGCTTTCGCGGCTGCTCTTCGGGCTCGGGATTCGCCATGTGGGCGCTCAGGCGGCGCAGCTGCTCGCCCGGCACTTCGGGTCGCTCGATGCGCTGGCGGCCGCCGCTCCCGAGCAGCTTGGGGAGGTGCGCGGCATCGGTGACATCATCGCCCAGAGTGTGGCGAGCTACTTCGCCGACGACACCGCGCGCGCGCTGGTCGAGCGGCTGCGCGCGCGTGGGCTCACGTTCACCGAGCCGAACGCCGTGCAGGCCGACGGCGCGCTGACTGGCGCAACGGTCGTGCTCACCGGGTCGCTGCCCACCCTGTCGCGCGGCGACGCCACGGCGCTGATCGAACGGGCCGGCGGGCGGGTCACCAGCAGTGTGTCGAAGAAGACGACGTTCGTGGTGGCGGGCGAGGAGGCCGGGAGCAAGCTCGACAAGGCAATGGAGCTGGGCGTCGAGGTGATCGACGAAGCCGAGCTCATACGCCGGGCATCGATCGTTACAGCGCCGGCGTCTTGACGTGACCGCCCCAGTGGGCGAGCGTCACAGGGACATGAGCCTTTCCGCCACACTTCCGACCGCCGGCGCGCCACGCGCCGTGAGCATGCCCGTCGAGTTCCTCGCGGCCCTGCGTCAGGGCGTGCTGGCCGCCCACGCGGGATCAGCCGGCATTTCCGTGGATGCGGTGCGCGACGCCGGCTATCAGGCCGGACAGGCGCTCTACGACCAGTTCGTGAGCTGGCTGACCGCGCAGGGTGAACCGGGGCCGACCGAGCTCGCCGACAGTCGGTTCCCCATGCTCTTCGAGGCGTTCTTTCATGCCCATGGCTGGGGACGCGTCGAGGTGACGCCGCTGAGTGAGGCCGTCGTGATGCTCGATGCCGCCGACTGGGGCGAAGCGACCGAGGCCGAGGGCGGCTGTCTGGTCACCACGGGGCTGTTTGCCGGCTTCCTGGGCCGGCTGGCCGGCGCGCCGCTCAGTGTCCTGGAGGTGGATCCGGGCACGACGAGCCCGGGTCGCTGCCGTTTCCTCGTGGGATCAGTCGACGTGCTGGGCTACGTCTGGGAAGCGATGCAGCGCGGGATTCCGTACGACCGGGCGGCGCATTCCGCCTGACGGCGACAACTGACGAGGAAGGGCACAACTACGAGGATCGGCGCCCGCGCTGATCCTCGTTTGCTGTCCCGTACCTCGTGAGTTGTCCCTTCACAGAAGGCCCGAGTACTTGGGATTGGGCTGGAGCTCGCCGTCAATGAAGACTTCCCGATCCCACGGGAGCACGATCATCGCTTCGGTAGCCAGGGCGTGGTAATCAGGCGCGAAGGTGCCGGTACGGAAGCTGACCGCGGTGCGGACTTCCCGCGCGCCGGCATTCACCACGGCGCCCACGGCGAGGCGCATCGTCTGACCCGAGTCGCAGGTCTCATCGACGATGAGGACGCGCTTCCCGCGCACATCGGTGGGCGCGGCACCAAAGACCGCGGGGGTCTCGCGCACCTGCTCGGCGCTGTACCGACGCGAAATGAGAATCGAGTGAAACGGCAGGTCGAGAATCGCCGCGACGGCTGCCCCCGGCACGACGCCCGCGGTGGCAACCCCGACCACGAGATCAGGCATCCATTCGCGCGCCACTCGCACCGCCAGCGCCCGCGACAGCTCACCGAACAGTGGCCAGTCAACGATCATGACGCCCTTGGACGGATCGGGGGCGTACGGCTGCGGCGTGGGCATCGAGTACTCCAGTGAGGGGCTATGCGCAGTGTAGCCCCCGCAGGGTGCCGCTCGCAACGAGCGAACCGCCATTCGTGCCTTGTAGTGAACCGGACCCGCCGATAGGTTTGCTTACTTGCCCGAGGTTCCTCTCGTCTCCGATCCTCCTGCGTCGGTCGCGGTGATTCGTATTCCCACTCAACATCCAACGCACGCATGAACTGGCTGCGGCGTCTCGTGGGTGGTTCGTCCGGCCGTGATTCACGACAGCCGGACTTCCTCAAAGAGGCCCTCGATCTCGAGGCGCGCGGCGACTACAGCAACGCGCTCACGTCGTACCGCCTGGCTTTGCGCGAGCATCCGGATGATCTGCGCGTGCTGCAGAACATCGCGATTGCGTTTTCGAAGACGGGGCAGCCGGAAGAGGCGATCCGGACCTATCGCCGCGCGCTGCAGCTCGATCCGGATCTGGCGGGGGCGCACTACGGACTGGCGTTCCTGCTGCTCAAGCGAGGCGATACGGCGCACGCTGCCATGCACCTCGAAGGCTTTCTGCGGGTGAATACGGGCACCGACGCCGAATCGGCCAAGTTCCGGGCGCACGCCGAGCGGACGCTCGCGATGCTGCAGCCGGAGAGCGGCATCCCGTCAGATGGCACCGATCCGCACGCGCTCGAGTCGGATGCGGCGGGCGAGCCGACATCGTTCGACGCGCCAGACGGCGAGGGCTGACGTGGGACGCGTGCTGTCGGTCGTGAGTCAGAAGGGCGGCGTCGGCAAGACCACGACGGCGGTCAATCTCGCCGTGGCGTTTGCGCGCCGCGGGCTCAAGACGTTGTTGGTCGATACCGATCCGCAGGGCGCGGTGCGGTATGGGGTGGGACTGCGCCGGGGGCACGCGACCGTGGGGTTCGATGATTACCTGCGCGGTGAGGCCTCGCTGCGCGACGTCATCCTTCCCACCGCCCTCCCCTGGCTGCGCGTCATTCTGGCCGGCAGCGTGAGCGACGCGACGGATCATTCGTCGTTTCAGCACGCCGTCGGCTCGACGAACGCGCTCGCGGATCTGCTCGCCATTGCCCGTGAGCGGTGCCACGTGGTGGTGGTGGACACACCGCCCGGGCTCGGCACCATCACCCGGCGCGTCCTGGCGGCCAGCCAGCACACGGTCGTGCCGTTGCAGTGCGAACCGTTGGCGCTGCAGACCACGCCGCAGATCCTGCGTGCCATCCAGGATGTGGTGGCGGAGAATCAGGACCTGACGCTCGAAGGCGTGCTGCTCACGATGCACGAGGCGGGGAACCCGGCGACCGAACGCGTCGTACACTACGTCCGGGAGCATTTGCCGCAGCATCTGGTGTTCGACACACCGATTCCGCGGACCCCCGCGACCTCCGATGCGTTCGCTGCCGGCCAGCCGGTCGTGCTGCGCGCGCCGGCCGACGCGGCCAGTCAGGCCTACATCAACATCGCCACGCAGCTCGCTGAACGCTTTGCGTGACGGTGGCCGAGGGAAGCACCGCATGACCCCGATCGAGCCACCCGCTGTACGAACGCCGCTGACACGTCAGCCCGCGCGCGCCGCGCGCCGGCGCCTGATCGCGACGGGTGGCGCCGTGGCGCTCGCCGTGGTGGCCGCCGTGGTGGCCGCCTGCGCCGATGTGTCGTCGTCGCCGGAAACGCCGGCCTCGATCGAGATGGCGAATTTCCCCTTCCCCTCGATCGTCCTCGGCGACACGCTGCGCGACGTGAACGGCGTCGTCGCCCCGGTCCGGGCCATCGTGCGCAACAGCGCGGGCGATACGCTCACCGGCGCCGGCACCCGCTACCTGTACGCGGACTACAACCGGGACTCGGCGCTGCTGGTCGATTCCACCACCGGCATTGTGTTCGCGAAGAAGGCCGTGGCCAGCGAGGCGCGCATCGCCGCCCGCGTCGGCGGTGCCTTGCAGGCGATCGGCAAGCTGGTGGTGACCGTACGCCCGGACACGGTGAGCGCGGTCCGCGGGTCGCGCGAGTTGACCACCCAGTTTCCCGACACGGGGCGCACGAAGGCCAACGCGAACACGACCGATCCGCTGTCGGTCAGCGTGCAGAACCTGGAGAGCACCTCGCCCACGGGGGTGAACGGGTGGGTCGTGCGTTTCACCCTGCTCCGCCCGGCCAACCCCACCAACGACACCACGCAGGCTGCGTGGCTGGTGAACGATGCCGGCACCGCCAGCGTGATCGACACGACCGACAATGGCGGCGGTGCGGGACGCAAGGTCCGCGTGCGCGCCGATCGCTTTCCGACCACGGGGACCGACACGGTCAAAGTGCAGGCGACGGTGACGTATAAAGGCAAGCCGGTCGCGGGTTCGGGCGCGATCATCAACGCCGTGGTCAAGCGCGGCGCGTCCTGAGCGCAAGGCGGGCCACTCCCGCGTCCGGCTACGGGGGGCGAAGTTTCGACAGGTTCCCCCACCCCCGCTGTGCGCGCCCCGCTGGTCACCGGTTGCGCCGACGGACGATTCCTGCCTTGCCGGAGACGGTGATGACTGTTTATGCCCGCGGCGCCGCACGACCCGCGCCTGGGACGATCAACGCGCTGTTTTTCGACGCCGTCGAGCGCCATGATCGCAAGGACGCCCTGCTCCACAAGCACCAGGGCGTCTGGGAGCCCATGTCGCACCGCACCATTCTCGAGCGCGTGCGCCGCACCGCGCTGGGACTCGCGCGGCTGGGGATCGTGGCCCAGGACCGCGTGTCGATCCTCTCCGAGAATCGCCCGGAGTGGCTGATCGCCGACTACGCCTGCCTGTGCAGCTCGGTCACCGACGTCCCGATCTACCCCACGCTGCCAGCGGAGCAGATCCCGTACCTGCTGAACGACTCGGGGGCGCGGGCGATCTTCGTCTCCACGGCCGATCAGGCGCGCAAGATCGCGTCCATTCGTGCCCAGGTGCCCGCGTTGGAATACGTGATCGGCTTCGCGGCCACGAAGGCCGATGGCTGCGATCTGACGCTCGACGAGCTCGAGGCGCTGGGCGCGCAGGACGATTCGAGCGACCGCGCGACCGCCTTCAAGCAGGCGGCCCTCGCGGTGCCCCCGGACCAGCTGATCACGCTGATCTACACCTCGGGCACCACCGGCAACCCAAAGGGCGTGATGCTCACCCAAGACAACGTGTACTCGAACTGCATTGCGGTCCGTGACGCGTTGCAGGTGAGTTCGAGCGACCTGGCACTCAGCTTCCTGCCGCTCAGTCACATCTTCGAACGCACCGGCGACTACTTCCTCTTCTCGATGGGTGTGCGCATCGCCTACGCCGAGTCGATCGACACGGTGCCGGTGAACATGTCGGAAGTGAAGCCGAGCTTCATGATGTCGGTGCCGCGTCTGTACGAGAAAATCTACGCCCGCGTGCTCGAGAATGCCGTGGCCGGCGGGGGCCTCAAGAAGCAGGTCTTCTTCTGGGCCAAGCGCCTGGGTGAACGCTGGGCCGACGAGCGCCTGGCCGGCCGGAGTGCCGGCGGGCTCCTTGGCCTGCAGTATCGCCTCGCGCACAAGCTGGTCTTCTCCAAGCTGCATGAGCGAACGGGGGGCAACCTCAAATACTTCGTGTCGGGCGGCGCCCCGCTCTCCCCGGAGATCGCGAAGTTCTTCTACTCCGCCGGGCTCACGATTCTTGAAGGCTACGGTCTCACGGAGACCTCGCCGGTGATCTCGTGCAACACCGAAAAGGCGATTCGCATCGGCAGCGTAGGCCAGCCGATCGCCGGGGTCGAAGTGAAGATCGCCGAGGACGGCGAGATCCTGTCGCGCGGGCCGCACATCATGCGCGGCTACTACAACAACCCCGAGGCCACCGCCGAGGCGATCGACGCCGAAGGATGGTTTCACACCGGCGACATCGGGGTGCTCGAAGACGGGTATCTGCGCATCACCGATCGGAAGAAGGACATCATCGTCACCGCGGGCGGCAAGAACATCGCGCCCCAGCCGATCGAGAATCAGCTCAAGACGAACAAGTACGTCTCACAAGCCGTGATGCTCGGCGACAAGCGCAAGTTCCCGATCGTGCTCATCGTGCCCAACTGGGACAATCTCGAGAAGTGGGCGGCGACGCAGAACATCGTGTGGACATCGCGCGCCGAACTGCTGCAGATGCCCACGATCAACGCAAAGATGGAGAAGGAGGTCAAGGGGCAGCTTGCGGGACTCGCGAGCTACGAGACGCCGAAGAAGATCGCGCTGCTCGAGCACGACTTCAGCATCGAGCGCGGTGAGCTGACCCCGAAGCTGAGTGTGAAGCGGAAGGTGGTGACGGAGCGGTACAAGGCCGTCATTGATGGGTTGTACGCGGGGGCTGAGTAACTGCCACTGCAGATGGGGAGCCCCGACCGCGGTGGCAGAACCGCAATTGGTTTCTCAGAACCGCAACTGTTGTGGCAGTACCCAAACCGTTGTAGCAGTACCCAAACCGTTGTAGCAGTACCCCATCTGCAGTGGCAGTACCCCATCTGCCGTGGCCGTACCCCATCCGCAGTGGCAGTTTCAGCCTCGCCGCCTGAGCTCCACGAGCCCGCTCGCGCGCGTCGTCACCTCGGCGACCCACTCGTGCGCGTCGCGCGCCAGCGCCTTGAGCTCGGCCGGCATCACGACCGACACGGGCGCCACCACATGTGCGCCAACGCTGAGGGCGCGTACGATGCTGCCGAGGAACTCGGCATCGCCGTGCGGCGCATCGACGGCGGCGGCGGCCATCGTGTCCACGCCGAGCGGCAGACGCGCGGAACCCGCGAGTTGCGAAAGCAGCGGGACCTGGCGGTCCGCGTCCTCTGGCGCATCGAGCCAGAGCTGCGGGACATCGATCAGGGTCGCGAGGGCCGCGCCGGCGCGGGTGTAGGCGCCGGTGAGCAGGATCGGACGCGGACCGCCGTTGACGCTCAGCAGTGCCGCGAGGCGCTCAGTGTCGATCGCCTGATCGCCGGACGCACGAGGTGGCGCACCGAACCACGCCACGCCGTTGCGTACGGGGAAGTCCGCGCCACACACCGGACATGCGAGATCGGCGTCGATCAGGTGGGCGCCATTCGCCCGTGAGACCATGGCGACGAGCCACGACTCGTCATGCTGATGAGGGCAACGCAGGGCGTCGAGCAGATCGCGGTGCATGGCGAACGATAGCGCCAGCGCCGCACGCGGACGAAGGGCCTACGACC
>JBDHVK010000101.1:0-14539 GCA_039809645.1 Gemmatimonas sp.
GTGCGCTGAACCGTTCGGAGATTCGTCAGAACATGGTCAACAAGATCACGGTCGTCGGTGCTGGCAATGTCGGCGCTACGACGGCGCAGCGGATCGCCGAGAAGTCGCTCGGCCGCACGGTGGTGATGGTGGATGTCGTCGACGGCATCCCGCAGGGGAAGGGCCTCGATCAGTGGGAGTCGGCGCCGGTCGAAGGCTTCGACACGCGCGTCATCGGCACGAACGGCTACGAGGAGACGGCTGGCTCGGATATCGTCGTCATCACGGCCGGTATCGCTCGCAAGCCGGGCATGTCGCGCGATGACCTGCTCAACACGAACGCGGGCATCGTCAAGTCGGTCTCGGAGCAGATCAAGGCGACGTCGCCGAATGCGATCGTGATCGTGGTGTCGAACCCGCTCGACGTGATGTGCTACGTGGCCAAGCAGGTCACGGGCTTCCCGCGTGAGCGCGTGATCGGCATGGCGGGCGTGCTCGATACGGCGCGCTATCGCTCGTTCATCGCCGAGGCGCTGAATGTGTCGGTGCGTGACATTCAGGCCATGGTGCTCGGTGGCCACGGCGACACGATGGTGCCGCTCGTGTCGTACACGACCATCAGCGGAATTCCCATCCGTCAGCTGATGGGTGAAGAGCAGCTCGCGGCCATCGTGCAGCGCGCACGGGACGGCGGGGCGGAGATCGTGAAGTATCTCAAGACCGGCTCGGCGTACTACGCGCCCTCGTCGGGCGCCGTCGAGATGGTGGAAGCCATCGTGCACGACCGCAAGCGCATCCTGCCGTGCGCCGCATGGCTCGAGGGCGAGTATGGCATGAACGGCCACTTCCTCGGCGTGCCCTGCAAGCTCGGCAAGAATGGCCTCGAGCAGATCCTCGAGATCGAGCTGACCGCCGACGAGAAGGCGGCGCTTCAGAAGTCCGCGGCCGCGGTGCTGGAGCCCATGTCCGTCATCTCCCTCTGACCTGTAGAAGCCGGCGCCTTCACTTCGGTGACGGCGCCGGTTTCCGCATCTACCCTACCTATGTTCGGGCTTACTCGGTTCTGGCAGAGCACGATCGGCAAGAAGATCGTGATGGCCGTGACGGGGATCATCGGTATCCTTTTCGTCATCGGTCATATGGCGGGCAACCTCCAGATGTTCTATCCGGACGCCCCCATCAAGATGCAGCACTATGCGCAGCTGTTGCGCATCAGCATGCCGGCGCTCTACGCCGTGCGCGCGGTGTTGCTGCTGAGCGTCATCCTGCACGCGGTGTCGGCGTATCAGCTCACGATGATCGCCAAGAAGGCACGCCCGGATGCGTACAAGGTGCGCAATCCGCAGGTCACCACCCTTGCGGCGAAGACGATTCGCTGGGGCGGCGTGCTGCTCCTCGCATTCATCGTCTTCCACATCCTGCACATGACGTTGGGGACGGTGCATCCGCAGTTCGTGCACCTCGACCCGTACAACAACCTGCGCATCGGTCTCGCGAATCCACTCGTCGCCGGGTTCTACATTCTGGCGGTCGGGTTCCTTGGCTTGCACCTGTATCACGGCGCCTGGGCCGTGGTGCGCACCCTCGGTGTGGCGCGCCCGTCCTCTCAGCCGCTCAAGCGCAAGCTGTCGCTGATCATTGCGATCGTGGTGGCCCTCGGCTTCATGGCCGTCCCCGTCGCCGCGGTCCTCGGTCTCTTCCCCGAGGCCTCCGTTCCCACCGTGGAGGCCAACTGACATGCTCGAACTGAACGCCAAGATCCCCAGCGGTCCCCTCGAGCAGAAGTGGGACCAGCACCGCTTCTCGATGAAGCTGGTGAACCCCGCCAACAAGCGGAAGCATCATGTGATCGTGGTCGGCGCCGGCCTCGCCGGTGCCTCGGCGGCCGCCACGATGGCCGAACTCGGCTATCAGGTGTCGTGCTTCGTCTATCACGACTCGCCGCGCCGCGCGCACTCGATTGCCGCGCAGGGCGGTATCAACGCCGCCAAGAACTACCAGAACGACGGCGACTCGGTCCGCCGCCTGTTCTACGACACCATCAAGGGCGGTGACTTCCGCGCCCGCGAGGCCAACGTGTATCGCCTCGCGCAGGTGTCGGTGAACATCATCGACCAGTGCGTGGCGCAGGGCGTGCCCTTTGCGCGTGAGTACGGCGGGCTCCTCGCCAACCGCTCGTTCGGCGGCGCGCAGGTGTCGCGCACGTTCTACGCGCGCGGCCAGACGGGGCAGCAGCTGCTCATCGGCGCGTATCAGGCGCTCGAGCGCCAGATCGCCCTCAAGAAGGTGCAGATGTACACCTTCGAAGAGATGCTCGATCTGGTGACAGTCGACGGCTACGCGCGCGGCATCGTCTCGCGCAACCTGCTCACGGGCAAGATTTCGTCGCATGCGGCGGACGCGGTGGTGCTCGCGACCGGCGGCTATGGCAACGTGTTCTACCTGAGCACGAACGCCATGTACTCGAACGTCACCGCCAGCTGGCGTGCGTACAAGAAGGGCGCCGCGTTCGCCAATCCGTGCTACACGCAGATTCACCCCACATGCATTCCGGTGCACGGGGAGCATCAGTCGAAGCTCACGCTCATGTCGGAGTCGCTGCGCAACGACGGACGCGTGTGGGTGCCGAAGAACCGCGGCGACAACCGTCCGCCGGGGCAGATCCCGGAGTCGGAGCGCGACTATTACCTCGAGCGCAAGTATCCGAGCTTCGGCAACCTGGCGCCCCGTGACATCTCGTCACGTGCGGCGAAGGAAGCGTGCGACGACGGCCGCGGTGTGGGTCCGGGCGGTCTCGGTGTGTACCTCGACTTCGCCGATGCCATCAAGCGTCTCGGCAAGGCGACCATTGCCGAGCGCTACGGCAACCTGTTCGACATGTATCAGCGCATCACGGACGAGAATCCGTACGAGGTGCCGATGCGCATCTACCCGGCCGTGCACTACACGATGGGCGGCCTCTGGGTGGACTACAATCTCATGAGCACCATCCCCGGCCTGCACGTGGCCGGTGAGGCGAACTTCTCCGATCACGGTGCGAACCGTCTGGGCGCGTCGGCGCTCATGCAGGGGCTGGCCGATGGCTACTTCGTGCTGCCGTACACGATCGGCGACTACATCGCCGGCACCAAGCTCGCCAAGGTCGACAACACGCACGCCGAGTTCCGGGCGGCCGAAGAGGCCATCAAGGCGCAGACGAAGCAGTTCCTGAACATCAAGGGCAAGCGCACCGTCGACAGCTTCCACAAGCAGCTTGGCAAGATCATGTGGGAATACTGCGGCATGGCGCGCGACAAGGCCGGCCTCACCAAGGCGCTGGAGCTCATTCCGGCACTCAAGGAAGAGTTCTGGAACAACCTCAACGTGCCCGGCAGCGCCGACTCGCTCAATCAGGCGCTGGAGAACGCGGGGCGCGTGGCCGACTTCATCGAACTCGGTGAGCTCATGTGCCGCGACGCGCTCCATCGCGAAGAGTCGTGCGGTGGCCACTTCCGCACCGAGTATCAGGAAGAGGGCGAAGCCAAGCGCAACGACGACGAGTTCGCGTACGTGGCCGCGTGGGAGTACGCCGGCGCGGACAAGACGCCGATTCTCAACAAGGAACCGCTGGTGTACGAGAACGTGCACCTCTCCACGCGGAGCTACAAGTAATGAAGATCACGCTCAACGTCTGGCGTCAGCCGGCGAGCAGTGCGCCGGGCAAGCTCGAGACATACGATCTGGACGGTGTCAGCGCCGACATGTCGTTCCTCGAGGTGTTCGACATGCTGAACGAAAAGCTGACCGCCGAAGGAAAGGATCCGGTCGCGTTCGCCCATGATTGCCGTGAAGGCATCTGCGGCTCGTGCGCCATGATGATCAACGGGCAGGCGCACGGCCCGTGGAAGGGCGCGGCGACCTGTCAGCTCCACATGCGGGCCTTCAAGGACGGCGACATCATCACGGTGGAGCCGTGGCGTGCCGCCCCGTTCCCGATCGTGAAGGACCTCTTCGTGAACCGTGGCGCCTTCGACCGCATCATTCAGGCGGGCGGCTACGTCTCGGTGAACACGGGCGGTGCCCGTGACGCGAACGAAATCCTGATCGGCAAGGACATCGTGGAAGAGGCGATGGACGCCGCGGCGTGCATCGGCTGCGGCGCGTGCGTGGCGGCCTGCCCGAACGCGTCGGCGGCGCTCTTCACCGGCGCCAAGATCTCGCACCTGGGCCTCCTGCCACAAGGCCAGCCGGAGCGCGACAAGCGCGCGCTCGGGATGGTCGAGCAGATGGACCTCGAGGGCTTCGGCCACTGCACGCTCACCGGCGAGTGCCAGGAAGCGTGTCCCAAGGAGATCTCCATCGATGTGATCAAGCGCATGAACCGCGATTACCTCGCGGCGAGCGCGCGACGTCAGGAGCCGCGCGCGGTGGCTGGGTCGGGCTGACCAGGCAACAGCGGAGCCAACGGAACGGGTGAGGCGATGAGCCTCACCCGTTTGTTGTCTGTACCACATATTCCCTCGCATGAGTCCGCGCGCATTTGCTCTCGTCGTGCTCCTGACCGCCACGCCGGCGTGGGCGCAGCCTCGTACCGCCGCGCCGCCGGGCGACGCGCGGCGTGGCCTGGCACTGCTCTCGAACTTCCGCGACTCGCTCCCGCGACACAGCGGGAACGGCCTGCGGTGCATGAGCTGTCATCTCGACAATGGGAGGCGCGCTACGGCAATGCCGTGGACGGGCAGCGTGACGCGCTATCCGCGCTTTCGCGCCCGACCGGGCTACGAGGAGACCATCGAACGCCGCATCAACGAGTGCATCGCGCGCAGTCTCGCTGGCAAGATGCTCCCCGAAGGCGGTCGCGAGATGCGCGACATGGTCGCGTATCTCGAGACGCTCCGCGCCGCGCCGCGGCCGCCCGCGGTGGACACGGTGAAGCTCGCGGGCCGCCCAGCGGCCGGTCGCACGGTCTTCACGACGACCTGCGCGCGTTGTCATGGCCCGGCGGGGCAGGGGCTGCCCACCGGTCCGGCGCTCTGGGGCGCGGCGAGCTTCTCCATCGGCGCGGGGATGGCACGGCAATTCACCTTCGCCACGTTCGTGCGCCACAACATGCCCTTCGATCATGCCGTGGCGATCACCAACCAGCAGGCGGCCGACGTCGCCGCGTATGTCCTGTCGCACGCGCGACAGGATCACCCGGGCAAGGAACGCGATTGGCCCAAGGGTGACGTGCCCGTCGATGTGGCCTACGCCACCACCGGCGCCAAAGCCGCCGGCAAACCGCTCCCGCCCGTTCGGCCGCTCCTCAAGCGGCGTGTCTCCCCCGACTCTCTCTCCAAATGAGCTCGAACGATCGCCGCAGCTTCCTCTCGCGGCTCGCCACCATCAGCGCCGCGCTCGGCCTCGGCGCAACCACCGCGCACGCCGAGACGCCGTCGACGGTCATGCCCGCCGACGAACCGTGGATGAAACGCCTCACCGGCAAGCAGAAGGTGCTCTTCCATTCGCACATGCCAACGGACGGCCAGGCGATTCGGTGGGGGCAGACGTTTCTCGACACGCAGAAGAACAGCTACGGGCTGAGTGATGCGGACTCGACCGTCGTGATTGGCCTCAACGGTCGCTCCATCGGCTGGTTCTTCAACGACGCGCTCTGGGCCAAATATCCGACGATCGGTGAGGTCATGGGCGTGCCGGGCGCGAAAAATCCGCAGGCCGCGACCGTCACCGGCCTCGGGCCACGAGGGGCCGTGCTACTCGTCTGCAACAACTCCATCCGCGCCTCCTGGCAGCGCTTCCTGAGTGATGCCCAGAAGGCCGATCAGTCGCTCCGGAACGGTTTTGCCGACGAGATCAAGGCCAACCTGCTGCCGGGTGTCGAGATCGTGCCGGCCATGGTCGTGACCCTGCAGCAGGCGCAGGATCGCGGCTGCCGATACATCTACGCCGGCGGTTGAGCGCGCGGCACGATGCGCGCACACGACAAAGGCCACCGCGCCATGCGGTGGCCTTTGTCAGTGCGCGCCACGGGGCTCAGATCCGCGGCAACGTGACGCCGTGCTGCCCCTGATACTTCCCCTTCTTGTCGCCGTAGCTCACCTCGGGCTCTTCATCGCCCGTGAAGAACACGACCTGCGCGATCCCTTCGTTCGCGTAGATCTTGGCCGGCAGTGGCGTGGTGTTCGAGATTTCGAGCGTCACGTAGCCTTCCCACTCGGGTTCAAAGGGCGTGACGTTGGTGATGATGCCACAGCGCGCGTAGGTGCTCTTGCCCACCGTCAGCGTCAGCACATTGCGCGGAATGCGGAAGTACTCCACGGTGCGGGCCAGCGCGAACGAATTCGGCGGCACGATGCACACGTCGCCTTCGTACTCCACGAAGCTCTTCGGATCGAAGTTCTTCGGATCGACCACCGAGTTGAGCACGTTGGTGAAGATCCGGAACTCCCGCGCCACGCGCATGTCGTAGCCGTACGAGCTGACGCCATACGAGATCACGCCCTGACGCACCTGGCGATCTTCGAACGGTTCGATCATGCCGTGTTCGCGCGCCATGCGCGTGATCCAGCGATCTGAGCAGAGCCCCATGGGGTGATATCGGCGGGAAGGTGGGACAGGGCGGGGGGCCTCGGACCCGCGGGTCCTGAGCCTCTCGGAAGACGGCGGCGGAAAGCTAGGGACCGCCGCCTCTCCGTGCCACAGGCGGCCCGGTGCGCGCGCGCAGCCGGGGTCGACAACCCAACACGCGGTAACCGGTTACTTACCCAACCATTTATTTCCCATGCCGTTGAGGGTTTCCGGTCCCTTACATAGCTTGGGTTTGTGCTTTTGTGAATATTTTCACGAAGTCAGCGCACTCCCCAGGTTCGACCCCGTCGTCCCGCTGCCTTTCGCGATGCTTCGCTCCTATCTGCCGGTTCTGCTGCTGCTGGCCTTCGTCATGCTCAACGCGGTGCTCATTCTGGGTATCGCGCACCTCACGGTGAAGCCGCAGCCGACGCCGGTCAAGACGACCCAGCCCTACGAATCGGGGATCAGCCCCCTGGGCGACGCCCGCGAGCGATTCTCGGTCAAGTTCTATCTGGTGGCCATGCTCTTCATCGTCTTCGACATCGAGACGGTGTTCATGATTCCGTGGGGGGTGCAGTACCGGCAGCTCTCCTGCGCCGTCCCCCTCGCGGGCGGTGCGTGTCCGGCCGGACAGATCTCGTTTTTCGGCTTCGGGGAGATGCTCGTGTTCGCCCTCATTCTCCTCGTGGGTTTCGTGTACGTGTGGAAGAAGGGAGCGCTGACGTGGGACTGACCCCCGCCCCGAGCGGTCGGCTCGTGCAGGTCGATCCGGGCTCGCAGGACGGTTGGGTGACCAGCCGG
The DNA here is from genome assembly GCA_039809645.1 of Gemmatimonas sp. GTDB lineage: Bacteria > Gemmatimonadota > Gemmatimonadetes > Gemmatimonadales > Gemmatimonadaceae > Gemmatimonas. The sequence continues at coordinate 7,330 of JBDHVK010000101.1, forward strand.
CTCGATCTGCTCGTCAACTGGGCGCGCGCCGGATCGCTCTGGCCCATGCCCTTCGGCACGGCCTGCTGCGCCATCGAATTCATGTCGACGGCCGCGAGTCGCTTCGACTTGTCGCGCTTCGGCATGGAGCGCCTCGCCTATTCGCCGCGTCAGGCCGATGTGCTCATCTGCGCCGGTCGCGTGCCGCTCAAGCTCGCCCCCGTGCTGCGCCGCATCTATCAACAGATGCCGCAGCCCAAATGGGTCATTTCGATGGGCGCGTGTGCCTCGACTGGCGGCATGTTCGACAACTACGCGGTGGTCCAGGGCATCGACACCATCATCCCCGTGGATGTGTACGTGCCGGGCTGCCCGCCGCGCCCGGAAGCGCTCATGCACGGCATCATGATGCTGCAGAAGAAGGTCATGCAGGAGCGGCTGCGCGACAGCGCGCGTCACGTGGAGATCGAGCCCGACCCGTCGAGCCAGCTCTACATCCCGCCCTCGCGCATCGACGAGCTGTCGGAGCCGTTCGGCAACTCGGTGCACCAGACCCGGTCGGCGCCGTGACCGCGCCGGTTCCTGCCGAACCGTCGGCGGTGGCGAGCCCGCCCGCCGCGCCGCTCACCTCGGCCAGCAGCATCCCGCCGCGCGTCGGTGGCGACGAGAACCCAAGCGCCGCCGCGCTCCGCGCGCAGTTCGGCGCCGCCATCACCCGCGTCGAGGTCATCTGGGGGGACACCGTCGTCTACGTGGCGCGCGAGGCGCTCCATGACGTGGTACGGTGGCTGCACGACACGGAACAGTACGACTATCTCGTGGACGTCACGGCCGTGGAGTACCGCACGCCGGAGCGTCCGATCGAAGTCGTGTGGCATGTACGCGCCCTCGCCCGTCGTCGCTTTCTGCGCCTCAAGGTCGAGCTCCCGAAGCGCGGCCCGCTCACGGTGGCGAGCATCATCGACATCTACAGCGGCGCGGACTGGCTCGAGCGCGAGTGCTTCGACATGTTCGGCATCTCCTTCGAGGGGCACCCCGACCTGCGTCGGCTGCTCATGTGGGAGGGCTACCGCGAAGGGCACCCCCTGCGGAAGGACTTCCCGCTCCGCGGGCGGTTCTCGCGCGCGGAGCAGCTCAAGCAGACGCTCGCCGCCGAACCGGAAGCCCGTTACTCCATGAACGAGCTGAGCATCGCCGAGGCGTACGATCAGCTGCCGGCCGACATGCGGGAGCGCCTGGCGCATCGCGGCGAAGCGGGCCATCGCGCGGAGGGGGAGTAACATGACGGCGCCTCGGAGAACGATCGAGGTGGCGCTCGGCACCAGCGGTGTGGACGCCCAGGGCCAGCCGCTGCGCGCGCCGCTCGTGGCGCAGGGCGGTGCCGCCGTGGCGCTCGAAGCGCCACTGATGCATCCGGCCGGGCCCACGGCCGAGCCGTCGGCGGAGCCCGAGCTCGACGCCGATCACATGCTCATCAACATCGGCCCGCAGCACCCGGCCACGCACGGGGTGCTCCGGCTGGTGCTCGAGCTCGATGGCGAAACCGTCGTGCGCTGCATTCCGCACATCGGCTATCTGCACTGCGGCTTCGAAAAGATCGGCGAGTATCGCCAGTACAACCAGATCATCCCCTGGACCGATCGCGAGGACTATCTCAACTCGCCGGGGAACAACGTGGCCTTCGTGCTGGGCGCCGAACGTCTGTTCGGGGTGGGAATGACGGAGCGCACGAAGGTGCTGCGCGTCATTCTGTGTGAGCTCTCGCGCATCATTTCGCATCTGGTGTGGCTCGGCACCACCTCCGTCGACATCGGCGCGTTCACGCCGTTCCTGTGGCTGTATCAGGAACGCGAGAATGTCTACAACCTGCTCGAAGGGTGGGTCGGCGCACGCTTGACGACGACCGCGACGCGCGTCGGTGGCATGGCGGCGGACATTCCCGACGGGTGGATGGACGGCCTCAAGGCCTTCGTGCGGAACTTCCCGAAGACGTTGGAAGAAGCGGTGCGGATGCTCGAGACCAACGGCATCTGGGCCGGTCGCACGGTGGGTCTCGGTGCGCTCGGTCCGACCGAGGCGATCAACGCCGGCCTGTCGGGACCGATGCTGCGGGCGTCCGGCGTTCCGTACGATGTGCGAAAGGACGTGCCGTACCTCGACTACGAGACGTACGACTTCGACATCGCCGTGGGCACGCAGGGCGACGTGTACGATCGCTTCCTCGTGCGCGTCGAAGAGATGCGGCAGAGCGTACGCATTCTCGAGCAGGCGATTCAGCGGCTTCCCGACGGGCCGGTCAACATCGACGACCCGCGCCTCATCCTGCCGCCCAAGCACAAGACGACGAGCGAGATGGAATCGATGATCCATCACTTCAAGCTCGTCATGGAAGGGCCGCGTCCGCCGATCGGCGAATGCTACGTGCCCGTCGAAAGCCCCAAGGGCGAGAAGGGATACTACTTCGTGTCCGACGGCACCTCCAAGCCGGTGCGGTGGCGCATCCGCCCACCGTCGTTCGTGAACCTGAGCGCGATTCCGAAGATGGTGGAGGGACACCTCCTCTCCGACGTGATCGCGATCAACGCCAGCATTGATATCGTGATGGGAGAGATCGACCGGTGAGCCACGGCCCCTCCGCTTCCGGCGGCGCCCTCGTGGCCGCGCCGCCGCATGGGCATCACCACGACGAGCCGCACGAGCCGGTGTTTGTCGGCGCGGCCCGCGCGCAACTCGACACGATCCTCTCGCGCTACCCCACCAAGCAGGCGGCGCTGCTCCCGGCACTCTGGATGCTGCAGGACGCGCGTGGCTGGGTCAGCGAACAGGGCATTGAGGAAGTCGCCCGGTGCCTCGAGATCACGCCGGCCTACATCCGGGGCGTCGTGAGTTTCTACACGATGTACCACCAGCATCCGGTGGGGCGTCACTTCATTCAGGTGTGCACCACGACGCCGTGCAACGTGTGCGGCGCCGAAGACGTGGTGAAGAGCTTCCTCGAACACACCGGCTGCGGCGACCTTGGTCTCACCAGCGCCGACGGCAAGTACACGGTCATCGAGGTGGAGTGCCTCGGTGCCTGCGGCTTTGCCACGCCGGTGATGATCAACAACGATTTCATCGAATCCGTGACGCCCGAGTCGGTGCCGCGGATTCTGTCGGGGCTGACGTAATGGGGTACCCGCATCCGTCGCATCCGCGGGAAACACCGATCCTCTCCAGGTACTTCGGCGACCCCGGCGCGCGCACGCTCGACGGCTGGCGCCAGCGCGGGGGGTATGAAGCGCTCGACAAGGCGCTCAAGACCGACCCGCAGGAACTGCAGACGATCGTGAAGGACTCGGGGCTCCGCGGTCGCGGTGGCGCCGGCTTCCCGACGGGCATGAAGTGGTCGTTCATGAAGCCCGACGGCAAGACGCACTACATGCTCTGCAACGCCGACGAATCGGAGCCGGGCACATTCAAGGATCGCGAGATCATGCGCTGGACGCCGCACGGCCTCGTGGAGGGCGTCGCGCTGGCCGCGCACGCCATCTATGCGGAAACGGCGTACATCTACATCCGCGGCGAATTCACCGAGCCGTACGCGCGCGTCACCAAGGCGGTCGAGGAGGCGTACGCCGCCGGTGTGCTCGGCGCGAACGCAATGGGCAGCGGCAAGCGCGTCGATGTGCACGTGCATCGCGGTGCCGGCGCGTACATCTGCGGCGAAGAAACCGCGCTCATGAATTCGCTCGAAGGGCGCCGCGGCAACCCGCGCATCAAGCCGCCGTTCCCCGCGGTCGCGGGGCTCTTCGGCAAGCCCACGACGATCAACAACGTCGAGACGCTGACGACGGTCCCGTACATCATCAAGAACGGCGCCGAGTGGTACAAGCAGTTCGGCCGTCCCGACAACCCGAAGAGCATCGGCACCAAGCTCTTCTCGGTGTGCGGGAACATCAGCCGCCCGGGCAACTACGAAGTCGCCCTCGGTTTTCCGTTCAAGGATTTCCTGTACGATCTCTGCGGCGGGCCGCTGCCCGGACGCGAGATCAAGGCCGTGATCCCCGGCGGCTCCTCCGTGCCGATCCTCACGCGTGAGGAAGCCGAGAACGCCATCATGGACTACGAGGGCATGGTCGCCGCCGGCACGATGCTCGGCTCCGGCGGTGCCATCGTGTTCGACGATCGGCAGGACATGGTCCGGCAGATTGCGCGACTCACGCGCTTCTACGCCCATGAGAGCTGTGCGCAGTGCTCGCAGTGCCGCGAAGGCACGGCCTGGACCACGCGCATTCTCGACCGCATCGTGGCCGGCCAGGGTACGGCGGAAGATCTCGACACGCTCCTCTCGATTGCCGACAACATGAGCGGCAAGACGATTTGCGTGCTCAGCGATTCCTGCGCGACGCCGGTGGTGTCGGGCATCAAGAAGTTCCGCCACGAGTTCGAGGCGAAGATCGCCCTGAACCGCGGGATGGTCACCGTTCCCGGGGCGATCCGCGCCCCGGCCGCGTGAGGCGTTGATGGCAGACGTGAAGCTGGTGAACCTCACGATCGAGGGCCGTCCGGTCACCGTACCGGATGGCACGTCGATCCTCGAGGCCGCAAAGACCGCGGGCGTGCTCATTCCGCACTACTGCTACCATCCGGGGCTCCCGGTGGCGGGCGTGTGCCGGATGTGCCTCGTCGAGGTGGAGAAGTTCCCCAAGCTCGCGCCGGCGTGCGCCACGGCCGTGGGCGAAGGGCAGGTGGTGCATGTCCACTCGGCGAAGGCCCAGGAAGCGCGCAAGGGCGTGCTCGAGTTCCTGCTCATCAATCATCCACTCGACTGCCCGATCTGCGATCAGGCCGGCGAGTGTGAACTGCAGGACTACACCTTCGCCGAAGGCCGCGCCGACTCGCGCTATCGCGAACCCAAGCGCTTCAATCCGGCCGAGGACTTCGGCGGTGATGTGCTGTATGTGCAGAACCGCTGCATTCTCTGCACGCGCTGCGTGCGCTTCATGACCGATGTGGCCCACGATCCCGTGCTCAATGTGTCCGAGCGCGGCGATCGCGCCTTCATCGGCAAGGCCGATGGACACGATCTCACGAACCCGTGGGCCGGCAACGTCATCGATCTGTGTCCGGTCGGCGCGCTGGTCTCCAAGGATTTCCTCAACCGCGCCCGCGCCTGGGAGCTCGACCGAGCTCCCACGGTGTGCACCGGCTGCAGCCAGGGGTGCAACGCGGTCGCCGAAACCCGCGACAACGTGGCGGTGCGCCTCAAGCCGCGGCCCAACGATGCGGTGAACCACTATTACATGTGCGAAGTGGGCCGCATGAGCTATCGCGACTTCAATCGCCGCGATCGGGTCGAGCAGCCGCTGGTGCGCGTGGGCGCGTCGCTCGGGATCAGCGATTGGGAAGATGCCATCGCGGCCGCGGCGCGCGCGATGAGTGGTCAGCGCGTGGTGGTGTTTGCGTCGCCCAATCTTTCCAACGAAGCACTGTTCCTGTTGGACCGTCTTCTCGTGCAGGTGGGCGGACAGGGGACGTTCCGCGTGACGCGCGGCGACGCGTTCCCGCTGCCCGGCGTCCCCGATCTGGCACTGCGTGAGGAGCGCGCAGCCAATGCCGCGGGCGCGCGGGCGCTTGGTTTCGTCGAAGTGGCCACCGCTGCGGCCGCTCTCCGCGACGGCGACGTGCTGCTCGTGGCCGGCGATGCACTCACCGAGGCAGATACCGACGCGCTCTCGCGTGCCGGTGCGGTCGTCGCGCTCGGTTCGACGCTGCCGGCAGCGCTTGCGGCCAAGGCCGCCGTCGTCCTGCCCGTGACGAATACGCTCGAGGAAGAGGGAACCTTCACCAACCTGCGTGGCCGCGTGCAGCGGTATCTGCAGGCCAAGACAGCCCCCGGGATCGCGCGTCCCACGTGGTACGTGCTCGCCGATCTGCTCGCGGCGGTCGGCGGCGACGCGCGCTTCTTCCTGCCGCAGGAAGTCTTCGCCGCGCTCGCGGCCACGCATCCCACGTTCGCCGGCCTCGACTACGACGCGCTCGGGCTGCGCGGCTTGCCGGTGCTGTCCGAACAGGCGGCGACGACGGCATCGAACGAGGTCTCCGCATGACGGCACTCTCCGTGCTGCCCGCGATCGATCTCGCCGCGTGGTTCCCGCTCGCCGATTCCCAGAAGGCCCCTGACGCCATTGGCACCTTCGTGGTGGCCAGCGCGATCAAGATGCTCGTGATCTTTGCGATCGTGCTGGTCTCCGTCGCGCTGCTCACGCTGGCCGAGCGCAAGATCGCCGCGTGGATTCAGGATCGTCGTGGCCCCAACCGGCTCGGGCCGGGCGGTATTCTGCAACCGGTCGCCGACGGCCTCAAGAACTTCATGAAGGAAGAGACCAACCCGGCCTTCGCCGACAAGGTGCTCTTCATCGTGGCGCCGGCGCTCGCTTTTGTGCCCGCGCTTGTCACTTGGGCCGTGCTGCCGGTCGCCGCGCCGCTCCCCACACCGTGGGGCCTGATCGACATGGCCGTCGCGCCGTTGCCGGTTGGATTCCTCTTCACGCTCGCGATCTCGTCGCTTGGCGTGTACGGCATCGTGCTCGCCGGGTGGAGTTCGAACAACAAGTACGCGTTGCTCGGCGGCCTGCGGTCGAGCGCGCAGATGATCTCCTACGAGATCGCGATGGGCATGTCCACCATTCCGGTGCTCCTGCTGGCCGGCAACGTGTCGCTTTCGGCGATCGTGCAGCAGCAAGCGAGCATGGGATGGAACATCCTCTCGCTGACGGTCGCGTGGTTCACCTTTCTCGTCGCCGCGTTCGCCGAGACGAACCGCTTGCCGTTCGACCTGCCCGAGGCCGAGTCGGAGCTGGTGGCTGGCTATCACACCGAGTACTCGGGGATGAAGTTCGCGATGTTCTTCATCGCCGAGTACGCCAACATGATCACCGTGAGCGGGATGACCGCCACACTGTTCCTCGGCGGATGGGACCTCCCGTTCACGCAGTGGGACAACATTCCGCCGTTTACCATCGTGAAGACGCTGGTCACGCTGCTGGCGTTCGCCAGCAAGGTGGGCGCCTTCCTCTTCCTGTTCATGTGGATCCGCTGGACGCTGCCGCGCTTCCGCTATGACCAGCTGATGTCCCTCGGCTGGAGCATCATGCTGCCATTGGCGCTCTTCTACATCGTGCTGATCGCCGGTGCCACGCTGGCGTTGGATGCGGCGGGCATCACCCGCGGTCCGCTCTTCACGCTG
>JBDHVK010000102.1:0-14518 GCA_039809645.1 Gemmatimonas sp.
GCGGTCGCGTTGACGGCTCGGGAGCGCGAGGTGCTCTCGGGCATTGTGGACGGGCTGACCAATCGCCAGATCGCCGCGCGACTGTCCCTCAGTCCGCATACGGTGCATCGGCATGTCGCCAACGTCTTCACGAAGCTCGGGCTTGGCACGCGCGCCGCAGCGGTGGCGGTGGGCATCCGGATGGGACTGGGGCGCACGGCGGGCTGACGGGTGATGGCCCGAATGGGCCATCGATACCGGATGGCCCATCCGTGGGAAGCGGTCAGCGACAAACGTGGGCACTGTGCACGCTCCTCTTCCCACCTCGTTCAAGGAGCGCTCCATGACCAGCCTCGCTCGCCCCGATCACCCCACCGACTCGTCTTCCCCCGCTGCCAACGCCAATCAGGCGCTCTGGGAGAAGGGTGATTTCACCCGCATCGCGCACACCATGCGGGAGAGCGGCGACGCCTTTGTCGATCGGCTGGGTCTCACGAAGGCAACGCAGGTGCTCGATGTCGGCTGCGGCGACGGCACGACGGCGATTCCCGCCGCGCGACGCGGCGCCGAGGTGCTGGGTGTGGACATCGCCCGCAATCTCGTGGCGGCGGGGACAGCCCGCGCGACGGAGCAGGGACTCGCCAACTGCCGGTTCATGCACGGCGACGCCATGGATCTCGAAGCGGTGGAGGATGCCTCGCGTGATGTCACCCTTTCGATCTTCGGCGCGATGTTTGCGCCCCGCCCGGTCGACGTGGCCGAGGAGATGGTGCGCGTGACCCGTTCCGGTGGGCGCATCGTGATGGGGAACTGGATTCCCGGGGATCCGACGTTGGTCGCGCAGATCCTGCAGGTCTGCTCCGCGTACACACCCGCACCACCGGCCGGCGTTGTGAGCCCGATGCGATGGGGCGTCGAGACTGACGTGATCGAGCGCTTCGGTGCCGCCGGAATCCCGGCGTCACGCATCACCTGCACGCGCGAGTCGTGGGTCTTTCGACATGACGGATCGCCGGCAAGCTTTCTCGCGCTCTTCCGGTCGTACTATGGGCCGACCATGAATGCGTTCGACGCCGCCACGCAGGCCGGGCGGGCCGATGACCTGCAGCGCGAACTGGCGGCGTTGTTCACCGCGCAGAACACGAGTCGTGATCCGGACCGGACCGTGATTCCGGCGACATTTCTCCGCGTGGAGGTGCGGCGGTAGTGGCAGACAGCCGCACCCTCGGCGAGGACAGGACGGTGTCGAGGGGTCAGGAGCACCCCTCGACATACTCGACCTGCGGACGCCGGCCACCCCGGTAGCGCGTGACCTTTCCTCCGCTGGTTTCGAAGACGAGGGCAAACAGCGTGTCCGTCGGGTCGGCCACCGCCAGGTAGTACCCATCCTCATACTTGTGCGGACTGACGACGGCCCGCCCGCCGTACGCGCGTTGCACTGCCTCCTCGGAGTCGCCAACACCGATGCCGTTGGCCGTTCGGACCCCCGACAGGCTGACGTCGACTCGCGCGAGCCGACCGGCGTCGACCATGAGCGTCACCCCCGCCGGCGCGCCGCGCCACTCCACGTAGTCGCACGCCGCCGTATCGGCGTTCGGTGGCACGATCAGCGCGCCGCCGAGCGCCGCCGACGCCTCGGCGAGGGACATGCCAATCCGAAGGGGACCAATCCCATGCTCGCTCATCGTGAGCGTGGGCTCCGCCGGTATCGACGAGCGGTCCGGCTGGGCGACCGGCGGCGCGGCCGCGGTGTCCGAGTCCGCCGCGCGATCGCGGCCTGCGGCGCAACTCGCGAGGAGGGCGGCACTCGTCAGCAGGAGAGTGGTTCGGATCATGGCCGTGCAGGGTACTCGGTGCATCGCGGTTCTCCTACGGCTGAGACTGGTCGCCGTCCTGCCTATTGCCGATGGCGGTCCAGTCGTTAGAGTGGCGGGAGCAGCCCTCCCTGTGCACGCCCCTCTTCAAGGTTCATTCCCCATGTTCGCCATCCTTGCGTTGTCGCCGCTCTCGCTCGTGGCCACCCTGTCGCTGCCGATTGACGTGAAGCCCTGCGAGGAGCTCAAGAAGGAAATCGCCGAAAAGCTCGATGCCAAAGGCGTCAAAGGCTACACGCTGGAGGTGATGGCCAAGGGCGACGTCAAGGACGGGATGACCGTGGTCGGCACGTGCGACGGCGGCACCAGGAAGATCGTGTACTCGCGCGGAAAGTAGCGCGCCTCGCGCCGGTCGGGCGGGCGCACCGTCGCGCCGAGCCATCGAAGCGTTACTTTCGGCACCATGTCGCTCGCCCCCGGTACGTCCGTCGGCCCATTCGAGATCGTTGCCCTGATCGGGGCAGGAGGAATGGGCGAAGTGTATCGCGCCCACGATCCGCGCCTGCAACGCGATGTCGCGATCAAGCGGCTCCGCACCGACGACGACGGCGATCCGGATCAGCTGTTGCGATTCGAGCAGGAGGCGCGCTTGCTGGCCTCGCTCAATGATCCGCACATCGCCACGATTCACGGCGTCGAGCGGGTGGGCGACGCGCCCGCGCTGATCATGGAGTACGTCGACGGGCCGTCACTCGCCGAACTCATCGCGCGGGGCCCGCTCACCCTCGAGCGGACGGCGCGGCTGGCGGGCCAGATCGCCGACGGGCTGTCAGCGGCGCACGCGCGCGGCATCGTGCATCGCGATCTCAAGCCGGCGAACATCCTCGTCACCTCCGATGATCGCGTAAAGCTGCTCGATCTCGGGATCGCCAAGCTGATCACATCACCGGAGGCGCCCGCAGTGGCACCGGGCGGCGTGCACACGCGCACCGGACTGGTGATCGGGACCCCGGGATACATGTCACCCGAGCAGGCGGTTGGCGAACCGGTGGATGTTCGTACCGATGTGTGGGCGTTCGGCGCCGTGCTCTTCGAGATGCTGGCTGGCGAGCGCCCCTTTCCCGGGCGCACACCACAGGCGTTGCTCGTCTCCGTCATGACGGGGGCGGTAGCGTGGGAGCGCCTGCCGGAGGCCGTGCCTGGCGAGATGCGCAACCTGCTCACGCACTGCCTCGAGCCCGACTCCGATCGGCGCCTCTCCGATCTCTCGATGGTCCGGGAGGCACTGCACGCCTCGCGTGCGCCGCTCGCCTCACGGCGGGCGCCGGATTCTGCCGCCACGCGTACCGTCGTGGTCCTTCCGTTCGTCAACCTGAGTCCGGAACCCGACACGGAATTCTTCAGCGATGGCCTCACGGATGAACTGATCACCGACCTCTCGCGCGTGCGCGCGCTGCGGGTGATTTCCCGGAGTTCGGCGGCGCGCCTCAAAGGGGATCCGCGCGAACTCCACGCGATCGCGCGTGACCTGGGATGTCGATACGTGCTCGAGGGAACGGTGCGCCGCGCGTCGAACAATCTGCGGATCACGGCGCGTCTGGTGGATGCGGTGAACGACGTCCAGCTCTGGGCCGACAAGTACGGGGGCACGCTCGAGGATGTGTTCGACATGCAGGAGCGGGTCTCCCGCGCCATCGTGGACGCACTGTCGATCGAGCTGTCCCCCCGGGAAGTGGCGCAGATGGCCGATCGCCCCATCAGCGACGTGCGCGCACATGAGAGCTATCTGCGGGCCCAGGCGGAGATCTGGAGCTTCATGCCGGGCAGTCTCGATCGGGCAGTGACGCATCTGCAGGCCGCGCTCTCGCTGATCGGTGACAACGCCCTCATTCTCGAAGGGCTCGGCGTGGCGTACTTCCAGTACGTCAACATTGGCGCCGCAGTCGGTCAGGAAGAGGCCTACCTGGCCAAGGCCGACGCCTGTGCGCAGCGGATCTTCGCGCTCGACCCCGATTCCCCGCGCGGACACATCGTGCGCGCGCACACCCATCTCGCCCGCGGCGAAGTGCACGCGGCCGCGCGCAGCTTTCGGCGGGTGCTGGCGGCCAATCCGAGCGAGGTGGCCGCGCTGCAGATGCATGTGCACCTGCTCGGGTGGCTGGTGGGGAAAGCCGAGCAGTGGCCGCCATACACGGCGCGTCTGGCCGAGGTCGATCCGCTGAGTGGGATCAGCCATCTGGTGCGCGCCATGGCGCTTTTCTTCGATGGACGTTTCGATGAGGCGCTGGAGGCCGCTCGTCACATGGTGGCGCTCGATCCCCTCACGCCGGTGCTGCGCGCGAATCTGGTGATGGTGCTCGCCTACGCCGGACGGGTGGATGAGGCGGAGGCGGTCAGCGCCGACGTGGTCGCCGAGCCAACCTCGGATGTGGGCACCTGGCAGATCGGTCTGCTCCGCGCCGCGTGGCGGGGCGATCAGCGCGAGGTGGTGCGGCTCACCGATGGTCCGTTGCGAGCCACGGCCATGTGGGACGCCGAGGTCCCGTGGCTGCTCGCCGTCGCGCATGCCAAAGTCGGGCTTCGTGACGACGCACTGTTCTGGCTCGAACGGGCGATCGATGGCGGGATGATCAACTATCCGTTCTTCGCCCGCCACGATCGCTTCCTCGACTCCGTGCGCGACGACCCGCGCTTTCTCCGAGCGCTTGCTCGCGCGCAGCGCGCGTGGGAGACGTTTCAGGCCTAAGTCATCGTTGCGGTCCGCCGGTACGATCCGCACCGACGGGCGCGTGGAGTGGCATGCCCGTCGGCAGATCCGCTTCGCACGGCGCTCAGACCGCGTGCACGGGCGATGCGAGTGGCTGCACCAGGAACGTGTGGCCGGTCTCGGCGTACCCCGCTCGGGCGTAGAGCGCACGAGCGGGGTGATCCGCGGGTCCCGTCTCCACGCACAAGGCCCGCAGGCCTCGTGCGATCGCGCCGTCGCGGGCGGCCTGGAGCAGTGCCGCGCCGGTGCCGCAGCCGCGCGCCTCGGGCCGAACGTACAGGTCGTCGATGAACCCGCGCGCGCCCCCATACTCCATGCTGAACGCCACCGTGAGCACCACGTGCCCGACCGCCGCTGCGCCTCCGGCCACCACCCGTTCGGCCAGCCACACCGCCCCCGCGTGGGGCGCGGACAAGAGGTCGGCGAACGCACGCGCTGCCGGGGCGGCCGGAAGCAGGAGCTCCGACTCGGCGTAGAAAGCCTGCATGAGGCCCACGAGGGCGGGTACATCCTCAACGCCCGCGGGTCGGATCTCGATCGCCATCGGACGAATCAAACGCCTAGCGACGGCAAAGTGCGAGTGCGCTTTCGGCTCGAGCACGAGGGTGATCGAGGCTGGACAACCCATCGAGCTCCGCCAGCGGTCCCTCGATGCCGCGCTGATACTCGCCCCGCACCACGTTGAACGCGCGAATGCGCCCATTCGCGACGTCGGTCTCCACGACCGTGAAGTTGGTACCGGCACGATAGGCGCTTGACGCGCTGTCGCTCGGGTTCACTGGAGCGCCAGGGGCGCGCCGGAAGAACGGCCGAGAGGCGCGGAGTTCAATCGCGTACGTCAGCGCACCGGCAGAATCCACATACAGCGAGATGTCCTGCTGGCCCGCCGGGAGGTTCGGCCCTCCTTTCGCATCGTGCGCGGTGAAGGGCGGAACATCAATGCGACGCGGCGTTTGAGCGGGCTGCGTCACGCCGCACGCGACCGAGGCCCGCGTGTCCGCCACGATGGGACGGAACGCGGCGCGCGCGTCGGACGCCGTCGTGAAGCCCGCTGGCTGGCGGAGCGGCCGGATGGGCACGCCGCTGATCGGCAATTCAAAGCCCGGCTGCGCGGCGCGAAAGGCCAGCGCTGATGCGAGAACCGCCATGACCGCCACTCGTCGAATCATCATTCTGCTCTCCTCGAGGGTTGAGACCATCACACTGTGCTGCACTACCGAGAATTCATGCCCCTGGTTTCGCGCGGAGGCCCGCCTCCGGGTGCCAGAGCGCCAGATCCGTACGACCGCTTAGCTCCAGCCGGTTCGTCTCAGCTCTCGCATCCACAACCGCTCGTTGTAGCCATCCGTGGCGCGTCCCGATCGCCCGACGCCTGGACGCCCCACTGGCCTCGTCCGATCGCGCGGGAATCGATCGCACCTCCGCGATGAAGCGTGCCACGACAGGATCAGGGTACTCGAGAGTAGGCATCTGGGTCTCGGCGACTACTTGCGCCAGATCAGCAACGCACCGCACTCCGTTGGCGCGTCAAACTGTTTCGGGACCTCCCAGCCCCAGCGGTACAGCTCAATGGTGCGGATCTCCCGCACGTCCGCCAGTACGTCGATCTCACCGGTGTTGGTGCCGCGTTGGCGCACGCCGTCGATGAACACGGTTGGCTCGCACGATTTGCGCGGTGTGCCCAGCATGATGCGATCACCGAACGTGCCCGGGTCGGTGGCGCGGAAGGCAAATGCCCGGCGTTCACTGAATGTCCCACGCGAAGCAACCGAGTTGATGAGCAGGACACCGGGCATGCCGCGCATCGCGTTGGCGACGTTGTCGAAACGACGACGCGCGATCGTCGTGTCATCCAGAAACGATGCCAGGTGCTTGCTGCGACGCTCGTTGATCGCCGACATCCCCGCGGTGACGCGAACGGTTGCGAGTGTGTGCAGCTGCGGAATCAACGCGATGTTCAGCGACGCGTCGTCTCCACGGGCAATGGTGACCGGAATGTGTTGCGACTGAAAGCCGACGGCTTCGATGTCGAGCATGCGCGTGCCGAGCGGCGAGGCAGGGAGCGCAAAGGCACCGGTCGCGTCGCTGGTCACGTGGGACGCGTTGCCGCGTATGCTGAGTCGCGCGCCGGCGATGGGCTTCTGTTCCACAGAGCGTAGCGTACCGCGCATGCTCGCGCGCGCATTCGACTCGCGAGGACTCACCCAGATGTTCTGCAGCAAGAGCCCGGAGGGCGGCGCGTCGATGGCCAACGGTGGCGATGAATCGCGTCCAACGGTCGCACGCATATACAGCCGGACATCCGGCGGCAGTCCACAGAGAGCAAATGCGCCGTCTCGTTCGGCGCGTGCGGTCGCCCATCGTGGCGATGTCGAGAGCGACTGCGCCGTCATCGTGAACTCCGACCATTCCGCGCGAATCGACGCCTCCGCGGGCTCACGCGATGGGTCGGTAGAGCGCAGGCGACCGAGCATGACGGTTGACGGGGCCGCGTTGGCTCCGCAGAACGTCGTCAGCAGCGTGGCGACACTGGGGATCGCCAGCGCAACCGGTGGCGTTGACGCACCTTCGATGACGACCGGCCGCAACGACGGTGCGAGCAGCAGCGAATCGAGTCGCGGATGCAGAAACCCAATCAGGTACGACCCCGTGCGCAGCGAGTCAAACGTAAACTCACCACGGGCATTGCTGCGGGTCGACATCGCGTGTGCGCGTTCGCTGGTGGTGCTGATCTGCACCAGCGCATCGGCCAGGGGCGCGCCCCGCACACTGTCAAAGACCACGCCGCGCAATGAACGACCTCCCTCTGGCGATTGCGCGGCCAGTCGCGTTGCCGACGTCACCAGCGCCAGCGCGAGCATGACCCGTGCGCCGTGTGCTGTACGTGGCGTCACGCGCCCTGCGTTCGCCGCACGGCAGAGGATTGCTCCCGGAACGTCCAGGATCCATTTCGCGCCAACTTCGAAGATTCCGAAATTCATGCACGCTCTGAAACTGAAAATTGGTTGCCAGCGGCGGCTCCGCAGACCGCCCCGCCGGCAGCAGCGATCCGTCACCTGTCACGCAACGGCGTCTGGACTGCACCTGCGGTAGGCACTGCGGTGGTACCGAGGACTGCGAGGACGCTCAGCAGAATCAGATCTCGCAGGATCTGCCAGAGATAGGACTCGGCGAGATCGGGCGAGGGCATGATCAGCGTGGCCCCCCGTTGACCAATGGTCGACAGCCACGTGAGCCAGCCGAGTAGCCCTGCCGTGGCGAGCCGCAGCGTCCACGACATGGTTGGTGAGGAGCGCAGAAATCGCCACGCACCTGATCCCACCAGGCAAGCCTCCAGGAGCATGGCGAGCGCTGGCGAGGACCGCCAGAGCGAGAGGCCGCTCGTCACCGCCGACACGCGCCTTTCGAGAGGTGAGCCAGAGGCCAACGCCGAAGAGCAGCACACCGCTCGCTGCCAGGACAGCGCCGTGGGAGTAGGGCGCGACAATCCGCCAGCCTGCGTAGGGCGCGCCCACCGGTGCGTCGATGTGCTCAACGCCGGTTCTCATCAGGAGCGCGAACGCAACGTCGGGGGCCAACCCAGCCATGAGCAGAGCAGGGATCGGCACTCGAGGTGCGGCCGCCTTGAGTCCGAGGCTCACCGCAAAGTGCGCAGCATACATTCGATTCGCTCCGGCACAATGGTGAGTGGACATGCAACGCCAAGCTCTGCCGCGGGACATCCTGACAATGTGGCCGGTCCGCACAGTCTGCCAGCCACTGTTCCCAGCGCAGCTCCGTCGGAAGCGGCAACCCGCTATGGGGACAGTGGCGGATCGTACGCTCGGAGCGGCAGGACCGCCACCCCGTCGGCCTGACCGAAACCCGCACGCGTGTAAAATGCCGTCGACGTGTCACTCGGCCACACCAGCAACAGCTCCAGATCCCGCCCCTCGGCCCATGCACGCACCCGTGCGAGCAACGCGCTTCCGATACCGGCGCCGCGATACCCGGGGCGGGTGTAGCAATCCGTGAGGTAACCCCATTGGTCGCTCGGTCGCGACGGTCGCGGAACGCCCGACACCACGCACACGGCCATGTGCGCCACCAACGCCCCCGCGTCCGCGGCCACCCAGTACGTCCACGCGCCGGACGCGAGTCCCGCGCCGACGAACGTGGCGTACCGCTCGGCGAACGCCGCTTCATCCTCGCGCGGGAGCTCCCCCGCCTCCGCCCGGAATGCCCAACGCATGCCTGCAAGCTCCGGAATGTCGGCCACCGTTGCGAGGCGATAGTCCATGCGTTGGTCCCTGGAAGTGTGAGGCCGCCGAACGCTGGCTTCCGCGGCGGGCGCGGCAAAGTTGCGCTCTTTGATCAGGCCCGTCGGCAGCGGCGATCCGTTCGGCGCTGACGGCAAGCGTTTCGCGCCGGAGTTACTCCAACACGGTGACGGTCGAGCGAACGCCGACGGAGTAGGGTGGCTCGCTCATGGCCACAACTTCGCTGACACCGGCGCGCACGCCGTACACCCATCCCGACGAGGCGTCAACGCGTACCACACTCGTGTCCTTCGCGGACCATACCCATGACGTCGCCAGCGTGACTGTCCCACCGCAGCCGAGCGCCGTCGCCTGGAGTCGCGTCGAATCGGCGCGCCGGAGCACCACGGCGGCTCGATCGATACGCGCGCGAAGGTCGGCAGGACAGACGGTCTCAGTGCTTGCTTCCGAGCCTTGGCACGCCGTCGCGAAGGCGAGTGCGGCACAGACCGCTCGCAACCCTTGTGTGGGCACTAGTGGATTCTGGTCGAGGGTATCGGCCGAACGCCAAGCTCTGCGCGGGACATCATCACGATGATCATCGCCTCGCGTGCATCACCTTCGCGGTTCCTCCACTGGAGTCACCGATCCAGGGGCCAGCGAGCTGCTCGTACGAATAGTAAAAATCTTCCACCAGCTGCGTTCTCGAAAGAAGCGGATCTCCGTCCCAGGGGCCCCTCACGCGGACCATGATGAACTTCAACCCCTTCGGCTTGTCCAAAGCAGCCCAGGTAGCGCGTGCGATGCGCCGACCGAGCACCTTCTCCGGCGGACATCCGTCGGCCTCTGCTTTCGTCGCGGGCGGTCCAAACATCCAGGTACCCGCGGCTTGCCTTTTCTGTGTTAGCGTCTGATCGCGGAGGACCAGTACGATGGAGTCTGCGCCGAACGCGTAGGCGCTGTCGAGAGGATAGGTTGTCGAAGCGCGAGCGGCGGCGCGTGTCGCGGAGTGGGCAAGCGGTCGCTGCGCGTGGGCGAGCAACGGCACGCATGCGAAGCTGAGGATGACGCCGAGGATTCTCATCGCATTCTCCTATAAAGACTTGTTGACATAACGCCAAGTTCGGCCGCGGGGCTTCACAACAATGCGACAGGCGAACGCCGTGAGCCAGTCGCTCGCCTTGATCAACCCAGTCGGCCGCGGCGACCCGTTAGGCGGAAGCCGCGATCGAGAGCTCGACGCGTCCCGCCACGAAGCGATTCACTAGCTGCCTATGTGCGTAATCGTCCATCAGCCGCCGAGATGAATCGTTGTCTGCCAGTTCCACCTGCGCTACCTGCTGGCCTTCATCAAGCTCCATCCGCGCGATGTTGGCTGGTGCGACTGCCATGCGGACGCGCTGCGCGAAATCGTCTCGCCACGGCACTACGTCGACAATTTCTCCAGGGAGCAGCTGGCTCAGCCGTCGCATATGCACTTCGTCCACGCCAACGAATGTCTTGACCGCGTTCTGCTTGGCGTCCCGGCTCGCAACTGCGACCTTTGTGCGGAGACCTGCGGTTCGCGCGAGCGCGCGCAGCTCAATTAGGCCACCGGCAACCTCGGGGAGCTCCGCGACGAACAGATCGACGACTGCCTGCTCAGCGCTGTCCCACGAACCATGCGAGTACATAGTACCGCTCCGCTTTGGTGGGAAATGAGACGAGCTCCCTTTGGGCCAGCTAGGAGCCGGACGAAATGGTACCGCGCGGAATGTGTCTGGATCCACTGCGCCTGAAGCGGAGCAGATATAGCACGAATTCCCCGCCTAGCGCCAGGCTCTGCCGAAGGGCCCTACAACAATGCGGCGGGCGAACGGAGTGAGCCAGCCGCGCTCCTTGAGTGACCGGTCGGCAGCAGCGACAGGTTAGCCAGCAGACGCTACGGTGCAACCAGGTCGATAGTGATCACTGGCGCGCTCTGTGTCGTCGCCGCAAAGCGCACCGTTACGCTATCACGCACTACGCCGGCTCGATCGAGGAAGACGTCGCAGCGAAGGCGCAACGTGTCGGCGATGCCGGGTGGCAAGACGCCTCGTGGGGGCAATTGACCGGTTGCACGAAAGTGTCCTGCTGCATCCGTGGTGGCCCCGGTCAGATAGCCACCAACCGGCGACGCGCATCGCGTGAACATGACTTCGACGCCAGCCGCCAGCGCGCCCGACGTGCGTCGGACTGTCCCGGTGAGTACCGCGTAGCCTGCCGGCGGTCCCCAGTCGTCGACAATGACCGTGTCACTCGCTCTGCACGCGCTGCCCACTACCGCCACGGCAAGGACAAGAATTCGTGGTGGTCGCACTCGTGCCATCGACTTCTTTGGCTCCCTGTTTGGACGTGTATGCTGGCTAGCGCCACGTGCTGCCGCGGGGCCTCATAACAATGCGACGGGCGAACGCAGTGAGCCGGTCGCGCTCCTCAGTCAGCCCCGTCGGCAGCAGCGACCCGTCATGCCTTCGCACCAGCGGCCGGACGTACGATCGTAGTCAGTACCGCGCGCACCAGGACCGACTCGCCCACGCGCGCGACGGCGCTGGTGCGGCAGATGCCGCGACGATACTGGAGCAGTTCGACGGAGAGCTCAACCGAGTCTCCCGGTCTCGCCTCTCCGCGAAGTCGGACCTGATCGCAGCCCATGAAGTATCCCACCATCGGCGCGCCACTTGGTTCGACCCCCGCAATGACCGCGGCGGACAGCTGCGCCAGCGACTCAACGATTAACGCATGCGGCATGGCGACCTGCGGCGTGCCGTCGCGAACACCGACAAGCTGCCACTCCAACCCGGTGACTTGCTTGCACCCGCGCGCCCGCCGTCCAGGCTCGACGATCTCGATCTGATCGAGGAGGAGAAAGGGATAGCGGTGAGGGAGCAGGTCAAGCGGATTGAGTTGCATTTCGGTGTGTTTGTAGCGGCATAACGCCAAGTTCTCCCGCGGGGCCTCATAACAATGCGACAGGCGAACGCAGTGAGCCAGTCGCGCTCCGTGATCAGCCCCGTCGGCAGCAGCGACCCGTTAAGCGGATGGTAGGCGTGGCTCGTCCGACGTTTTGATGAGGCGGCTCTCCGGAGCGCGCTTGGCGATCGCCAGTGAGATCGTCGAGGTGGTGACGCCCAGGAACAGAATTAGCGGGCCCGTGATCACTCCAACGCCAGCGAGGTTCCCGAGAACCGTGGTACCGACGGCAGCCAGTCCGCCAATGACACCAACCGAGACGTACGAGACGTTGCGCACCGAACGTAGTCGACGGCGAAGCAGGACTAGGGCGCCCGCGAAACCGGCACCGAGCAGTGCACCTTGGCGGAAGGCGATCGGGAAGTACGCCGTTGACCACCGCCAGACCTGCGCGACGACGCTCTCGTTTGCAGGTACGTGGGTAAGCATCCACAGCAGCGCCGGGACGGCGAGCACGGTGAAGGCTACTCCCCACGTGAGCGCGGTCCCAACTACTCCCCTCAACATTCGACTCACTCTCATGCGAGCTCCTGGTGTTGCCGCTTAACGCTTAGCTCTGCCGCGGGGCCTCATAACAATGCGACAGGCGAACGCAGTGAGCCAGTCGCGCGCCGTGATCCGCCCCGTCGGCAGCAGCGACCCGTTATGCCGCGCCGCGCCGCTTCGGACGATGCAATGCCTCAACGACTGCCGCAGGATTGTGCGCCGCGACTTGTAGCAACGCGAGCGCGGGACCATCTGGCACGCGGCGGCCCTGCTCCCAGTTTCGCAGCGTGGCCACGCTCACGCCGATCATCAGCGCGAACTCCGCCTGCGACTGCCCCAGGTCGGCGCGCACCGCTTTGACATCGGTCGGCTTGAACGTGCGAGAGCGCGATGGCTTCCGCTCGCCGCGACGGATCGCCCCCGCCTGGCGTACGCTCTCCAGCAACTCGTTGAATGCGTCGGCCTTCACTTGAACTCCTCGCGCACCACTCGTGCGAGCGTACGCAGCTGTGTTGGGGTGAGATCCCCCTGCTCGTTCTTCGCGTAGAGGTACAGCATATAGCAAACACCGTCCGCGGCCGCCCAGTAGTAGATGGTGCGCACACCGCCACGCTTTCCACGCCCTTCGGCGCCCCATCGAAGCTTGCGCAGACCGCCACCGCCGGGAATCAGCGCCCCCTGCTCCGGGCGCAGGTACAAGGCCGCCTGCAGCGCGCGATACTGCTCGTCATCGAGATGCCGGCGGAGGGCCGCCGTGAAGATGGGCGTCTCGACGAAGCGCATGGAGAACTATACGCCATTGGCGTACTTCTCGCCAGAGGCGACCCAGCTCATTGGCCCACCGGCATAACGAGGCTGTAGGAAAACTCGCGCGGCGCCATGTGGAAACGGAACCGCCCCGCCGCCCAGCCGTTGGCCTCTCAGCAGAAAGTGTGGTGTCGTTCGTCCCCCGTCGAGAGGTGGTATGGCGCGCTACCGGCCCGTGGACACGCAGCCCAAACTGATCCCGATTGATCTCGCGGCGCAGCTCCTGCCCGGCACCTTCGAGCACGCGCTGCACCATCTGCTCGAACAGGCCATCGACCTCACGCCGTTCGACGCCCGCTACCGGAACGATACCACCGGGGCGCCGGCCTATGCGCCCGCGATGCTGCTGCGGGTGGTCCTGTTCGCCTATTCCCGAGGCATCGTGAGCAGCCGCGCTATGGCCCGCGCCTGCGAGGAGCAGGTGACGTTCATCGCGCTGAGTGGGGACTCCCGGCCGCACTTCACGACCATCGCCCACTTCGTCAGCACCCTGGGCGACCAGATCGCGCCCATCTTTGCCGCGGTCCTCGCGGTGTGCGATCGCCAAGGGCTCATCGGCCGTGAGATGTTCGCCATCGACGGCGTGAAGCTCCCGAGCAACGCGTCGAAGCATCGCAGCGGGACGCGCGCCGACTTCGAGCGGCAGGCGGTAAAGATGGAACGGGCCGCCGAGGCGATGCTGGCGCGCCATCGCGCCGAGGATGCGCGTCCCGTCGAGCCGACCCTGTACGCGAAGGATGCCGCACGGGTGGAGCAGCTGCAGGCCGACGCGGCGCAACTGCGCTCGTGGCTCACCCAACACCCGACCGATCGACGTGGCCCCACGGGCACGGTACGCAAGAGCAACCGCACCGATAACGACAGTGCGAAGATGGCCACCAGCAAGGGCGTCATCCAAGGTTTCACGGGCGTCGCCGCCGTCGACGCGGCGCATCAGATCATCGTCGAGGCGCAGGCGCATGGCACCGGCGCCGAGCAGGAGCTGCTGCTCCCCGTGGTCGAAGCGACCGCCTCGCTGCGGACCCGCGCGACGCTGATCACCGCCGATGCGGGCTACCACAGCGAAGCGAATCTGCAGGCGCTCGCGCAGAGCGGTGTGCCGGCGTTGATCGCGGACAACGGCATGCGGCAGCGGGATGCCCGCTTCGCGACACAGGGGCGCTATACGGCACTGCCCAATCCGTTGCATGACAAGTCACGGCCGGCGAAGAAGCCGTCCGATGTCTTCACGCCCGAGGACTTCCGCTACGATCCGGTGGCCCGCACCTGCGTGTGCCCCGCGGACAAGTCGCTCTACCGCAAAGGGGCGGCGAACATCACGCGCGGCCACATCGCGGAGCACTTCCGCGGGGCGAAGCGCGATTGCGGTCCGTGCCCACTGCGCCGCCAGTGCCTGCGGACGCCCGACACCACCCCCGTGCGCAACGTGGCGTTCT
>JBDHVK010000103.1:0-14461 GCA_039809645.1 Gemmatimonas sp.
TACGCGGGCAGTGCCGCCACCACCTTGGACAGCGGCACGCCCGCACACATCGCGGCCAGGGCGGCCGCGAGCGCGACCTGCGGCGGCGTGTGCGGCGGCAACTTGGCCACGCGACCCGCATCGCACCACGCGCCGTCGTGCGCCACCATCAGGTGCCCGTCCACGATCGTGGCACCATCGCCCCACGCGGCGACGCCGTCGAGCACGGCGCTGTTCTCGGGATGCGCACTGTACCAGATCACCGGCGTGTCGAGCAGCCGCGCGAAGCTGACGAGGCCCGGCACATCCGCGTTGAGGACAAGACGCCCCAGCGGACCAACGGTGTGCGCGGCCACGAGAAGCGCGTCGACATCTGGCGTGGGGATACTCGCCATCACCACCACGTCGGCGCGCGTCACCGGCAACTCGTACGACGCGATCGCATCGGCCGACAGCTTGAACACCAGCGCGCCGACTTCGTGATCCTGCATCAGGTCGCGCATATCGTCCGCGCGACTGGCAAACGCGGCCCCAACCCCGGCCGCGCGCAGCAGGACGGTCACCAGCGTGCCGATTTCGCGGGCACTGGGCTCGCCCAGCGTGAGCACCGTGGGCACATCGAGCTGCGGAGGAGAGGCCGAGGGAAGCGCGGCCGCCGGCGGAACGGCGAGGTTGGCGGGGTTCATGCGAGGCGAACGCGGCTGGGTCCGGACTGGATCCCGTAAAGTTGTGCGCGATGCCGACGATTGGCACGCGGACGGATGTAAGCTTTGCGGGGCCGGGCGTATTGGGGAGTATCGCCAGCCGGGAAGTGCCTGCCCCGTCACGAGTTCCGCCATGACCGCGTTGATGATGCCCGACGACCCGCGCCGACCGCCCCCGCGGCCACTCGATCTGGTGGCGTTGCGCGCCGGCGACCCGGAGGCGCTCGACGCCTGCTATCGCCAGCATGCGCCGGAGCTGCTGACGCTTGCCCTTCGGCTCACCGCGTCACGCAGCGACGCGGAGGACGTGGTGCACGATCAGTTCGTCGGGCTGCCCGAGGCACTCGCGCACTACCAGGAGCGTGGGAAGTTCGGTGCGTGGTTGGCGCGCATCGTGGTGCGCCTCGTGCTGTTGCGGCAGCGGGCCGCCCGGCGAAACCGCAGCACGGACGCGCTCGACGAGATCGCGGCGCCGGAGCTCCCCGGCAGTGATGCGTGGCTCCGCCAGCGCCTGATGGAGGCGCTCCGCACCCTGAGCCCGGCCCTGCGTCACGTCTTCGTCCTCCGCGCCATTCACGGCTATTCGCACGCGGAGATTGGCGTGCTGCTGGAAATCACCCCGGGCACGTCGGAAGTCCGACTGCATCGGGCCACCCGCGAGCTGCGCACGTTGCTTGGAGATGTCGTATGACCGACCAGCATCATCTCGGCGTTGACCCCAGCGCGGACGCCGCGGAGCAGGAGACCGACACGGCGCTCGCCACCGGGATGCGCGCGCTCGTGTGGGATGGCGACGACGATTTTCTGCGGGCGCGCATTCAGCAGTCGCGGGCGAGTGGCGCACGCGTGTTGCTGCCACGCGTGGCCGAGCCTCTCGCGCCCATGCCGTCGCGCACGCGCGGATCGTGGCGGCAGCGCGCGCTTGTTGCCGGAGGTGGCCTGGCCGCCTTCCTGCTGCTGTCGCTGGTGATCGATCGCGCCCCTCGCACCCCTCGCGCGACACGCGTGGCGCCGTCTCCCGTGGCGGCGGCCGGCGACACGAGTGCGGAGGAGCGCGCGGAGTCACTGGCCGAATTCCTTGCCCCGTGGCCACGGCTCGCGTTCGCGCAGGCCGGTGTTGGCCTGCCGGCGTCGTTTCCACCGGTGCGTGTGGGTGACGTGCGGCGCATTCACCCGGGGCGGCGCTCGTACCTGCGAAGCGTCGCCACCCTGTATCACGAGCTCCTGCCGGCGGGCGTGTCCACCGAGTCGGTCGATTCGGTGACGCTGGCCGGAACACCGGCGTGGCGCCTTGTCCGCACGCGCGGGTCGCTCGTGAGCGATACGCTCTGGCTGAATCGGGCGACGTTGCAGCCGCTTCGCCGTGTTTCCGTCGTCGGCGAGTGGCCGGCGCACCATTCGATTCGGACGTCGCACGACTACTCGTCCAACGTCGACCACATGCGTTCGGACATGATCGACACGAGTCGGCAGGCACCAGCGTACTATCGGCCGCGCGCTGGTCTCCCGGGTCGGGTTGCCAGCCACGAGACCACCACACCATTCGCTACCGATCGCGTCGCGGCCGTCAGCGAGTCGTCGCTCGAGCTCCTGTTGCGCACCCTGGTGCTGCAACCCGGCTGGCGAGGCAGTGTGGCGATTCCCCGCCGACCCGAAATGGGCGCCGCCGCGCCAAGCATGGTCGCGATCAACCTTCGGGTCGAGGGCGCGGACACCGTGGAGACCGTCGCCGGGCGCTTTCCCACCTGGCGCGTGCTGCTCGAGACGGGAGCCACGCCGGAGGTGTGGCAGGTCAGCCAGGAGACGGGGGAAGTGTTGCAGGTCGATGATCGGCTGAGCGCGCCCTACTACGAATCGCGGCGTGTGTTGCTCGGCGAGCCGGACGCCAAACAGAAAGCGCCGCGGGTGAGGCGGCGCTGACTGAGGGATCCGAGCGTGACGGGCGCGCTTACTTCTTCTTTCCGCCCATCTCGTGCTCCATGCCGCCCGAGCATCCCATTTCGAGGACGTCGAACTTGTCGTGGAGCGCCTTGAGTGCCGCCTTGAGGTCGGTATCCGACGTCGCCGGGACCGCCAGCTTTGCCGCCTTCTCCGTCTCGGCCGGGAGCGCCTTCTGCGCGGCCACGATCTCGGCCTTGGCGCCACAGCTGGCCGGGGCCTTGGAGGCCGCCACGACCTTCGCGGAGGCCACCATCTCCGCCGCCTTCGAGCGGAACGGGGCCAGATCGTTCTTGTCCTTGGCCGGGTGCCACGTGGCCATCATGAGGGCGTGATAGGCGTCGAGCTCCTTCCAGCTCTCGGCCTTCTGCCCCTTCGTCATCTGCTCGTGCATGGCGTTGTGGTCCATGCCACCCATCTTGCTGTGATCCATGCCGGCCATGGCCGGCTTGGCGGTGTCCTTCGGGGCCGGCTTCTGCGCCGCCAGCGGTGCGGCGATCACGACGGCGCTCACCAGGGCGCCGACAAACGTACGATGCATTGGAGCAACTCCGGGTTCGGGACGGGAATCGGCCATCAGGCCGGGTGCGGAAAGCTCGTACCCCAGAGGAGGCGGGACAATACGGCGTCGCACGAGACCCGCCCCTGAAAAACGGCCTCCTCTCTGGCCCAACGGGGCTCCCGATCCCATCGTATCCCCAGTGTCCCGGCCCCTCCGGGCATTTCGGACGTGCCGGATACGGTTCGTCCCCTGCCACATCCACCAGTCCCTCGCATGCCACGCCTCGGTCGTGCCACCCGGCTGTCCGCTGCCCTGTTTCTGGCAGCCGCCATGCCGCTCGCGCTTCCCGCGCAGCAGCGCCTGACGTCACCGAAGGAATTCTTCGGTCACGACATCGGCGCCGACTACGTGCTCCCCAACTACACCAAGCTCCATCAGTACTTCGCCACGGTCGCCAAGCAGAGCGACCGCATGATTCTCGATACGATCGGGCTCACCGAGGAAGGACGGCCGCAGATCATGGCCATCATCTCGAGCCCGGCCAACCTCAAGAATCTCGACAAGTACAAGGAGATCTCGCGCAAGCTGGCCGCCGCGCAGGGCGTCGACTCGGCGGAAGCCGCGCGCCTGTCGAAGGAAGGCAAGGTCGTCTTCTGGATCGATGGCGGCCTGCACGCCACCGAAGTGCTTGGCGCCCAGCAGCTCATCGAAACGTTCTGGCAGCTCAACAGCCGCAACGACGACGAAACCAAGCGCATCCTGGACGACTGCATCATCCTCATGGTGCACGCCAATCCGGACGGCATGGAGCTCGTCTCCGACTGGTACATGAAGGAGTCGGACAAGCTCAAGCGCAACATGAACATCCCGCGCCTCTACGAGAAGTACGCCGGGCACGACAACAATCGTGACGCGTACATGAATGCGCTCGCCGAGACGCGCAACATGTCGCAGCAGCTGTTCATCGAGTGGCACCCGCAGATCATGTACAACCATCACCAGACGGGCCCGACGGGCACGGTGATGGCGGCGCCGCCGTATCGGGATCCGGCGAACTACTGGTTCCACCCGGCGATGATCACGGGCCTCGACCTCGTCGGGGCGGCGCTCAACCACCGCTTCGTGCTCGAGCACAAGCCGGGCCTCACCTTCCGCGCGGGCTCGAACTACAGCACGTGGTGGAACGGCGGTCTGCGCACGGTGGGCTACTTCCACAACATGATCGGCATCCTCACGGAGACGATCGGCAATCCGACGCCGATGCGCGTCGCGCTCGTGCCGGAGCGTCAGCTCCGCTCGGCCGGCCTGCCGCTGCCGGTGGCGCCGCAGGAATGGCACTTCCGGCAGTCGATCGACTACTCGGTGTCGGCGAACTACGCGTTCCTCGACATGGCGTCGCGCTATCGCGAGGAGTTCCTGTTCAACCGCTGGGTGATGGGCAACGACGCCATCGTGGCCGGCGCGAAGGACAACTGGACGATTTCGCCCAAGCGCGTGGACGCCATGGTCGCCAAGATCACGGCGGATCGCGGCTCGGCGAACGCCGACGCCGGTGCGGGTGGCCGTCGTGGTGGTGGTGGCGCGGTGAACGTCGCCAGCACGCCGGTGGACATCAAGTACATGGCCGAGCTCAAGAAGCCGGAGAACCGCGATCCGCGCGCGTACATCCTGAGCAGCGCGCAGAACGACTTCGCCACGGCCACCAAGTTCATTCGTGCCCTGCAGTACTCGGGCATCGAAGTGCACAAGGCCACCGCGCCCTTCAGCGCGAACGGCAAGCAGTTCCCGGCGGGCTCGTGGGTCGTGATGACGGGGCAGGCGTTCCGCGGCCATGTGCTCGACATGTTCGAACCGCAGGATCACCCGAATGACTTCCGCTATCCGGGTGGCCCGCCGATCGCGCCGTACGACAACGCCGGCTGGACGCTCGCCTACCAGATGGACGTGAAGTTCGAGCGCGTGCTCGACGGCCTGACCGGCCCGTTCGAGAAGGTGAAGGGGATCACGCCGATGATCGCTGGCACCGTGGCGAAGGGGAAGACAGGATACTTCATCAACGCCGAAGTGAACGACGCGGCCACGGTGGCCAACCGTCTCGCGAAGGTGAACGTGAAGGCCACGCGCGTGCCGACGAGCTTCAAGGATGGCGCGACGACGTGGGGTGCGGGCACGTGGTTCATCCCGGCCGGCGGCCAGGCTGACGCGGTGGTGGCCAAGGCCGCCAGGGAACTCGGCGTGAACTTCGCCGCGGCGAACAGCAAGCCCGGCTCGGCGCAGCCGGTGCAGCCGCTGCGCATTGCGCTCGTGGATCGCTACGGCGGCAACATGCCGAGCGGCTGGACGCGTCTGATCCTCGAGAAGTTCGAGTATCCGTACACGACGATCTACCCGCAGGAGATCGACGCCGGCAACCTCAAGGCGAAGTACGATGTGCTCGTCTTCACTGACGGCATGTTCACCGATCGCGCTGGCCCGGGCGCGGGCTTCGGCGGTTCGCCGGACACGACGCTCATCCCGGCGGAATTGCGCAGACAGATCGGCCGGGTGAGCCCGGACAAGTCGGTGCCGGCGATCAAGGCGTTCATCGAGGCCGGCGGTCGAGTGGTCGCCATCGGTTCGTCGATCGGCCTCGGCAAGGCGATGGGGCTTCCCATCGACAACTACATGGCCGACGCGAACGGGCGCGCGTATCCGGGTGAGAAGTACTACATCCCGGGTTCGCTGCTCGAGGTGAAGCTCGACACGAGCGCCACGATCGCGACGGGCATGAACCCGCGTCCGATCGTGATGTTCGACGCGAGCCCGGTCATGAAGCTCGGACCGGACGCAGCGGCCAAGGGTGTGCGTCCGCTTGCGACGTTCGACTCGAAGAACTCACTGCGCTCCGGCTGGGCGTGGGGTCAGGAGCTGCTCGAAGGCGGCACGGCGATGGCCGAGGCCACCATCGGCAAGGGCACGCTCTGGATGTTCGGGCCGGAAATTCTCTTCCGCTCGCAGCCCCACGGCACCTACAAGCTGTTCCTGAACGCGCTCGACGGCGGGTTCGAGAAGCCGAAGAAGGCGATGTAAACGTCGCGTTGGTGCGGTCGACGCGGGGGCGGCGTCCCGCGTGAGGGCACTATCCCGTTCGGGGATGCCTTGGGGCATCCCGAACGAGATAGCTACCCTCACGCGGAACACCGCCCCCGCGTCGTTGCAACCTATCTGCGTTCGTACACGATCCTGCCGCCGACGATCGTCAGCCGCACGTGCGCCTGATCAAGGTCTTCGGGCTTGAGGGTCGTGAGATCGCGATCCAGAATGACGAGATCAGCCAGCTTGCCCGGTGCAATGGTGCCGAGCTGCTTGTCCTGAAAGCCGGCGAATGCGGAGCCTTTCGTGTACGCCGTCAGCGCCTGCTCCAGCGTGATCCGCTGCTCGGGCACCCATCCCTCGGCGTGCGCCCCGTCGAGTGTTCGACGCGTCACGGCGGCCTTGATCCCCTCGATGGGTGTGGGCGGCGCAACAAACCAGTCGCTGCCGAAGGCGAGCATGGCCTTGGCGTCGAGCAGCGACTTCCATGCATACGAGCCTTTCGCACGGTCGGCACCGATCACGCGGTCGGCCCAGCGACCGTCGTCGGCGGCGTGATACGGCTGCATGCTGGCAATCACGCCGATCTGTGCAAAGCGTGCGAAGTCGTCGGGGGCAATGTGCTGGGCGTGCTCGATGCGGAAGCGCCGATCACGCGGACCATTCTCCTGCGCGACGCGCGCGAAGATGTCGAGCTGCGTGCGAATCGCCTTGTCGCCGATGGCATGCACCATCACCTGCAGCCCGGCCGCGTCGGCGGCCTTGGTCCAGACGTAGAGGCTCTCCGGCGGCGTCACGAACAGCCCCGTATCCGTCGGCGCGTCGCTGAAGGGCGCGAGCATGGCCGCGGTGTGCGAGCCCAGCGATCCGTCCACGAACCCCTTGAGGCCACCGATCCGGAGCCAGCTGCTGCCGGTGCCATGCGCCTTCACGGTGTCGCGCAGTTCCGACCATTGCGAGAGCGGCACCTGCGCCACGATGCGCGTGCGGAGTCGATTCGCGGACTCGGCGCGGCGAAACACGGCGAGATCGGACATCAGACCCATGTGATGCACGCTCGTGACGCCATTCGACGCGACGTAGTGCATCGCCGAATCGAGCGCGACGTCGGCCTCGGCGTCGCTGCGTGGCGGCTGCACGGCATCGACGAGCCCCATCGCGTTGTCCTTGAGGACGCCGGTGGGATTCCCCTTCGCATCGCGCACGATTGTGCCGCCGGCCACGTCCCTGGTGGCGCGGTCGACGTGTGCCGCATTCAACGCCAGCGCGTTCGCCAGATTCATGTGGCCGTCGAGGCGATTGATCCACACCGGATTGTCGGGCGTGACGGAGTCGATCCATTCGTGTGTCGGAAGCTCGCCGCCCCAGTTGGTGTGGTCCCAGTCGCCGTTGCGAATCCACGTGCCCTTGGGCACCGACTTCGCAAAGTCGGCGATACGGCGGATGAATTCCTCCTTGGTTTTCGCGTCGCGCAGCTTCACGGATGCCAGCGCGAACCCGCCGTCGAGGAAATGCACGTGACTGTCAATGAACCCCGGGGCCACCGTGGCGCCGGCCGCATCGATCACTTTCGCGTCGCCGGCCAGGCGACGGATCTCGTCGCTCGTGCCAACCGCCAGAATGGAATGATCGGACACGGCGACGGCTTCGGCCCAGGGCGCGGCGCTGTCACCGGTCCACACGTGGCCATTGACGATTGCCAGCGTGACGGTCTTGCTCGGACGTTCGGCGCACGCCGCCAGCAGCGCGGCCGTGAGCAGCAGGGCGACGCCACGGCCCCATCGGGGGCGGGCGTGGATCGCGGAAAGGGCGATGGAGGTCATGCGTCTATATTGCGTCATGGCCCGGACCCTACGCGAGCAGATCACCACGGTGGCCAAGCTGGCCAGCCTGGCCCTCCCCATTGCCCTCGGCGTTGGAGTGGGGCAGCTGGCGTCTCCGTACCTGCCGGGCTTCTCGGCGTGGGTGCATGGCTTGGGGGCGTGGGCCCCCATTGCCTTTGTGGTGGCGTACGTGCTGGTGACGATCTGCATGCTGCCGGCCTTCGTCCTGACGATGGCCGGCGGCGCCGTTTTCGGGGTACTGCAGGGTTCCGTCCTGGTGTTTCTCGGTTCCACGATTGGCGCGGTGATTGCCTTCACGCTGGGCCGCACCATCCTGCGCGAGCGCGTGGCTCAGCAGGTCCAGCGCAATGCCACGCTCACGGTGATCGACCGCGTGATTGGCGAAGACGGCCTCAAGCTCATGTTTCTCATTCGCCTTTCCGGCATGGCGCCGTTCGTTCTGACGAACTACGCGCTCGGTGTCACCACGGTCCGGCTGCGCGACTTCGTGCTGGCGATGTTCGGCATGATTCCCACGATCGGCGCCTTCGCCGCGTTCGGCCGCGCCGGCGTGCAGACGGGAGCGGAGAAGCCCACCTGGCTCCTCGCGCTTGGTATCGCCGCCACCGTCATGCTCACCGTGACCATCACCCGTATCGCACAGCGGGCCATACGGGAGGCTGAGGCGCGCAAGTCCATGGCCGCGCTGGAACAGACCGCGTAGCGCGCGGCCGACTTCATCGCCCGCTAATCCGCGCTTCACCAAACTGTCACCGCAACGCAAGACGGCCTTCACGGCCGCCTAACCGCACGCTAAGCCAGCCGTCGCATGCTGCCTCCACACACCTTCACGGAGGCAGTCCATGCTCAATCAATTGCTGGAGTCGCGCGCGCGCCGGGAGCGTCGCCCGGGGGGAACGGCGGTGTCGATCCTCATGCACGCGGTAGTGCTGGCCGGGCTCATTCGTGCCACGGCGAATGCGACAGTGCCCACGTTCGAGAAGCCGACCGAAGTGCCGTTGCAGATCACGCAGATCGAGACACCCGCGCCACCGGCGGCCAAGCCCATCGAGGAGCAGGCACTCGATGCCGCGCGGGGGCCGCAGTCCCCCGATCTCGCGGCCCCGACGTTGGTCGCGCCCGTCGAGATTCCGAGCGTGCTACCGGACATCGATTACGCGAAGGCCCCCACCCGACTCGAAGACTTTGCCTCGGGCCGTCGTCGCCAACTGGGCGGCGAGCTTGGCGGCACCGGCAACGCGCCCCGGAGCGACGTCTATTTCGAGTGGCAAGTCGAGCGCCCCGCGGCGGTGCTGCCGGGGAGTCGCGGCCCCGAGTACCCCGCGGTGCTGCGCGAGGCCGGGGTGGAGGGCGTCGTCGTGGTCCAGTTCGTCGTCGACACGCTGGGCCGCGCCGATCTGGGCACGCTCGAGGTGGTGCGCAGCGATCATGCCTTCTTCACATCGGCAGTGAAGCGTACGCTCGAGACGATGCGTTTCCTGCCCGCCGAGGTCGGCGAGCGCAAAGTCCGGCAGCGGGTGGTGCAGCCGTTTCAGTTCACGCTGAACCGCTGACCAGCAACACCGCCGCCCTCGGCCCGTCCAGAGCAATCCAGCGGTCCGATCAAGGGGTTCCGATCAAGGGGTCAGAGCTGTTGATCGGCGCGGCCGATCAAGGGGTCAGAGTTGTTGATCGGCGGGGCCGATCAACAACTCTGACCCCTTGATCGTCCTTGATCGTCCTGACTGCTTGATCGTCCAGCGGGATCGCTCGTCGCGGCGTAACGTAGGGCGTCCTCCACCCCGACGAGTTATGCGCATCCGATTCCTGCTGGCCTCGGTCCTGGCCCTCGCGGCCTGTACGCGCGGCGCCACCTCTACGGCGCCCGCGCCCGGCGGCGCCCCGCGCGTGGGCCCGGCGACGGGCTCGATCATGGTCGTCGGCGGCGGGGCGCAAGGACCGGAAACGTGGGCGACGTTCATCGCGCTCGCGGGTGGTCCGGATGCGCTCATCGTGGACGTGCCCACGGCCGGTGGCGACTCGATCGACATGACCACCGCCGGCAGGATGCTGCGCGACGCCGGCGCGCGGAATGTCGTGGTTTACCACACCACGAGCCGGCAGCAGGCCGATGATCCCGCCTTTGTCGCGAAGATCGCCAACGCGAAGGGGATCTGGTTCGATGGCGGGCGTCACTATCGGCTGGTGGACAGCTACATGGGGACGCGGAGTCAGCGGGCGTTCGAGGCGGTGCTCGCGCGCGGTGGGGTGATCGCCGGGACCAGCGCCGGCGCATCGATCCAGGGCGACTACCTCGTGCGCGGTGCGCCGTCGAACAACAACAACATCATGAACCACCCGCAGTACCTGAAGGGGTTCGCGTATCTCAGGAACACGGCGATCGATCAGCACGTGGTGGCGCGGGAGCGACTGCCGGATCTCTACGACTCGCTCACGATCACCCGCAAGGATCTGCTGGCCATCTCGGAGGATGAAGGCACCGTCTGGGTGGTGAAGGGCGACACCGCCGAGATCATCGGACGCAACAAGGCCTTCGTGTACAACGGACGTGATGCCAACGACGCCGGACGGCCGTTCCTCACGCTGCATCCGGGCGATCGATACGATCTGGGGGCACGGCGCGTGATGGCGCGCGCGGCCGACGGGACGAAGCTCACGAAGGCGTTCGTGGACGGCGTCTTCGCGCCGTATATCAACCCGGCAAAGGGTGGCGCCACGGTCGTCGTTGCGCGCGCGGGCAAAGTGCTGGTGAACAGCGCGTACGGGGTGCCCGCCCAACGGCGCTACATGCCGGAAACAGCGATGCCCAACTTCTCCCTCGGCGGGTTGGGCGGCGTGCTCGCTGCGTCGCTCAATGGCGCGCCCGCGGGCGCCAATCTCCGCCGCGTGCTCACGACCGGCGGCGCGCAGCGGCTGCAGTACGACAGCACCGCCAAGGTGTGGAAGGGAAGCGTGGACGATCTCTATCGCTTCGAGCAGGGTCGCTTCGTGGTGGCACCGGGCGCGCGCGACACGAACAGCGTGCCGAGTGCCTTTGTGCGCGACACCGATCACGGCACCACGCGCTATGCCGTCTACGGCACCGCTGACGGCAGGCAGGCGGCGTGGGTGCGCTATCCCGAGCAGCGCACGGTCATCCTGATTCTCACCGGTGACCCGAGCGCCGACGCGAAGGGGATGGCGCAGCGGCTGGCGAACGCGCTGCTGTTCTGAGCCGCATTCGCGTGCACGCATGATCGATGTGACCATCGCCAACGGCGACGTGGCGCTCGCGGCGTCGCTGTTCGGCGGCGCCCGCGGCCGCGAGAAGCGTGCGCCCCTGCTCTTCCTTCACGGCATCGGTAACGCCCGCGACACGTGGTTCGACTGGGCGATGCATCTCGCGCCCACGCAGCGAGTGCTCACGCTCGACTTCCGCGGGCACGGGCATTCGTCGCGGGCCGCCCGCTATCACCTGGCGGACTACGTGAGCGATGCGGCTGCGGCGCTCGCGTGGCTGGGCGAGCCGACACAGGTCGTGGGACACTCGCTCGGCGGGGTGGTCGCCGGACGGCTGGCGCAGTTCGGGCACCCCCTGGTGCGCTCGACGCTGCTGGTGGACCCGGCGTGGTTCTTCGGTGTGCCCGAGGAGTTCGCACGCACGGCCTACCCGAAGCGCTTCGAACTGCTCAAGGGTACGATCGCGCCGCTTCGCGCCGCAAACGCGCCACTGGCGGCGTGGATGGAAGCGGTGGGCCAGTCGCCACACCCCTGGGGTGGCGTCTTTGCCGACCATACCCCGCCCCGCCTCATCGCGGCCCACGCGTCGGCGCTGCAGCGCCACGACGTCCGGTGTTGGGAGACGGCCGTGCGCGATGCATTCGGCGGCTTTGACCCGCTCACCCCGTTTCAGTGTCCCACGACGGTCATTCATGCCGACGAGCGGTACGGGGCGGCGCTGTTGGACGACCAGGCGGACCGCCTCGCCGGGGCGAACCCGCGAGTGCGGATGCGCTTCTATGAAGGCAGCGACCACTTTCCACACCGGAGTTACCGATTCGCGGAGCGGTTCGGTGGAGAGCTCGGGGCCTTCGCAAGCGCCGAGGGATTCTGACGTCCGAGACGCGATCGGGCTCTGACGTCTGAAGCCCTTTCAGCGCATGTTATCGCATGCGCCTATCTCAAATTGCCCTGTGCGCGCTCCTCGCCGCGCGCCACCTCGCCGCGCAGTCGCCGGGCTACGCGCTCACCGAGGCCATGGTCCCCATGCGCGATGGCGTGAAGCTCTACACGCGCATTCTTGCTCCGGTCAAGCCGGCGCGTCCCCTGCCCTTCCTCTTCGTCCGCACGCCGTACGGCGTGGACGGCAACACGCCCCAGAGCGTCGCAGTGGGGTGGGGTTTCATGAATCAGGGCCGCGCGGACGACGGCTACATCTACGTCTTCCAGGACATCCGCGGAAAGTTCAAGAGCGAGGGGCAGTTCGTCATGCAGCGCCCGCCGCGCGCGAATCGCGCGGATCCCAAGGCGATCGACGAAAGCACCGACGCGTACGACACCATCGAGTGGCTGCTGCACAACGTGCCGAGCAACAACGGGCGTGTGGGCATGACCGGCGTGTCGTATCCCGGTTGGACCACGGCCATGGCGATGCTCGATCCGCATCCCGCCCTCAAGGCTGCGTCGCCGCAGGCCTCGCCCGCCGACATGTGGAAGGGCGACGACTTCCATCACAACGGCGCGTTCCGACTCAGCTACGGCTTCGAGTACGCCACCATGATGGAGTCGGGCAAGGACGTGAAGCAGTTCGATATGGATGCCTTCGACACCTATGAGTGGTATCTGCGCCTCGGGTCGCTCAAGACGGTGAACGACAAGCTGCTCAAGGGATCGATCCCCACCTGGAACGACTTTGCGCAGCACCCCAACTTCGACAGCTTCTGGCAGCGGCAGGCCATGGCCGGCTATCTCGACAAGGTCACGGTGCCGGCGCTGCATGTGGCGGGCTGGTGGGACCAGGAGGACTTCTACGGCCCGGTCACCATCTACCGGGAGCTCGAGAAGCACGACAAGACCAACGTGAATTTTCTCGTGGTCGGCCCGTGGAATCACGGCGGCTGGATGCGCGGCGACGGCAGTTCGCTCGGCCCCATCCAGTTCGGCTCTCCTACCGCACGCTACTTCCGCGACTCGGTGATGGCGCCGTTCTTCGCCATGCATCTCAAGGACGGACCCAAGGTGAACGTCCCGGAAGCGCTCGTGTTCGAGGCCGGGAGCAATGTGTGGAAGCGCTACGACACGTGGCCGCCCAAGCAGGCGGTGTCGCCGCGCGCCCTGTACATGCGCGAGGGTGGCGCGCTTGGATGGGAGCCGGCGCCGGCGAGCGCCCCGCCATTCGACGCGTATGTCTCCGACCCGGCCAAGCCCGTGCCCTATCGCCAGCGTCCGGTGCAGATGACCTACGGCCCCGGCTCCACGTGGAGCACGTGGCTTACCGAAGACCAGCGCTTCGTGCACAACCGCCCCGACGTGCTGAGCTGGGAGCTCCCCACGCTGCAGGAGGATCTCACCATCGCCGGCGATCTCACCGTCACGCTGCACGTGGCCACGACCGGCACCGATGCCGACTACGTCGTGAAGCTCATCGACGTCTACCCCGACTCGGGAATGAAGGACCTCAAGATGAACGGCTACCAGTTCATGGTCGCCAACGACGTCACCCGCGCGCGCTACCGGAAGAGCCTCGAGAAGCCGGTGCCATTCACGCCGAACGTGCCCGAGGCGGTCACCGTCGACCTGCACACGCAGGCGTACACCTTCAAGAAAGGGCACAAGGTGATGGTACAGGTGCAGAGCACGTGGTTCCCGCTCATCGATCGCAATCCGCAGACCTTCGTGCCCAACATCTTCGAGGCAAAGCCCAGTGACTTCCGCGCGGCGACGCAGCGTGTGTATCACACCAAGGCGCAGGCGTCCAAGATCGTGCTGCCCGTGGTGACGGGGATTCGCCCGTGAAGTGGCTGACACTGATCCTGGTTCCCTCGGTGGCGCTCGCGCAGAGCAAGGCGGCCAGAGTTGCTCCCATCGTGCCGCTCAAGCCGTTTACCGCCCCGTCCTGGGCCATTCCGAGCGCGCCGCCTCCGGCCACGATTCCGAAGCCCGACAGCACCGTCTGGCACCACATCGCCGGCTCGTCACGCGCCTACACGATGAAGCAGGTCAACAACGCGTTCGACATTCCCGACTGGTTTCCGGACGCGCATCCGCCAGCGCCCAGGAGCGTCATGTACGGGACGCGACCGAACGGGCGCGCCTGCGGCTACTGCCACTTGCCGAACGGCGCCGGGCGTCCGGAGAATGGAACGCTCGCCGGTTTGCCGGCGGCGTACACGCTGGCGCAGGTGCGGGCATTTCGCGATTCCACCCGCAAGAGTGCCTCGAAG
>JBDHVK010000104.1:0-14454 GCA_039809645.1 Gemmatimonas sp.
CTCGACAGGCGCACGTCGGCCTTGATCGCGTGATACACGAAATCGTAGCTGTGCGCCGCCAGCGGACTGCCGGTCGAGCAGATCGCGCGCAGCGCGCTCACATCCACCAGCTCCCGCGGGCGCACCCCTTCCTTCTGGAGCATGGCGAGATACTTGGCGCTCGTGCCAAACACCGCCACGCGCTCGGCACTCGCCATGCGCCAGAGAATCGCCGGATCGGGGGCGAGGGGCGCGCCGTCATAGAGCACCACCGTGGCGCCCACGGCCAGACCGGAGACGAGCCAGTTCCACATCATCCAACCGCAGGTGGTGAAGTAGAAGAGCACATCGTCCGCGTGCACATCCGTGTGCAACGCCAGCTCTTTCCAGTGCTGCAGGAGCGTGCCGCCGGCGCCGTGCACCATGCACTTGGGCAACCCGGTCGTGCCCGACGAATAGAGGATATAGAGCGGATGATCGAAGGGGAGACGCGTGAATTGCGGCTCGCGCTCGCGGGCGTGTTCGGCAAGCACGTCGGTCCACACGCGTGCGCCAGGAACCATCGTGAGGTCCGGCGTCGGCGCCACGTACGGGACGACCCACGTAGCCTTGAGCGAGGGCAGCGCCGCGACGATCTCGGCGAGACGTGGGCGACAGTCGATGGTCTTGCCGGCGTACCAGTATCCGTCGGCCGCCACCAGTACGGTCGGAGCGATCTGCCCGAAGCGATCGAGCACGCCCTTGGTGCCGAAGTCGGGCGAGCAGCTCGACCACGTTGCACCGAGCGACGCGGCCGCCAGCATCGCCACCACCGTCTCGGGCAGGTTGGGCATCCATCCCACCACGCGATCCCCACTGCGCACACCCACCGCGCGCAGGGCGGCCGCGCACTGCGCCACCTGAACGGTCAGCTCCGCGAAGGTGAGCCGCTGCCCCGCGCCATGCTCATTCCACGCGACCAGCGCGGGCGCGCTGTCCCTGCGTCGCAGCAGATGTTCGGCAAAGTTGAGGCGCGCACCGGTGAACCAGCGCGGACCCAACAGCGGATCAGGGGGCGCCATGCGATCGGCACCCTGCAGCACCTCCTGCCAGGGCGCGCCGACGGGACCCGGTCCGTCGGCCATGATGTCGGCGGCACGCCAAACCTCGGCCCAGAACGCCTCCGGATGGGCCACCGACCAACGCTGCAGCGCGTGCGCGTCGGTCACGTCGGCGGGCACGACACCACGTTGGCGCAGTGCCTCGAGAAAGGCCTGCATTCGCGTGCCGTCGCGCTGCGCCGGCGTGGGAGCCCAGATGGGGCGCTCGTCCGCCGGCGCCGTCACTTCACGTCCTCGCGCGCGAGCGCCACGGCGTGACAGGAAGGACCATGCGCCTCGCAATACCAGCCATGACGGTCATGAAAGACGAGGTGTGGCGCGTCGTTCGGACGCAGTCGTACGCGCACCAGATGTTCCACCGCGGTGCGGGGACCCACCACGACCCGTGCGTCGAGCGGTTCGATGACCGGACGCATCGGGAACAGATCGAGCTGCGACGGCGCGAGAAACTCACTGTCGTCGGAAGCGCGTTTGGCGGGGCGGCGCGGCGGCATCCCCCAATGCTCGCTACGGCACGGCGCGCGCGCCAGCGGGGGGGGCGTCATCCCCCCACTGCAACTCCCATTCGCAGAACGCGTCGCCCTCGATGGCGCACCGCACGTGGCGCACCCGCGGCTGTTCACCGCGCGCCAGCGCAATCGCTCGGCGCAGCCCGCCGGTCAGGCGGTGACAGAACAGTCGGGTCACCGGATCGAACCCCACGAGCCGAAGCACCGCACGCCCGGCGGTGTCTTCCACCACTTCCATGTCGCCCGGCTGATAGTAGAGCTGGAAGAGCGAAATGCTTTGTGTTAGGAAATCACGCGGCGTGGGCTTCCGCAGGATGCCCCCATAGAGCTGCACGCCGAACGACCCGATCGACGCTTCCCCCGCCGCCTCAGCCCAGTTCGCCGCGTCGGCCCCCGGCGGCAACATGACATCGACCGTTTGCCAGAGGCGGACGAGCAAGTCGTAGGGGATCTCGGCCGTCGGGGCGACTGACTGCACGGCGGCCCGGTCATCGGCGGTCAGCGCCTTCAGCACCTCACCACGCGTGCGCGCGCCGAAGCGCTCGCCCACGAACGCGAGCGTCGCGTGGACGGCCGATCCCTTCGCGCGCGGTTGCCCGGTGAGCGGCGCCATCCTATGCCTCGGCCTCCGCCGCCAGCCGTTCGTTGGCGAGTTGAAGTGCGGCGCGCCGATCGATCTTGCCCGACCCGAGCTTGGGAATGGCGTCCACGAAAAGGAGCTGCTTGGGCACCTTGTAACCGGCCAGACGCTGCCGTGCCTCGGCGAGCACCGCTGGCGCCTCCAGCGACTCTGCGCCCCGCACAATCAGCGCGCACCCCACCTCCCCCCACCGCACGTCCGGAATCCCAACCACGGTCGCTTCGAGGACGCCGCGACAATCGAGCAACGCGGCCTCCACCTCTCCGGGGAACACATTCTCGCCACCGGAGATGAACATCTCCTTTCGGCGGCCTCGAATGCGGTGCACCCCGTCGGCGTTGCGGCTCGCCAGATCGCCCGTGCGCAGCCATCCGTCCGGCGTGAGCACCTCGGCGGTCTTGTCCGGCGCACGGAAGTAGCCGCCGAACATCTGCGGCCCCCGCAGCTCGAGCTCCCCGACTTCGTCCGGTCGGGCGAGCGCACCGTCCTCGCGGCGCAATCGCATCTGCAGGAACGGGATGGGCCACCCCACACTCCCATCCTCCTCGAGCGCGGTGACGGCGTTCGTCGCAAAGCAGTTCGGGCCACACTCGGTGAGTCCATAGCCTTCGCGGAACGCATATCCGGCTGCGCGCACCGCATCCTTCGTGCGCTGCGGACAGGGAGCGCCGCCGGAAAAGAACGAACGCAGTCGGGGCAGCGGTCGCCCCCAGTCGGCGGCGCGCTGCATCAGCTCGAGCTGCGTCGGCACGCCGAAGGTCACCGTGATGCCATGCCGGTCGATCGTGTCGAGATAGGTCGCCGGATCGAAGGCCCCCATGATCACGAGGGCCCCGCCGCGGTACAGCAGCGGCGTCGTGAAGACGTGCCAACCACCGGTATGAAAGAACGGCGTGGACACCGGACCCACGTCATCCGCACCAAGGCTCCAGCCGGTCGTCGTGGCGACGGCGTTCCACAGGAGTTGGCGATGCGGCAGAATCACGCCCTTCGGCGCGCCCGTGCTCCCCGACGTGTACAGCAGCATCGTCGCATCGTCGTAGAGTCGCGGTGGACTCGCGGGCACCGGTTCACCGGCCGCCGCGCGCAACAGCACCGCGAGATCGCGATCCAGATCGATCCACCGCGGCGCCGCGGCGTCGGCCAAACGAACGGCCTCCTCCGCCACCGCGCGATGCGCATCCTCGCCGAAGCACACCGACGGCTGCGCATCGGCCAGCACCCGTGCCAGTTCCGGGGCCGACAATCGCCAGTTGAGCGGTACCAGGATCGCGCCGCGCCGCACACACGCGAAGAACAGCGGCAGGAACGCATAGCGATTGTGCGCCAGGATGGCCACACGGTCGCCCGGCGCCACATCGAGTTTCGCAAGCATGACGTGCCACGCCGACGCGTGCGCATCCAGTTCGCGATAACTGTAGCGCGCCTGATGGGCGGGGTCGATGATCGCGGTACGCGTTCCATCCACCGTGGCCCACCACGCGACGGGGTCGAAGAGCTCAGGCAGTTGCGGGTACATGCAGGGTTATCGAATGAGCGCCGCGATACGCCTGATGATCACCGGCCCCTTTGGGTCGGTGAACGAGCCACTGCTGTCGCCCGCCGACCAGGCATGCCCCAGCTCCTCCACACGCAGAAGCGTCACCTTTACGCGTCCGTCGGCATCGCGCCACTGTCGCTCCCGCACGGTGTAGCCGCCCTCGGTGATCGGTTCGCGATCCACCAGCTCCAGCGCCGGCTGTCCGGCACGTTTGCGCAGCAGATCGTGCAGCCCGACGAACTGCGACGCGAGCTCGGTCGCATTCCGGATGCTTACGACATGGTCGGCCGCGCCGTGCACAATGAATACCGGAAAGGCCCGCGCGCGGGGGCCCATGGC
Source organism: Gemmatimonas sp. (assembly GCA_039809645.1). Lineage (GTDB taxonomy): Bacteria > Gemmatimonadota > Gemmatimonadetes > Gemmatimonadales > Gemmatimonadaceae > Gemmatimonas. The sequence goes on from JBDHVK010000104.1 coordinate 4,108, forward strand.
CTCCGCCATGTGCACCGGGGTCGGCAACTGCTCCCCCGCCCCACGCTGCATGACCGAGAGCGCCTCCACCACGGTGGGCGCCGCGGACCAGCCGATGCCCGACGCCGAGGTCAGCGACTGATACCGCTCGGGATAGGCCACGGCGAGCAGGGTGGCCATGGCCGCCCCGGCCGACACGCCGGCGAGGTGAATGCGGGCCGGATCAGCGCCATGATCCATCGCCACCCGATCGATCAGGGCGGCCAGGAGCGCCGGTTCGCCCGCCCCCCGCTGCTGATTCGCGCGGTCGAACCAATTCCAGCATTTGCGCGGATTCGCCGATTCCGGCTGCTCCGGATACAACACCAGCACCTCGTCACGCGCGGCGAGTTCGTCCAGCTGACTGCCCCGCGCGATGTCGGCCGCGTCCTGCAGGCAGCCGTGCAGCATCACGAGCATTGGACGCGGCGTGGTGGCCTGATGCCCGTGCGGCACGACGAGCCGCCAGCGCCGAGTTCCCTCGGCGCCGGCGTACTCACCGGTCAGCACGTGCACCGGTGCCTGGTCAGCGATCAATGCGCAGCCCCACGAACATCATCGAGCCCACCGACGGCATGTTCAGCAGCTCCATGTGCCGGCGACCCAGCCCGCAGCCCCAGCCGCGCACATACGTCGACGGGCGCGACGCCGTGACCGCCGTGGGCGGAATCACGGTGCCGCTGGTGCAGGTGAACACGTTCTGCGCCGACACGTTGAGCGAGAAGTTGCTGTTCAGGCGACGGCCGATGTTGATGTCGGACGTGAGGAACCCCGGGATGCGACCGTTGTGCGAGCCGGACAGGAACTGATAGTCCTTCACGAAGCGCATCGTAAGGCCAGCGAAGAGATCGTACCACAGGTTGTGGCCGTCGACGCCCATCGTGGACTTGATCGTCGGGCTGTTGAGCGCCGTCGCTTCGGCCGGATCGCCCGCCTTCGGAATGATCGAGTCGAGCTTGAGCACCGAGGCGGTCGCGCTCAGCGTCACCTTGGGCGTCACGACATACCGCGCGCCGGCATCGATGCCGGTGAGGGTCGCCTTGCCGAGGTTGAAGTACGTCAGGACGTTCTGATCCGCGCCCTTCGCATTCACGAACTTCTGACCGGTCTTGGCGTTGTAGCCGAATGTCCCGAGGGCCGGGATCGCCACGAGCTGCAGCGGCGAGAGGAAGCTGTTGTACTTGGCCACATAGGCGGCCACGTCGAGATACAGCTTGTCCTTGATCACGCCCTTGTAGCCAACTTCGATCGTGTTGTTCACTTCCGGCACCACGGCGGCCAGCGTGCGCGTCACCGTGCCGGCGGCGTTCTTGACGATGATACCGTCCTTGTTGCCGAACACGCCGCTGCCGGGCGCGAAGTCGCGATAGAAGAAGCTCGTCTGGAGCACCGTCGGCGACTTGTACGCGCGATTGAACGTGAGACGGAAGGTCGAGTTCTCATCCGGCGAGATGAGCAGCGCCGCCTTCGGGCTGAACTGCGCGTCGTAGAAGTCCGGCTTGTCGTAGCGGCCGCCGAGCACCAGCTTGGTCTGTTCGGTGATCGGGGTCTCCGTCTGCACGTAGACACCGGCCTGCTTGATCTTGAGGTCTTCACCCGTGAGGGCATCGGTGAGCCAGATGCGCTTGGAGCTCACGATGTCCTGGCGGAACTGGGTCCCCGCCACGAAGCGCGTGTTGAGCAGCGACGGCAGCGTGACATTGCCCTGCACTTCCGCCGCCTGCAGCTTGCCGTCGGCCGGGAACGCCGACAGCGCCTTCACCGAGTCGTCGGAAAGTCCGGCATTGGCCGGATTGGCGCGATTGGTCGAGAAGCCGTTGAGCGCGTAGGTGCTTCCCGACTGCGAGTGCGTCTGATACGCCTGCGCGAACCAGCGGTCGGACGTGTAGCGGATCTGCGCGTTCGCGTACTGCCAGTCCTTGAGCTGGTTGCGGCCCGCGCTTGTCACACCCACCCCGTTGCTCTTGCTCGCGCCACCCTGGATTTCGAGACGACCGCCATTGTCGGCGTAGTACACCAGCGCGCCGCCCAGACGATTGTACGAGGTGGCCCAGTCGGTGCTGCGCTCGGGCACGACAGTGGTGCCGAGGAGGTAGTTGTTGGTGTTCTGCCAGTCGCGACCCCAGAGGCGCTCCCCGGTGACCTTGTACCCGAGCTTCTTCCAGAGGTTGGCGTAGCGGAACTGGAAGTCGAGCGAGCCGACTCGGCCGGTCTTGTCCTCGAAGGTGGAACCGAGCGGGCCGCCGTTCGAGCCCATCGACGTCTCGATCGTGAGGCCGCGGTACTGCTTCGGATCCTTGGAGAGCAACGTCACGACGCCGTTCGAGGCGTCCGGACCGTAGAGCGCCGCACCCGGACCCACGAGCACTTCCACGCCAGCAACGTCCACCTTGGGGATCGTGGTGAACAAGCCGGCCGGCAGGCCGTTCTCCGGCAACGTGGCGATACGATTGTCCTCGAGCTGCAGCATGCGGTTGTTGAACGCGCTGTTGAAGCCACGCGCATTGATCCCCGCCGCCACGATGCCCGTCTGCACGAAGTCGACGCCCTTCACATCCTTGAGTACCGAGGCGAAGCTGCCACCGACGGTCGTGCTGAGCTGATCGGCCGAAATGCGCGTGACCGTGGCCGGCGCCTCCGTGATCTTCTCCACACGACGCGACGCCGACACGACGTACCCGCCGAGCTGCAGCGCCGTGGCCTGCATCGTCACATCGAGCTTGGCTTCACCGTTGGCGGCAATGGCCACGTTGTCGAAGGTGCGCGCGGTGGCGCCGATGCGCTGCACGCGAATGGTGTACGAACCCACGGGAATGCCGACGACCCGATAGCGACCATCGAGCCCCGAGGTGGCGCCGAAGCGCGTGCCGACCACGGTGACCTGCGCGCCGGGCAGCGGCGTCTTGGCACTGTCGGTGACGAGGCCGGCGAGGCTGCCGGATTGCGCCATGGCCACCACCGGAGTGACAGCCAGGGCCGCCACCACGCACGCGGTGCGTGGCAGGGCAAGCGAGTGAGCAAGAAAACGCATGCGAAATCCTCCTGGAGGGGAACCACTGGGGAAGGCAACGGAAGGAAGCGAGAGGTCACGCCCGGTTGGCGGGCGGGGGATGCCCATGCTCATGGCCCCCCTCCTCCACGGCGATACAGCGCATCGAACTGCTCGGCGTAGCGCGTCTCCACGGCGCGCCGCACCACCTTGAGGGTTGGCGTGAGCAACCCGTTCTCGGGCGTGAACGCGTCGGCGACAATCGCGACCGCCTGAATGCGGTCGGTGCGTGCAAGCGTGGCGTTGACCGACGACACCGCCGCATGGATCATCGCCTCCACGTCGGGGTGCGACGTCAGGGCGGGCCACGATGCATCGAGCCCCTGCCCCGCCGCCCACTGCTCCACGATGGCCTGACGCAGCGCGAGCAGCGCCACGATGTACTTGCGCCCTTCACCATGGAGCACGGCGTGCGCAATGAAGGGCGTGGCGGTGAGCGCCGCCTCGATCGGGAGCGGCGCGACCTTGCGTCCGGTCGACAGGGCGATGAGCTCCTTCACCCGTCCGGTGATGCGAAGCGCCCCGTCGGCGAGCAGCTCCGCCTGGTCGCCGGTGCGCAGCCACGCGCCGTCGTCGGTGAACGCCGCCGCGGTGTCCTCGGGGCGCCGCCAGTATCCGCTGAATGTCAGCGCACTGCGGGCGATGAGCAGTTCGCCTCCGTCGCCGATGCGAAGAGTCGTACCCGGCATCGGTGGCCCCACGGTATCGAACCGCGGCGCCGCCGGGCGGTTCATCGCCACGCACAGATGCTCGGTCTGTCCATACGCGCCCAGAATGCGCAGCCCCAGCGCATCGAGCCGTTCGGCGACCGCCACCGGAAGCGCGGCACCACCAGACGTCGCCAATCGCACCCGCGTCCCGATGCGCCGGGCAATGGCTGCGTGCGGATCGTCGCCGTTGCGTTCCGCCACTTCGGCGGCCTCATACAATCGTTCGAAGATCCGAGGCAGCGCGCCAAAGAGCGTGGGTTCGAAATGCGCCGCGACCGCAAAGAGATCGGCCGGATCCTCGATGAGCGCCGCCGGCATCCCCACGAGAATGCGCGTGCACTGCCCGAAGATGCGCTCCGCCGCGTGCGAGTAGGGCAGGAAGCTCAGGCCGCGATCGGAGGGGCGCAGCGCCAGCACCTGCCGGATCGACTCCGCCGAGGCGGCCAGATACCGGTGGGTGATGCACGCCCCTTTGGGGACCCCGGTCGACCCTGACGTGTAGATCAGCGCCGCCAGATCGTCCGGCGTCACCTGGGCGAGTCGCGCCTCGAATCGCGCCACCGCGGCGGGATCATCGGTGAGTCGGGAGGCGCCGCGCTGAAGCACCGCCGACCACGCCTCGAGCGGCCACGATTCCCTCGCCGTTGACCTGCCATCGGAGATCACGTCATCGAGGATGATGCCTTCGATGACGCGCATCTCCCGCGGCGTATCGTGCACCAGTTCGGCGAGGCGCTCGCCGTGCGCCACGTCATCGGTGATGAGCCACCGCGCCCCACTGTCCGCCAGCAGCGCATCGATCTGCATCGGAGCGCTCGAGGGATAGATCCCCACGCCCACCGCACCAAGCGCCTGAATCGCGAGATCCGCGATCGGCCACACCGGGCGGTTGCCGGCCAGCACCGCGATGCGATCACCGTGAGCCACCCCCGCGTCGAGCAGCACGATGGCCAGCGCGCGCACCTGATCGCGCCAGGCGCCCCACGTGAGCGACGTCGTGGGACGCGACGCGCCCCGCGGATAGACCGCGAAGGCCTCTTCGTGCGGTGTCTCGTCGGCACGCGCGAAGAAGCGGCGTACGAGCAGCGCATCGTCCGGCACTGCGGAGACGTCCGCGTGGAGCGGGTTGGCGGCGGTCGTCATGAACCTCAGCCTGGCCCCATCACCCAGCGCATGGCGAGCGAGCCCATGGCGAGCCCGGCGCCAGAGCCGGTGAAGACGATCAGCTGGCCGTCCTTCACCACTCCCGAGCGCACCGCATCATCGAGCGCCATCGGCAGACACGCCGATCCGGTGTACCCCCACTTGTGCATGATCGTGTGTGCTCGCGCCATCGGCTGCTCGAGCGTTTGCATGACCTGCACGATCGTGCTGCGATTCACCTGCGTCCACAGCCACAGATCGACCTCCGACGGCGTGGCTCCCACCCGCGTCAGCACCGAACGCACGATGCGCGGCCATCCCTCTTCATTCACGCTCGCCGGATACTTCTGGACGAAGCGGAGCTTGTTCTGAATGCCCTGCTCGAGCACGCTCGCGGTGATCGGTGTGCGTGTGCCCCCGGCGAAGATCCCCATGCCGTGGCAGAAGCGCCCATCCGCAAAGAGCTCCGACGCGAGCACGCCGACTGGCGTGCCCGCTGTCCGTCGTACCTCCACGAGCGCCGCGCCGGCGCCGTCGGCGAAGATGGTCACCGTCTTCTTGTCGTGCAGATCGAGATACCGGCTCATGGCGTACGCGCCGATGACCAGCACGCGCGAATACCGCTCGTCGGCGCGGATGTACTTCCACGCCACGTCCAGCGCGGTGACAAAGCCGGCGCATCCGGCATTGAGGTCGAAGGTGCCGGCGTTTACCAGCCCCAGTCGCCCCTGCACGACGCTCGACGTGGCCGGCGAGACGAACTCCGGCGTATCGGTGGCGATGATCAGCAGATCGACCGACTCGGGCGAGGCGCCCGCCATGTCGAGCGCACGTCGCCCCGCCTCTTCGGCGAGATCGGCCGTGCTCTCGTCCGGCCCGCACCAGTGGCGCGTCTCGATGCCCAACGTGCCGCTGACGAATGGCGCAATGTCTTCGCCAAGCATCGCCGAGAGTTCGGCATTGGTCACCACGCGAGCGGGCACCGCGCTGCCAGTGCCGATGATCACGGCCTCACGCTCGCCAAAGGGGATGCGCGTGGCGCTCATCGCGGCGCCTCCGGTGCTGCGCCAGTGGTGCCACGCGCCACGAGGCGCACCGGGAGCGGACGGGTGGGTGCGGGCGGCGCGCCGGCACCGATTCGCCGCGTCGATCGTTCGATCTGCTGCAACAGCAGGCGCGCCGCGCGCGCCCCCAGTTCACGGGCGGGCATCGCCACCGTGGTGAGTTCAGGCGTCACGTATCGAGCCAGTTCGATGTCATCACAACCCACAAGAGAGAGATCACGGGGGAGAGCGACCCCCGCGGTGAGGCACTGCTTCACGGCACCGATGGCCATGAGATCGTTCGCGCAGAACACGGCGGTTGGTCGCGTTGGCGACGCCAGCAACGCGCGCATCGCATCGCGCCCGCCCGAGACGGTGGCCGGCGCGCGACGCCAGTACGTCGAGTCGATGGCCACACCCGCGTCGCGCAGGGCACGTGCGAAGCCGCGCTCCCGCATCCGGAACGCATACACATCGCTGGCGGGCCCCACGAAGCCCACGCGCCGATGCCCCAGCGCGAGGAGATGCGCCGCCGCGAGTCGACCGGCCTCGGCGGCGTCCGTTGCCACGCCGGGCCACCGTTCACTCGGCTCGTCGATGAGCACCACGTTCATCCCCGCGAGCGCCTCGACAGGCAGCGCCGCGGCCCCCACCGCATCGAGCAGAATGCCGTCGATCTGCCGCGCGAGCAGCACATCCAGATGCTGCTTGATGTCGCGCGAGGACTGATCGCACAGGAGCACCGCATACCCTGCCTCCGACGCGACGCGCTCGGCGCCGGTGATCACATCGGCAACGAACGGATTGCGTACGTCGGGCACGATGAGCCCGAGCGCGAAGGAGCGACGTCGGGCGAGCGACCGGGCCACCACGTTGGGCCGATAGCCGAGCTCGACCGCGGCGTCGAGGACGCGCTGCCGGGTCGCGGCGGCCACACGGGCCCGCGGGTGATTCGAGAGGACGAGCGACGCGGTGGGCTGGGAGACACCGGCGCGGGCGGCGACGTCATGCACGGTGACGCGGCGCCCTGGGGAGGGGAGGGCCATCGCCCGACAATATTCCCATGCCAATGCGTATTGGCAAGCACCTCCCGTGTGCGCCCCCTATCTTTCACGGGTGACCGTGCCAACCCCCGCCTCCCCCCAGCGCTCCGCCCAGTCACCGCCGCCAACGCCAACGCCGGCCGGCGAGCCGGTCAGTCGGCCGGCGCCAGGGTGGTTCCGGGCCGGCGCGGCGGCCCCCCAGCGCCCCACGAGAAGTCTGGGCGTGCGGATCCTCGTGGCCCTCACCAGCTCCACTGCCCTCCTCGCGACGGTGGCGTTGGTGGCCGCCGCGGCCATCGTCCCCCCGGTGGGGGCACGGCGCGTGGCGCGGGCCGCTGCCCTGCGCGAAGTGGAAGCGCAGCTCTCGAGCGGGGAGCAGGTCGTGGCGCGCGCCTATGCGTCACAGCGTCGATGGACCGACATGTGGCGCGAGTCGTTCGGCGTCGTCGTGGCCACCGATCGTCGCCTGCTCTACGTCGGCGCGCCGCCCACCCCCCTGCTCCGCCCGCGCGACGACGGTCCGCTTGAACTGCTGGTCGAGAGCTATCCCTACGACGCCGCGTTCACGCTCGACCCGCGGACCCTGTGGCGTGGGCGCATGCGCGGGCTCGTGCTCCGCACGCCGGCGGCGCAGGTGGACTTCATCGTGAACGACGCCGAGTGGAAGGACGCCGAGCGGGTCGCCACGGCGAGCGCCCAGGCTCGTCGCAGCGCCACGCGCGAGATCGAACGACTCGACGAAGTCATGCGGGCACCGGCCCCCGTGGCGGCCGTGTACGTGCCTTACGTGGTCCAACGCGGCGAGACGCTCACCGGGCTCGCGCGCCGCTTTCGCACGTCCCCCGACGTCTTGCGACAGCTCAATCAGCTCACGACCGACGACATAAAAGTCGGGCAGCGCCTGCGCGTGCCGCAGGTGCTGCCCGACGATTCACTCTAGCGAGATGTGAGTCGGCTTACTGCCCGAGCACCAGCGCGAACACGAGCGGCGCCACGATCGACGCGTCGCTCTCGATGATGAACTTGGGCGTCTCGATGCCCAGCTTGCCCCACGTGATCTTCTCGTTCGGCACCGCGCCCGAGTACGAGCCATAGCTCGTGGTCGAGTCACTGATCTGGCAGAAGTAGCCCCAGAGCGGCACCTCGGTGCGCTGCAGGTCCTGGTGCAGCATCGGCACGACGCAGATCGGGAAGTCACCAGCGATGCCACCGCCGATCTGGAAGAAGCCGAGCGACGTGTCCTTGGTGACGTTCGTGTAGTGATCGGCGAGGTAGATCATGTACTCGATGCCGCTGCGCACCGTGTGCACGTTCTTGATGTTGCCGTCGATCACATGCGACGCGAAGATGTTGCCCGTGGTGGAGTCTTCCCACCCCGGTACGATGATCGGCAGGTTCTTCTGCGCCGCCGCCAGCATCCACGAGTCCTTCGGGTCGATCTGGTAGTACTGCTCGAGCTTCCCGCTCAGCAGGATGCGGTACATGAACTCGTGCGGGAAGTAGCGTTCACCCGCCTGATCGGCCGCAATCCACTCGTCGAGCACCGCCTTCTCGATGCGGCGAATCGCCTCCGCCTCGGGAATGCAGGTGTCGGTGACGCGGTTGAAGTGCTTGTCGAGCAGCGCCTGCTCATCCTGCGGCGTGAGGTCGCGGTAGTTGGGCACGCGCTCGTAGTGATCGTGCGCGACGAGGTTGTAGATGTCCTCCTCGAGATTCGCGCCCGTGCAGGTGATCGCGTGGACCTTGTCCTGCCGGATCATCTCGGCGAGCGAGAGGCCGAGCTCCGCGGTGCTCATCGCGCCGGCGAGCGTGACCATCATCTTGCCGCCCTTCGCCAGATGTGCGTTGTACGCGTCCGCGGCATCGATCAGCGCGGCCGCATTGAAGTGGCGATAGTGATGACGCAGAAACGCCGAGACCGGCGCGGACGAGCTCTGAGACATGTTCGGGATCGGTTGAGGTGCCTCGCCGCCGTCGCATCCGCGGGGGGCGGGCGCGCCAGTCGGGAGCAGCCTTGGAATTTAATCGATCCCGGCCGCTCCATCGGCGTCGGGGGCGCCCGCCCCGGCGTGCCCGCGTCTCACGGGCGTCACGCTGACGGTGCGGCGCCGAACGGCCAGCCAGATCGCGGCGCCAAAGGCGAGCATCGCCACCGTGACGGCGCCGTTGATACCGGCCGCCAACGCCACGGCCAGCGCGAGCAGCGGCGGCAGCACGGTTCCGATGTCGAGTGGCGGCGCCGCGTCGCCCGGCGTGAACTGCACACCGGCCAGCGCGGCCACCGCCCGTCCGTCGGCCGGTGTCAGGACCGTCGGCACACTCGGCGCCCCATCTCCCGCCGAGGCCTGACGCGCTGCCGGCGAATCTGCGAGCAACCCCAACCCCAACCGCACCGGTAGCTCGGGCCCCTCGCTGCGCGCCTCATGGAGGATCGTCGCGTAGCCCGCGAGCGCGGCCGACTCGCGCGGCGTGCGCGACGCGGCGCGCGCATCGCCGCTGGCAGCGGACGCCGCGTCGGCGGTCGACTTCGTGTGCATCGCTGGGTTGTCCGGCGTGCTGGTCGGCGTTTCCACGCGCGTCGCGCGTGGGGTGGTCTGGTTCACGCCGACAACCACCGGTGCGACCTCCCGCAGCAGCGCGTCGATCCAGCGCCGCTGTGGCCACGGCACCGCGCGCGCCTCGCGCTGCAGGAGCCGAGGCAACTCGGCCGCGCGACCGTCCCGCAACGCCTGCACCACCTGGCGAATCACGAGTACGGCCGGCGACGCGCCTGACGTGGTGGGTTCGTTGCGCAACGCGCTCACCACCGCGGCGAGCACCGTGCGCGCGCTGTGCGCCTGATCGGGCAACACCGTGCCGGCCATCGAACCGCCGGTGGAGAAATGGCGCAGCAGCGCGCGTGTGGACTCGAGCGCGTCCGACGTTCCGGCCACACCGAGGCGAACTCCCAGCCGACCGAATGCCTCCTCTGCGGTCGCCACGTCGACTGCCAGCAGCGACTCCGGCGCGACGGCGCCCGCCGGCGTCGCGGTTCTCGGGGCAGCGCCGGCACGTCCGTTCGGGCTCTCACCGGAACCGCCGCTCGACTGGCCGCCGGTGCCGACGTTCGGCGGCGTGCTCGCCGTGGGCGTCGGTGATGCCGCGTCGGCGAGTGGTGTGGGGGAGCCATCGCCGACGGTCGCGCCTTCGCCCGAGACGCGAACCCGCGTCGGTATCGGTGCGGGCTCGAACCAGTGGGTGGTCGGCGGCGTCGACGGGGTGGTGTCCGCACGCTGCGGAGACGGGGAGGTGGGGGCCGCGAGCGTTGCGTCGGGCGGCGATTCTGTCGTACTGCGGACACC
>JBDHVK010000105.1:0-14308 GCA_039809645.1 Gemmatimonas sp.
TCGCTGGTGTTCTACGTCCTGAGCATCGGGGCGATCTTCAAGTTGCGGCGCCGCCCCGATTGGAACCCGCCGGTCCGGACCCCGCTTTATCCGCTGGTCCCCGTGCTCTTCGTGGCCGCCGTGCTCTTTCTGCTGGTGAACGCGCTGCTGGATCCCGCCCAGCGCGTGCCCACGCTGCAGGTGTTCGGAGTGATTTTGGCGGGCATCCCACTGTATTTTCTTACGGTGGAAAAGCGCACCCGCGCGTAGTCCCGTCATCGGCTGGGACTATAGGAGAGGGCGTCCGGACCGCGCTAGATTCCTCCGTCTGTCTCTGTGACAGACTTGCGATTCGTGTCCGGACGCGCGGGGACAGTCGGTTTGTAACGGCTGAGTTGCAGTGCCCCCTCAGGCGCTGCCGCTCGAAAATCTCCTCGATAACCATGGACGGACGCGATCGACCCGATCGGCAGTCTCTACCTCGTGGGATCAGGAGAACATCAGGAATGCGTCATTTATGGCGAAAGGCAGCGCTGCTGGCAGCGCTGGCAGTCAGCGCCATGCAGGGGGCACACGCCCAGGGCGTCACCACCGGCTCCATCGTGGGCAAGGTGACGGGGCCGAACGGCCCGATCATCGGCGCCCGCGTCACGGCGGTCCATGTGCCGTCGGGTACGCGCTACGAGGTCCTCACCCGCGCCGAAGGGCGCTTCACGATGCCCGCCGTTCGCGTCGGCGGCCCGTACACGGTGTCGGGACAGGCGCTCGGGTTCGAGAAGAACACGCAGTCGGGACTCGAGGTCACCCTCGGTACCTCGACCGACGTGACGCTCGAACTCAAGAACGCGGTCGTGCAGCTCTCGGGCGTGCAGGTCACCGCCACCGGCGGTGCGCTCTCCTCGCGCACGACCGGCGCCACCACGACGATCACGTCGCAGCAGCTCACGGCCTTCCCGACGATCGGCCGCACGCTCAACGACTTCGTGCGTCTCACGCCGCAGTCGGGGCGCTCCGGCTCGTTCGCCGGCATGGACAACCGTCTGAACAACATCACGCTCGACGGCTCCTACTACAACAACTCGTTCGGCCTCGGCTCCTCGCCGGGTGTGCGCACGGGTGTCTCGCCGATCCCGATCGACGCCATCGAGCAGCTCCAGGTCAACGTCGCCCCGTTCGACGTGCGCCAGGGCAACTTCGTGGGCGCCGGCGTGAACGCGGTGACCAAGTCGGGTACGAACGAGTTCAAGGGCGCGTTCTACTACACGTGGCGCCACCAGGGGCTCGTCGGTGACAGCTCGGCCGGTCTGTTCGTGAGCCGCGGCACCTTCAAGTTCAACCAGCCGGGCGGCTACGTCAGCGGCCCCCTCATCAAGAACAAGCTCTTCTTCTTCGCCGACTACGAAAGCGACGAGCTCACGCAGCCGGGCAACACCTGGTTCACGAACAGCGGCTCGCAGGCGCTCGTCGGCAACCAGACGCGCGTGCTCGACAGCGACATGCAGACGTTGCGCACGTTCCTCAAGGACAAGTTCAACTACGAGACCGGCCCCTATCAGGGGTGGAGCCTCGCCGTTCCGTCCAGCCGCGTGATCACCAAGGTCGACTGGAACATCAACGACCAGAACAAGTTCAGCTTCCGCTACAGCCGCCTGCGCTCGGAGTCGGACCAGCCGATCTCCAACTCGAATTCGCTGGGGTTCGGCAATCGCCGCGACAACAACCAGTCGATGAGCTTCCAGAACTCCGGCTACGCCATTCTGGAGAACAGCGACTCGTACATCGGCGAACTGAACTCGCAGTTGGGCAACGGCCGTTTCTCCAACCAGATCATCGGCGGTTTCACCAGCAACAACGAAGACCGCAAGTACAAGCTCGACAAGCTCTTCCCGCTCGTCGACATCCTCAACAACGGCACCAACTACATCTCGTTCGGTTTCGAGCCGTTCACGCCGAACAACCAGCTGCGCTACAAGACGTGGCAGCTGCAGGACAACTTCACGGCGTACCTCGGGCAGCATGAATTGACGGCCGGCATCACGCTGCAGAAGTACAACTCGAAGAACGTGTTCTTCTCGGGGCCGCAGGGTGTCTACGTCTACAATTCGCTCGCGGACTTCTACGCCGACGCGAATGGCTACCTGACCAACCCGAACCGCACCACCGCCCCGGTCACGTTGCGCACCTACCAGGTGCGTTACAACAACATCCCGGGCAACACCGAGCCGGTGCAGCCGCTCGAGGTGTACACGTACGGCGGCTATCTGCAGGACGAGTGGCGTCCGACCCGCACGCTCAAGGTAAATCTGGGCGCGCGCTTCGACCTGCCGGTGTTCAAGAACACGGCGTACAACAACGCGCTGGCCAACCAGCTCACGTTCCGCGATCGGGATGGCAACCCCGTGAAGTACAACACGGGCAAGATGCCCAACGCAAACGTGCTGATCTCGCCGCGCGTCGGCTTCAACTGGGATATCACCGGCGACCGCACGACGATCCTGCGTGGTGGTACCGGCATCTTCTCGGGCACGCCGCCGTACGTGTGGGTCTCGAACCAGGTCGGCAACACCGGCGTGCTCACGGGCTTCGATCAGCTGTCGAACACCACGGCCCGTCCGTTCACGCCGAACGTGGATGCCTACAAGCCGACGAACGTGACCGGCGCGCCGGCCGCCTCGTACGAGCTCAACGTGACCTCGCCCGACTACACGTTTGCGCAGCAGTGGCGTTCGACGCTCGGGGTGGACCGCAAGCTGCCGTGGAACATCATCGCCACGGCGGAAGCGATCTACGGCCGCGAGATCAACGGCCCGTACTACATCAACGCCAACCTGCCGGCGGCGCAGACCAAGTACACTGGCGCCGACCAGCGCATGCGCTGGACGTCGAACCGCCTCAACAGCAACGTCACGGCGAACTACGTCATCAGCAACGCGACGAACGGCTACAACTTCAACTACGCCCTGTCGCTCACGAAGACGTTCACCAGCGGCTTCGTCGCCAAGACGGCGTACTCGTACGGCATCGCCAAGAACTCGTTCGATCCGGGTTCGACGGCGGCGACCAACTGGACCGCCAACGGCACGCCGAGCGATCCGAACAACCCGGGCCTCGGCTATTCGGATTACACGCCGGGCAAGCGCTTCTTCCTCGCGCTGTCGTACCGCCACGAGTACTTCAAGATGGGCGCGACGACCGTCGGCCTGTTCATGCAGGGCGCCACGGGTGGCGTCACGAGCTACCTGTTCTCGACCGACGCCAACGGCGACGGCGCGACGGCGAACGATCTCATCTACGTGCCGAAGAACGCCTCGGAGATGAACTTCGTGCAGTACTGCGTGAACGCCTCGGGCAGTGTGCTCACCAACTGCGCCACGGCCACGAAGACCTTCACCGCGGCCGATCAGGCAGCGGCGTGGGAGGCGTACATCAATCAGGATCCGTACCTCAAGACGCGCCGCGGCCAGTACGCGCAGCGCAACGGGCTCTTCCTCCCGGTCAACTTCCGCACCGACCTGGGGATCACCCAGGAGCTGTTCCGGAACGTGGCCGGTCAGAAGAACACGATCTCGATGCGTCTCGACATCCTGAACGTCGACAACATGATCAACAAGAAGTGGGGCTCGGGCTGGCGTGCGACGTCCAACACGCCGCTCATTCCGCTCGGCGCGGACGCCAACGGGGCCCTGTCGTATCGTCTTCGCAACCTCGGGCAGGACCTGCTGGCCAAGACGTTCCAGCACACCGCGGGCGTGAACACGGGCGACACGTGGCGCATGCAGCTCGGTCTGCGCTACACGTTCAACTGAGTCGAGAGGATCGGTTCGGCCCTCCTTCGGGAGGGCCGGCGAGGGTCACCCACGCCGCCTTCGGGCGGCGCGAGTGACCCTCGCGGCGTTTCGGACTGTTGGGGGACCAGACGGACGGCCTTCCCGTGACCGAATTTTCCTTGAATCGCTCCCGGTCGCGGCCTAGCTTTTCGCTACTCCCGCGGGCGGACTTCCGCTCCCTCCGCCCGGGAGCGATTCCCCTCCCTCAGACGGATTCCTCGCTATGCGCATGATGCGTTGGCTGGGCGCGGCTCTGGCCGCCCTGAGCCTGTCGGCACTGCCAGCCTCCCGGGCCCTGGCCCAGGGTACCACGACCGGCGCCATCGGCGGCTCGGTCATCGACTCGAAGAAGGGTCCGGTTGGCGCTGCCGTCATCGAAGTTCGCAACGTCACGAATGGCAGCCGCGCCTCGGGCACGACCCGGGAGAATGGTCGCTACTTCATCACCAACCTCGAAGTCGGCACCTACACGGTGTCGGTGCGCCGTCTTGGCTTTGCGCCCGAGACCCGCGAGAACATCGTCGTGAGCCTCACGCAGACGGCCACGGTGGACTTCGAGCTCAAGGAAGCCGCGGTCCAGCTGCAGGCGCTCACCACGCGCGCCGCGGCGGCAGCGGCCGAATTTGCGCCGACCCGTCAGGGTGCGCAGACGGTCATCACCGACACGCTCGTGCGTCGCCTGCCGACGCTCAACCGTGACGTGACCGACCTCGCCCGCATGAACCCGCAGGTGAACGTCAACAGCAGCGGCAACATCTCGGCCGCCGGTCAGAACAACCGCTTCAACAACATCCAGATCGACGGTGTCTCCCTCGCGAACCGCTTCGGTCTCGGGTCGTCGGCGACGGTCGGTGCGCAGGTGAACGGCCGCGCGCTGCCGCTCGACGCCATCAAGGAGTTCCAGGTCCTGATCTCGCCGTACGACGTGCGCCAGGGCAACTTCACCGGCGCCCTCGTCAATGCGGTGACGCAGTCGGGTTCGAACACGTGGAAGGGATCGGCCTTCATCACGTATCGCGACCAGCAGATGGCCCGCGACACGAACTTCCTCCGCACCCGCCCCTTCACGCGCCGTCAGCTGGGCGCGTCGGTGGGTGGCCCGCTGATCAAGGACAAGCTCCGCTTCTTCGCCACGGTGGAGACGAGCCAGAACCTGAATCCGGTGGCGGGCCCGTACTTCGATCCGTCGCTGCCGAACGGCATCGCGAACAGCACGTCGGCCACGGCCAAGCTCACCCAGGCTCAGGTCGACTCCTTCACCACCAAGCTCTCGAGCTACGGCATCGCGGCCGGCAGCCCCGGACTCGTGTCGGTGGAGAATCCGCTGCTCAACACCTTCGCCCGTCTCGACTGGCAGGTGAGCGGCAACACCCGCGTGGTGCTCCGCAACATCTACAATGACCAGCAGCAGGACGATTTCTCCCGCTCGCTCGGTACGTTCAACTTCACGTCGAATCAGTTCCGCCGCACCGAGAAGTCGAACCAGACGGTGATGCAGGTCTTCACCAACTTCGCCAACGGCTTCTCGAACGAGTTCACGGCCGGCGCCACGCGGACGCGCTTCAAGCGCGCCCCCAGCGTGATCGCCCCGCAGATTCTCGTGCAGAACATCGGCGGCACGGGCTCGGGTGTGGCCTTCCGCGCCGGCACCGAGAACAGCTCGCAGGGCAACCAGCTCGACGAGGATCTCTACGAGATCGCGAACAACTTCACGATGCCGCTCGGCAACCACATCGTGGCGGTCGGCACGCGCAACGAGATCTACAAGGCCTACAACGCCTTCCTCCAGAACTCGTACGGCAACTGGACCTTCAACACCCTCGCCGACTTCGTCGCGGGCCGCCAGGCGGCCAGCTTCGCCGGGTCTGGCGGTCTGGGCGGGGACGTGGCCGCCAACTTCAAGGCCGGACAGTTCGCCGTGTACGCGCAGGACCAGTGGCGCGTGACGCCGCGCTTCACCACCACCTACGGCATCCGCTTCGACGCGCCGTACTTCTTCGACAAGCCGTCGTCGTCGTCGTCCGTGCTGCGCGACTTCGGCGTGAACACGTCGGAGCTGCCGAGTGGCAAGTGGCAGATCTCGCCGCGTATCGGCTTCAACTGGGACGTCACGGGCGACCAGACGAACCAGCTCCGTGGTGGCGTGGGCCTCTTCCAGGGCATCCCGGCGTACGTGTGGATGTCGAATCAGTACCAGAACACGGGCGTCGGCCTCGCGCAGATCACCTGCGGCGGCGGCGTCTCGGCCACCAATGGCACGTCGCCGGCGTTCACGCCGACGCCGGTGGCGCCGCGTGGTTGCGGCGCCAAGACGAACGGCACGGCCGGGCGCTCGCTCGACGACGGCACGTTCCTCGGCACGGTGAACGTGGCCGATCCGAACCTCAAGTTCCCGCAGCTGCTCCGCGCGACGCTCGGCTTCGATCGCAAGTTGCCGGGTGAAGTCGTGGCGACGTTCGAAGGGTTGTACTCGAAGAGCATCAACAACTTCTTCTACAACAACATCAACATCCCGCAGACCGGTCGCATCGACGCCCAGGGCCGCACGGTGTTCGCCAACTTCGCGGCGACCGGTGTGCCGACGGTGGCGCCGCTCTTCCCGGTGTACGGCTCGAACGTGATCCAGCTGTCGAACCAGTCCAAGGACTACTCGTACAGCGGCACGGGCCAGCTGCGGAAGCGCTTCAGCCGCGCCTTCGAGGGCGCCCTCGCCTACACGTACAGCCGCGCCTTCTCGGTCACCGACCTCACGAGTTCGGTGGCGCTTTCGAACTGGCAGTTCGGCCGCGTGTACTCGGGCGTGCAGACGAACAAGGATCTCGGCCCGAGCATCTTCGACCAGCCGCATCGCATCATGTTCAACGGCACCTACACGGCGCCGTGGAAGAAGAACCCGACGTCGGTCACGATGTACTTCAACCGTCAGTCAGGCACGCCCTTCACCTTCGTCTACGGCGGCAACGGCGGCCGTGGCGACATGAACGGCGACGGCTCGAACGCGAACGACCCGATCTACATCCCGACGGGCCCGAGCGATCCGAAGCAGCCGTTCCAGAACACGACGATCAGCGGTGTGGCGTACACGGCTGCGCAGCAGGCGGCGGCGCTCGACAAGTTCATCGCCGACTACCCCTGCATGGCGAACCAGCGCGGCCAGCTCATGAAGCGCAACAGCTGCCGCAACCCGATGTTCGACCGCGTCGACCTGACCATCGAACAGCAGCTGCCGCAGATCCGCGGCGAGCGCTTCACGGCGCGCGTCGAGATCTTCAACTTCGCCAACTTCCTGAACAGCAAGTGGGGTCAGTTCCGCTCGGCGACGGGCAACGCCAACCTGACGCTGATGCAGGTGCAGGCGATGACCAACGCCGACCCGGCGACGCAGGTGCCGGTGGCGACGTTCGACCCGGGCTTCATCCGCTTCTTCTCGGGGGCGAGTGCGAGTCAGTTCTATCAGATTCAGACGTCGCTGAGGGTGTCGTTCTGAGCTGAAAGGCGGTTGAAAATCGGACGGGGGCGGCGCCGCTGGCGCCGCCCCTTTCTCTTGGGGGGAACCCCTCCCGCGTAGCTTCCTTCACCGCCTAGGGATCGAGGGGGGAGGGGGTGGAGGGGGAAGGCGTCGAGGGACCACTCTTCCCCTGATCGAGATAATGCGCGCGAAGTGCGAGCAGCATTCGGCGAAGGTGCTTGCTCTCCTCCAACAAGTAGGAGACATCGCCGATCGATGAAGAGAGCTCGCTCAGTATGCGTAAGTGCGTGTCGCACTCATTGAGGCTCCCGATAGCGATCCCGAGATGCTTCGCGCAGACAGCGGACGATGGCTGACCAACGCCCTCTGCGATGTTCGCCGGCACTGAGCAGGAGGCGCGCGCCAGCTGCGACGCCATCCCGGGCGCTTCGCGCGCGCGCAGCCGCCGCGTCAGGCGAGTACATCGAACCGCGTAAGCGATCGAGCGGCGATAGACGGTGAGGTTTTCAGGATCTTGCATGCCGAAGCATTTCACTGTCCTCACGGATGTGTGTCATCATTCGAACGCGCGCCCAATCATTCTCCCGCACCAAGTCCTTGACCCCTCCCCCCTTCAGATCCTTCCCCCTCGAACTCTGAGGGGTTCACCAAATGAAAAGGGCGGCGCTTTCAGCGCCGCCCCATCCTTTCCTCAGAAGATCTTCAGATTGATGTACTTCCTCGGATTCTTCTTGATATCCATCGCCAGCGAATCCAACCGCAGCAGCAGCGTATCCACCCGCGCGTACACCGCCGGGTCATTCATCAGTTTCCCCGCGGTGCCGTTGCCGTTGGTCAGCTTGTCCGTGATCCCCTGAACTTTCGTATTCGTCACCCGCAGTTCGGAGGCCAGCTTCTCGAACGACGCCGACGTGGCGCGCAGGTTCATGATCGTCGAGTCCACCTTCGACGAGTCCACGCTGGCCAGCGTCTTCCGCACCTGCTGCTGCGTCATCGTCAGCTGCTTCGACTGCTCGGCGGTGACCGCCGAGAGCTGCGCCACGAGCTTGGTCAGATCGGCGAGCGTCTTGCGCACCTCCTTGATGCCGCCGCTGTCGACGAACTGCCCGCGCGCTTCGCTGGTGAGTGCGCGCACGTTGATCGCGATCGAGTCGCCCTTCTCGAGCAGCGCCGCCATGCCGGGGGAGCCGGCGCCGGTGTTCACGGTGTCGCCGGCGGGGATGAAGCCGGTCGAGCCCTTGATCGGCGTCAGCGCCACCAGCTGATCGCCGAAGATGCCGTTCGCTTCGACACTGGCGGTCGTGCCGGCGGGGATCTTGTACTGCTGCTGCACCTGGAGCTTCACGGCGATCGTGCCGTCGGGGATCAGTTCGACCTGGTCCACGAAGCCCACCTGGACGCCGGCGAGCAGCACGGGCTGGCCTTGCTTGAGGCCGGCGCCCCACGGGAAGCGCGCATAGAGCGGATAGCCGCGCGCGAGACCGCCGCGGGCAATCCAGATGGTCCCGCCGAGGGCAAGGACCACGGCCACCAGCAGCAGCAGGCCGACGAGGAGTTCGTCGCGTCGAGTTCTAGACATGGCAGAATGAATGCGGGGAGGCGATCAGGCCTGAATGAAGGGCGCGAGGACCGCCGCCACGATGGCGTCCAGCACGAGAATCGACACCGAGGCCAGAACCACCGCGAGTGCCGTCGAACGGCCAACGCCTTCGGCGCCGGCTTCCGTCACATAGCCTTCGTACGAGCAGACGAACGAAATGGCGGCGCCGAAGAGCGTCGCCTTGATGAGCGAGTACACGACCTGGAACCCGCTGAAGCTGAGGCGCAGGCCGCTCATGAAGTCGGCCGTCCGCACGTCGGTGGCCGTGACCAGGATGGCCCACGCGCTGAAGATGGCCGTCGCGTTGGCCAGTATCGTGAGCGTCGGCAGCATCACCACGCCGGCAATGAAGCGGGGCAGGGCGAGGTATGCCACCGGATCGAAGCTCAGCGTTTCGAGCGCATCGATCTGCTCGGTCACGCGCATCGTGCCGATTTCGGCCGTCATGCGCGCGCCCACCCGGCCGGTCAGCACGAGTGCGGTGAGCAGGGGCCCCAACTCGAGCACGATGGACTGGCGTGAGATGAGGCCGACCACCGAAAGCTGCACACCGGGGAAGAGCTGGTACCGTGTCTGGAACGCCGTCACGCCGCCGAGGAACGCGGCGACGATGACGGCGAGCGGGACCGAGTCCACGCCGATGTTCTTCATCTGCCGGAGCGTCTCCGGCACCCAGGTGCCCGGGTCGCGCAGCCCGCGCACGATGTCGCGCGCAAAGTAGCCGCGCTTGCCGAGCGCGCGCAGAATCCCACCGGTCCGCCGTTCGGCGAGACGGACCACCATGTCGATGCCGAGCATCAGCGGGCCGTCACGAAAGTCCCACGCATATCAGGTGCGCACCCGGAAGAGCAGCACCAGGGCGAACAGTCCCACCACGAGATTCGGCATCCATGCCGCGTAATCTGGCGGCATCAGCCCCTTCCCGCCGATAGCCTTCGTCAATTGGATGAGGACCAGAAAGAGCACGGTGGTCGCGAGACTCACCGCGATGCCATAGGCGGCCCCGCCGCGCTGGGAGCTGGTGGCCAGGGGGGCGCCGAAGAGCGCAATGATCAGGCAGGTGACCGGAATGGCCAGCTTGAGCATCCGCTCGACCTTGAGCTGGTTCACATCGGCGCCCGACCGTTCGAGCGTCCGGATGTACCGGCTGAGCTCGACGAAGCGCATTTCCGCCGGCTCGCGCTCGCTGGCGCGCAGGTCGCGGGGGGATTCGTGGAAGTTCCTGTCGCGCAAGGAATCGAAGCTGAAGGAAAAGTCCGTCGTCGGGCTCGGGGTCACGTGCATCACCCCTTTCTTCAACGTCCAACCGCGCGCATCGTGCCACTCGGCGGTGGCCGCGGCAATCAGCGAGCCCGGCTGCTTCGTGGACGCCCGCTTCTCGATCTCGATGTTCTCGATGAGCTTGGGCTTGAGCTGCAGCGTGTAGATACGGTAGACGCGCCCCCGGTCGCTGGCGAAGGCGAAATTGTAACGATCGCTGTCGCGCGCGCTGTTCTTGCCCTCGATGAGCTTGAGGCGGATGGCGTTGGCCGGCGGCGAGATCTCGGCGAACACGAGGTCGAGCCCGAGGGCGAGCGTCGCCATGACGATGATCGGCGCCACGAACCGGTAGAAGCTGATGCCGGAGGCTTTGGCGGCGGTGATCTCGGAGTAGCGTGTGAACGTGCCGATGGAGAACACCGTGGCGAACAGCACCGCCGCCGGCAGCACCATGAACAGCGTGTCCGGAATCCAGTACAGGTAGCTCAGCGCCACATCGCGGATGGGCAGCTTGCGCTCGGTGTACTTGCGGAGGTTGTCGACCAGATCGATCACGAAGACCAGGACGGGAAAGCCGAGGATCGTGATCCCGAAAATCCGGGTGAATTCGCCGGCGATGTACCGATCGAGTGGCGTAATGAGGCGACGGCTCACGCGCGGGCCCCGGCGCGCGCTTCGGCGCGCGCTTCGCGACGCAGGCGGCGCGAGGTGCGCCAATCATCGAAGCGATCCTTGAGCCCTCCACCGCGCGACGTGTCGGTCGTGCTCTCCAGTCCCCAGAGCAGCAGAATGCCGGCGACGCTGAAGACGATATTGGCAATCCACATCGCGAACCAGGCCGGCAGCATGCCCTTGTCGGCGAGCGATTCGCCGCCCATGAGGCATACGTAGTAGAGGCCGAACACGCCGATGCTCACGCCGATGGTGACCCCCACGCCGCCGCGCGGGAAGCGCAGCGCGATCGGGGGCCCAAAGAGCACGAACACGAGGCAGGCAAAGCTGAGCGCGAACTTCTTGTGAATCTCCACCGCGAGATTGTCGAGTCCTTCACGTGAGGCGAGCAGCTGCACACGGGAACCGGCAATGGCGCCCTTGAGCATGCCGATCGTATCGATCGGTACCGGCTTCGCCATCGCCTTCTGCATGGAGTCCACGCGGATGGAATCCACGCGGCGAATCGAGTCCTGCCGAATCGAATCCACGTTCAGGACCGGTGTCACGGCGTGCGTGTCCACCGGCACCGGCTGCACCGGCGGCTGCTGCACCGGTGGCGGTTGCACCGGTGGCTGCTGCACCGGTGGCTGTTCCTGCGCTCCCGCCTTCTTGGGGAGCAGCAGCTTCTCGGCGCGCCCCAGGAACTTGTCGCAGTAGAACGCGGCCAGCGGATCGGCCGCCGGCCGGTCGCGCGGCGCGATCACCGGGGTGCCTTTCTTGACGAGGCGGAAGGCGTAGCTCACGTACTCGTCGCGAATGCGGTGGAACTCGGCCGCGTCGCCGCGATAGCGGGCGTGCATCTCGCACACGCTCATTTCGCGGTCGCCCTTGAAGCCGTCGGTCTTGGTGGTCTGGAATCCCTGCGTGATGCCGCCGACCTTCACCGTCTGGCTGATGAAGTAGGTGCGCTGCAGGCGGCGCATGTCGCCGCGCGTGAACTCCTGCACATAGCCGTTGTACAGCTGCATCTGCAGGTCCTGCCCGTTGCGCGCCACCGAGAACACACCGCTGTCGGCGTAGATCGTCTTGCGCTCGTTCCCCTTGCGCAGGTCGTAGATGGTCACGTCCCACATGCGGTTGGTGGCGGCATCGGTACGCGCCACCCGCATGAAGAACTGCTCGCTCAGCGGATTGAGCACCTGATCCTTGAGCGCGAGCGTCGGCTTGGTGCGGCCGATGTCCCCCTGCAGAATGCGCAGCTTGTGGTTGGACGCCGGGAGCACCTGGTCGTTGAACCACACCATGCCAAGCGACAGGAGCAGGGCACAGGCGAGCACCGGCATCATGAGGCTACGCACCCGCACGCCGCTCGCCTTGAGGGCCGTGATCTCATGCTCGGCGGCCATGCGCCCGAAGGCGTAGAGGGTGGCCATGAGCACCGCCATCGGCATCGTCATTGCCACGGTGAAGGGCAGTGACAGCACGAAGAAGCGACCGATCGCGCCCCAGGGGAGCCCCTTGCCGGCCAGATTGGCCAGCTGGCGCGCGACGTATTGCAGCATGAGCAGGGACGTCATGGCCGACAGACTGAATATCAGCGGCCCGACGTGCTCGCGGATGACATAGCGGGTAAGGAGCTTCACGACGTAAATTCCCCGGTGACTACCCGCTTTATCAAGGGCGCACCGCAAGTCTCTGTTCGGTGGCGCTCGCAGTTCGAGACCGTACCGCGGCGCCTGTGTCACAATGGGGGCGGCCGCTGGTACCCCACGACCGGAGTTCGGTGCGCAGGCTGAGGTCCGGAGGGTCCAGGGGCAGGGGCCGGAGCGCGGCGGCGGTGGGTCTTGGGCTCCTCGTGGGGCTGATCGCGCTCGGACGCCCCCTCGCGGCCCAGGCGGGCCCGCCCCGTGACACCACGGCGCGCCGTGACTCCGTTCGCCGCGATTCGACGGCGCGCCGAGACTCGACGGCCCGGCCGGCGCCGCTCGTCCCGCTGGCTCCCGTCAACCCGACGGCGGCCAACGCGGCCGCCAATGCCGCCCACGATCTGCTGGGAGACTCGCTCGGGCTCCGCCTCAACGCCCGCCTCGAGTCCAAGATGGAGCGGTTCGGGAACGATCGCTGCACCGCGTCCCAGCGCACGCTGCTCGGGAACAACTGCAACGGCATCTGGAACCCCAACTTCGATGTGCAGTTCGACCTCACCTCCAAAGGCACGGTGGGCGAGCGGCTGAGCGTCGACGTCGACTACCGCTCCCAGAACGAGTTCTCGGCCAACAACACGATCGGCCTCCGCTATCGGGGCAAGCCCGAGTCGTGGCTGCAGTCGGTGCAGGTCGGCAACGTGAGCTTCGTCACCCCCAACTCGCAGTTCCTCACGGCCGGAATCCCGGCCGGCAACTACGGCGTCCAGGCCGAAGGAAAGTGGGGGCCGATGCGCTTCAGCGGCGTGGTGGCCCGTCAGCAGGGCAAGGTCTACCGAGACAACATCTACACGGTGGGCGGCCAGACCACCCAGCAGGAGACGCGTGTCCTCGAGGACATGCAGATCGAGCCGCGGCGGTTCTTCTTCACCATTGACCCGCGCCTCCTCGGCGGGTTTCCCAACATCGACATCCTGAACCGCGCCCGGCTGCGCCAGCTCGCCGCGGCGCTTCCCGATTCGCTGCGCCCCGTGCGACTCGTGGTCTATCGCCGCGATATCACGGCGGCCAACCAGAATCCGCGGGGGCCACAGCTCAGTGTACGCGGCGCACGCAACAGCGCGCGGCAGACCTACGAAGTGCTGCGGGAGGGGGTGGACTACTACGTCGATCCCACCCTGCTCTGGATCGTGCTCGTCCAGCCGCTCATCGAGGGGCGGGAACGCCTCGCGGTGGCGTACGAGGTGAACACCGGCGGCGTGCCCGGGCGCAATGAGAACACCGGCGGCACGCCCGACTTCGAGTTCACGACGGCGCCGCAGTACGCCAATCTCCTCTGGGAGCCGGAGCTGCAGCCGGCCAATGCCGGCTACTTCCTGCGCGAGATCAAGTCGGTCTATCGCCTGGGCGGCGAAGATCTCGTGCGCGAGTCGCTGGGGCTGCGCATCGTGACCGGCACCTCGGGCGATCAGGAAAAGCCACTCGACCCGTCGCGTGGCGAAACGTATCTCCGCCTCTTCGGGGTGGCGCAGGCCGCGAATCCGGCGCTGCTCGACATCGAGAACCGGGTGTGGCCGCGCGCGAATGACCCGAACGTCCGATCGGTGTTCTCCGAGCGCACGCAGGATCCGATCATCCGCGATCAGTTCCTCATCTTCCCGTCGCTGCAGCCCTTTGCGCGCGCCGGCCTCGCGCAGCCGTTCGCCAACCCGGCGAACGATACGCTCTACAGCTTCCCCAACGAGTACTTCAACACGCCGCAGCGGCCGCAGGCGATCTATCGCCTCGTGCTGCACTATGAGACCGGTGCCGGTGCGGCCAGTGGTGAGACCCGCCGCATCGCCCTGCCCACGAACCAGATCCGTCGACTCTCCGA
>JBDHVK010000106.1:0-14197 GCA_039809645.1 Gemmatimonas sp.
GCCCGTAATGATTGTCAGCTGACGATGTAGAACGACAACCGATCAGTTCAGGGTTTCGAGCTTTAGGTGTTGGGTGACGGGTACCCACAACCCACGACCAAAAACTCGAAACCCACCACTGATCGGTTGAACACCCCAAACCCTACGAACACTCCATGTCCACCAGCGTCATGACTGAACACGGCGTCTCCCTCCTGACGTCGCTCGATCGCCCTGCCTTTGCCGTGCGCGACCTCGCGCTGGCCGAGTGGGGGCGCAAGGAAATTCGCCTCGCCGAGCAGGAGATGCCGGGGCTCATGGCGCTGCGCGCGGAGTATGGCGCGTCGCAGCCGCTCAAGGGGGCGAAGATCATGGGTTCGCTGCACATGACCGTGCAGACGGCCGTGCTCATCGAGACGCTCGTGGCGCTTGGCGCCGATGTACGCTGGGTGTCGTGCAACATCTTCTCGACGCAGGATCACGCCGCCGCCGCGGTGGCCGTCGGCCCCGATGGCACGACGGAGCATCCGCGCGGCACGCCGGTGTTCGCGTGGAAGGGGGAGACGCTCGAGGAATACTGGTGGTGCACGGAGCAGGCGCTGATGTGGCCCGATGGCACCGGCCCGAACCTCCTGCTTGATGACGGCGGCGACGCCACGCTGCTCGTGCACCGTGGTGCCGACTTCGAAAGGGCGGGCGCCGTGCCGGCGTTCGACAGCGACAACGAGCCGGAAGAGTGGGGCGTGATTCTCGATCTGCTGCGCGCCGAGCAGCAGAAGCATCCGGGCCGCTGGACGAAGGTGCTCGCGGGGATCCGCGGCGTGTCGGAAGAGACGACGACGGGCGTGCATCGCCTGTACGAGATGGAGAAGGCAGGCACGCTCGCGTTCCCGGCCATCAACGTGAACGACGCGGTCACCAAGTCCAAGTTCGACAACCTCTACGGCTGCCGTCACTCGGTCGTCGATGGCCTGAACCGCGCGACGGACGTGATGCTCGCCGGCAAGATCGTGGTCGTGCTCGGCTATGGCGACGTGGGCAAGGGGTGTGCGCAGGCGCTCAAGGGGCAGGGTGCGCGCGTGGTGATCACCGAAATCGATCCGATCTGCGCGCTGCAGGCAGCGCTCGAGGGTTACCAGGTCACGACGCTCGAAGACATCGTCGATCAGGCGGACATCTTCGTGTCGGCGACGGGGAACAAGAACGTCATCACCGTTGAGCACATGAGCCGCATGAAGGACAAGGCGATCGTGAGCAACATCGGTCACTTCGACAACGAGATCGACATGGCCGGTCTCAAGAAGGTCGAAGGGATGAAGCGCATCAACATCAAGCCGCAGTACGATGAGTTCGTGCTGCCGAACGGCCGCTCGATCCTCGTGCTCGCCGAAGGCCGTCTCATGAATCTCGGCTGCGCGACGGGTCATCCGAGCTTCGTGATGAGTGCGAGCTTCTCGAACCAGGTGCTGGCGCAGCTCGAACTGCACGCCCGCGCCGAGAGCTACGAGAAGAAGGTGTACACGCTGCCGAAGCATCTCGACGAGAAGGTGGCGCGCCTGCACCTCGACAAGCTGGGCGTGAAGCTCACGCAGCTGACGCCCGACCAGGCCAGCTACATTGGCGTGCCCGTGGACGGCCCGTACAAGGCCTCGCACTACAAGTACTGAGTCACGCGGGGGCGCGGCTCTCAGCGCGCCCGACGGCAGCAACGATTGACGACCACCCGCTGTCCACCCATAGTGGACAGCGGGTGGTGTGCTTCTTCCGGCGAGGGCGGGATGGGACGAATGATGCGAGCGCTGGCTGCCTCGGCCCTGCTCTTGCCGCAGGTCGCGTGGGCGCAAACGGGCCGCGTGAATGGCGTGGTGTTCGACAGCGTGGCGATGCGACCGCTGGTGGGCGCGGTGGTGCAGGCGGTGAACGTGGCGAACCCGGCGACGTCGCGCAGTGCGACGACTGATTCGGTCGGGCGGTTCACCCTGGCCGCTGTCGCGTCCGGCAGCTGGGCCATCGCGGCACTGCATCCGCGGCTCGATTCGCTGGGGCTCGATCAGATTCGCGCGACGGTCGAGGTGGCGCCGGGGGCGGACGTGCCGGTCGTGGTCGCGGTCCCCGAGGCGCGTCGCCTCGCACGATTGTTGTGCGGCGAAGAGGCGTTGGCGCAGGACACGTCGGGCTATCTGGTGGGTACCCTGCGCTCCGCTGGTCCCGATCGCGCGCCGGTGGTGGGCACCATTCACGTGGAGTGGCTCGAGCTCACGATCACGGGGAAGGGTTTCGTGCGCACGCGCGAAACGCGATCGACCGCGAGCGGTCCCGACGGCCGCTTTCTCGCCTGCGGCATCCCGGCCGGCGGCCTGGTGCGCGTGTCGGCAGCGCATGGCACCGACTCCACCGGCGTGATCGATCTGCAGATGCCGTATGACGGCATCCAGCAGCGCGACCTGTACGTCGGCGCGTCGCGCACCGTGCGCGTCCCGGTGAACGCGGCGGTACTCGACAGCACGGGATTCGGTACCGATTCGCTGACGGTGAAGCGCGGTGATGGCTTGCTGCGCGGGCGCCTGCTCGGCGCGACGGGTGCGCCGCTTGCCGATGCGCAGGTGGCCGTGCGCGATGCCGGCGTGCAGGTGCGTACCGATGCCGAGGGACGATTCGCCATGGCCGACTTGCCGAATGGCACCTGGAATCTCGATGTGCGCGCCGTGGGATACGACCCACTGACCCGAGCGGTCGACGTGCTGCGAGACGACAGCAGTGTCGTGTCCTATACCATGTCCCGATTCGTCGCGCTCGACACGTTTCGCATTCGTTCAAGGATGCCGAACAATCCGACGTCCAATCTCGCCGGATTTGAAGAACGGGCGAAGGCCGGATTCGGGCGTTTCCTGGGGCCGGAGCAGCTCGAGAAGCTGCAGCCACTCTGGTTCAGTGATGTGCTGATGCGCTTCCCGTCGCTGCGACTCGAGCGTGCCGACTACGGCTACGTCGCCACGATGCGCGCGACCGGCATGGGCACGCGCTGCGTGCCACGACTGTACATCGACAACGTGGTGATGCCAAATGATGGCTCGGCGGAGAGCTACATCACCGGCAATCAGATTGCGGCCATCGAGGTGTACGCGGGCGCATTCGGGCCGCCGCAGTACATGGACTTCCTGAGCGGATGCGGGAGCATCGTGGTGTGGACAGGGCCACGACGTTCCCCGACGAATCGGTAGCGTTGCGAATCGCACCTCGAGGTGGTTTGAGTCGCGGCTGATCGGCACCGATACTGGTATCCGACACTCTCCTTGCAGAGAGCGACCGCCGCGGGTCGCCTGCGCCATCCACGGAGATGACGTCAGGCGAGAGCGGTCCTTTCGATAGACGTCATGTCGGTCTCTCTTGGAATTCGCGGCAAGCTCCGGATCAGCTCCGGTTTGCCAATGCTCGTCGCCACGCTGTTCGCGGTGGCCCTCGCCATGGTCGAAGTGAAGCGGTGGCACGAACAGCAGTCGCTGGAGCGTCTCGCCACGGTCGTCGCGGCCTCGACCGGCCTTGTACACGAACTGCAGGCGGAGCGTGGCATGTCCGCGGGGCTCGTGGCGAGTCACGGGCGCACGTTCACTGCGGAACTGCCCGTGCAGCGCGGCCGAGTGGACAGCGCGGCCCGGGCGCTTGGCGCCGCCCTCGACGCGGCGGGTGCTCTCGCCGTGGTGGACACTACCCGCGCCGTCATGCAATCGCTCGCGACCCTCGCCAAGACGCGCGCGGCGGTGGATCGCTACACCATCGCACCGACCGAACTGCTCGCCACCTATTCTGACCGCATCGGCGCGCTGATCGATGTGCTCGAGCGTGCCGGGCGGACGGTGAATGATGCCAACGCGCGCACGGCCCTCCGCGAACTCGAGGCAATCACGCGCCTCAAGGAATGGACCGGCCGCGAGCGGGCAGCTCTCAACTCGGCGTTTGCCCAACAGCACTTCGCGTCGCTCGCGATGTACCGTGTGTGGATCACCGCGAGTGCGGGGCAGGAGGCGGAGCTCGCCGCCTTGCGCCGCAGCGGTTCGGCGAATGTGGTGGCGCGAGCCGAAGCGGTGCTCTCCTCGCCCGACGCCCTCGAGGTCGCCCGTGACCGCGCCGTGGCACTCGACGCCGCCGATGGGCGCGCACTTGCCGTGCCCGCCCCGGCCTGGTTTCGCGCCGCGTCGTCGGTGATCAACCAGTGGCGCGCACTGGAGCTGGAGAGCCTGCGGGCCATCGAGCAGCACGCGCACGATGCGGCGCGTACCGCGGGGCTGCTGGTGGGCCTCGTCGTTGGGTTGGCCGCCCTCCTCTTGAGCGTCGCCGCGCTGATTGCCTGGCGAACAGGGTCGGCCATCCTTCGCGTGGCACTTCGGGTCACGGCGCGCACGGAGGAGGTGCGTGAAGCCCTGCTCGTGCCCATGCAGCATGCGCTGAGTCGCCTGGCCGACGGCGACTTCGGAGGCCGCATGGATGGCGTGGTGGACAAGCTGTCGATCGAGAGCGGTGACGAACTGGGGATCATGGCACGCAGTGTGGACGGGATGATCGACGCCGCGCGCGCCACGACGGCATCGGTGGCGCACGTGCAGCGGACGCTCGTGGATCTCGTACGCTCGTCGCGGGCACTCGCCGATGCGGCCGTGAATGGCAACCTTGCCGAACGCGCCGACGCGACGCGCTTTCACGGCGACTATGGGCAGCTGGTGGGGCAGCTCAATCGCACAATGGCCGCCATCGAGACGCCGTTGGGTGAAGCGCAGCGGGTCCTGGTCGGCATGGCCGACGGTGACCTCACGGTTTCGATGAACGGCAGTTACGTGGGAGCGTACGACACCATGAAGCGCGCGGCCAATCAGGCGGTCGCCCAGCTCGCCGCGGCGCTGGAACAGGTACGTGCGTCGGTGGACCAGGTGGACATGGCGTCCCGGCACATTGCGTCGGCGAGTGAGAGCCTCGCGGAGCATGCGCAGGCCGAGGCGCACACGATGCACGCGATGGAGGAGTCGCTCACGCAGCTCGTCCACGGCACCGACCAGGTGGCGGCCAATGCGGCGGTCCTCACCGCCCAGGTGGGCGCGGCACGTCATCACGCGTCGCGTGGAGACGAGGCGGCTCAGTCACTGGGGGTGGCGATGACGGCGATCACCACGGCCAGTCAGGCAACCTCGCGCATCGTGCGTACGATCGACGAGATCGCGTTCCAGACCAACCTGCTGGCGTTGAATGCGGCCGTGGAAGCGGCGCGCGCCGGGGATGCCGGTCGTGGCTTTGCCGTGGTGGCGGAGGAGGTGCGTCACCTGGCCCTCCGGAGCGCGGAAGCCGCGAGGCAAACCACGGCACTCGTGAGCGAGGCGGTGGCCGCGAGTGCGCATGGTGACACGCTCCGGAGCAACGTCGAGGAGACCCTCACCGCATTGCGGAGCGCGGTGGAGCAGGTCGACGTCGTCGCCGCCTCCTTGCACGAGGAATCGGCGCGGCAGCAACAGGAGATGCGCGGGCTGACCGCGCGCATGCAGGACCTCGATGCCACGTCGCAGAGTGTCGCCGCGACGGCCGAGGAGGGGGCGGCGAGTGCCGAGGAACTGCGCGCGCAGGCGGCGCGGCTCACCGACACCACGCGGCAGTTCCAGACGGCGCGCACCGGGGGATCCCCGATGCGCGCCGGCGCCGCACGGGCGCTAACTGCCGCGTGAGATCGAGATGCTCTGATTGCCGCCCTCGCCACCAACGCGGGGGCGATTGTGTCGCAGCGGCACGGGGTAGCCGAACTGCCATTGGCTGTTCTTGCGCTGTTCGGCGGTCACGCGGCTGATGTTGTCCACGAAGGGCACCAGCTGGCGTTGCTGCGGCTGCAGGATGGGCATGACGAGGTCGACCTGCTCCCAGAAGATCGGCCAGTACAGCTTGGTCGTGGCCTTGACGGTATCGAGTGACGCCTTGCCGGCGGCGCCATCGGGTTGACTGGCAAGGAACGCCGCGAGCGGCACATAGAGCCCGCGGACGCGCGCGGAATACACGCTGTCGGCCTTGAGCAGTTGATTGATCTGATCCTTGGTGAGGAACAGCGAGTCGCTTTCGGCGAGCAGCAGGCGGTGGATGTTCGACGTGCGACTGAGATAGAGATCGGCGATCGAATCGGCACTGCGACGGGTCCAGGTCCGCTTGCCATTCTCCGTGGTGCGCACGGGTTCGATGGCCCGACGGAGTGTCTGCAGATCGAAGGGCGTGGAGAGATCCACAGAGAAGTCCACCACCACGCGGAACGGGACGCGGGAGAGCGTGCGGAACGCGCGTGTATCGCCGAAGCGCGGGTTCACGTCGTAGCGGAATCGCTGGGCCTGGGCATCAAAGCTCCGCGGGAGCAGCAGCACGGGATCCGGTTGTGCCTGCGACCCCCACCCGCGCAGCTTGTCGGCGCCATGCAGCAGCTGATCGAGCCCGGCGAGCGGATTCTCGAACACCACGTTCATGGTGATGTTGTGTCGGCCGATGGCCGGGATGCTGGGCTGCAGCATGAGATTCATCTGCTGTGTCCACGGGCCGCGGCAGCTCTGCCGTGCCGCTACCTGCCCCATCTGCGCGGTGAGGCACTCGCGCACGTTGGCCGGCGCCGAAGCGAGCAGCGCCTGCATCTGCGCGCGCGTGGTGGCGTCGGTCTCGGTGGACGCGTTGGGGATGAAGGCGCGATCGTTCGCGCGGCCGTCCCCGTCGATGTCACTCCGCACGATGGGGGTGAAGGGGGTGCCCGACTGGAAGCGCGTGAACATCGTGAGCGTGCCCACCTTGGGGATGCCCACACCCGCCTGCGCGACAAAGGCATGGCGTGCATCGTTCTGACCGGCCGCCCACTGCTTGGTCAGCGGGTCGCCGAAGTTGCCGCCATCGGCGCCACGGAACTGCTGACGCACCTGCTGAATGGTGTATCCCACCTGGAACATGACCGGCGGCGGGCCCTTCGCGCCGCGGAAGATCTCCGGCTGGATCGTGGTGGTGAGCTGGTTGCCGTACCCGCGCAGGTCGCTCGTGCGAAGCGCCACGCGCCCGTAGTCGGTGCTGCGGCGGGACTCACGCGCCGACACGGCACCACTGGCGGCGTCGATGCCGGCCGTCGTGACGTACATGGGGCGATTGCCCTCGCCCGCGAGCGTGAACCGTGACGTGTTGCTGAAGTTGGCGTCGAGCGTGCTCGGCTGGCTCAGGTCGTAGCTCGAGAGTCCATCCACGCGCACCATGAAGTTCTTCACGCTCCCCGCCCAGCCGAGCGCCGCACGCCAGCTGCGCGGCACATCGAAGGTGGGGTCGACGAGCGTCACGCTTGCGGCGCGCTCGGCGAGGGCGCCGCCGCCGTTGGCGCAGCTGCTCGGTGCGCTGGCGGTGCCGCCGGCGAGCGCATTCCAGTCGGGCACGGGCACCGCCGCTCCCACGCAGGTCAGCGCAATGGTGCTCCCGGCGAGGCCGGCATTGGCCATGGCGTCGGCGAGCGTGCCGGGCTTGTAGAGGTCGCGGAACTCGCCGATGCCACCGCGGATGATGCCCATGGTGTTGCGATACCAGGAGCCCAGGTTCGTGGTCATCTGTCCGTTGCCGTTGCTGCGCGACCGCGAGTAGGTGTAGCTGAAGCCGGCGCGCGGTGAGAGGTGTACGCGTGACGGCGCCACGCCGGTCTCCACGCCAAGCGCCTGCTCGAGGGCGGCATTCTTTGGCGGCGCACTGCCGAACCAGCTGCCCTCCAGGCGCGCGCCGTAGAGCAGGCTGAAAAACCGATTGGGGTTCCACTGATGCGCGAAGGCGCCGGCCGCGTTGTAGGCGGTCGCTTCGCGCATGGGTTGCTGCAACGTGCGCGAATAGAACGCGGGCCGATTGGCGGCGAGATCGGCGATGGAGTTGTACGTGTAGGCGCCCAGGGCGTTCGGCATGCCCTCCTGCGTGAGTCCGTCGCCCCGACCCCAGATGGATGTCTTGAAGCGATGCGTGCGTCCCTGCGCATTCCACACCATCTCGTTGGAGCCTTCCAGGGTCCAACGCGTATCATCGACCGCCAGGAAGGGATTACCGCCGAGCGAGAGCGCCACCACGTCACTCGTGGCGGCATCGGAGGAGGAACGCGCCAGCACCGTCGCACCGGGCGTGCCGAGATACGGCGTGGTCCGATCGGTCACGCGGCTCGCTGCCAATCGGTTCTGCATGAGCGTGTAGTAACCAGCGCCCATGTAGCGGCTCTGCAGGAACTGCGCGCCGAGCGTTTGCTGCGCCGACTTCCCGCTCGCGGCCGGCGCGGCGAGGGGGCCAAAGCCGAGTGCGCCCTCGCTGCTCCGGCCATAGTACGTGGTGAGCGTCTGCGTGCGCAGCGTATCGCGCACGTCATCGAATCGGCCCAGCCAGGTGATGTTGTCCTGCACACGCTGCGACGGAACGCCGCGGCCAAGGACCGGCAGCCCGAGGGCATTCGCGACCTGCTGCACGCGAAGCGCGGAATCGGGCGACAGGCCGGCGCGCCGGAGCGCGTCGGCGTTGCCGGCGACAAGCGTGGTGGGGTCGCTCACCGTATGGGCGACATCGAGCGCCATGTTGTAGGTGAGCGTGCGGCGAATCGCCTCGCCATCACCACCGACGCTGGCGCGGAAGCCGCCATTCGTGAGACCGAGCGAACGGCCGACCGCGTCGGTGGCCTGCAACTGCGGTGCGTTGAGCGTCGCGTAGACGTTGCGGTTCTGATAGTTGCGGTCACCGGCACCGAGGCGCACGTCGATGTTGGCGCCGGCAAAGCCACCGCGCGTGGCGTCGAAGGTCGCGCCACTGACGCGCACATCGGCCTTGGCTGCGCGCGGGAGCGAGCCGCCGGGGAGCGCCATGCCGTTGAGCGTCGTGAGATTGCTCGAGGGACTCGCCCCCAGCATCGAGGGGCCACCCGGCGTCATGGTCACGCCGGGAATGGTACCGGCAATGGTGGTGAGGTTACCCGCCTGATTGGGGCTGATGCGCCCCTCGACGCCCTGGCTGTACGCCTCGGCGGCACCCACCTCGCGCTGATAGGGGCTGGCGACCTGGGCTTCGGCGCGTACCGAACGCTTGGCGCGCACATTGATGGCCGCCAGCAGCGCCATGTCCCGCCCCATGGTGAAGTCGGCCACCAGCTCACGCTCGGTTCCGACGCGCTCGACGCGGCGCCGGGCGGGGCGAAAGCCCGTGGCGCTCACGTGGACGAGGTAGTCGCCGGTTCCCGGGTCGAACCGCACGCTGTAGCGTCCGGTGGAGTCGGTGAGAGCCTGCTGCACGAGGCGATCGGGCCCCCGTGTGATGCTGACCGTGGCACCGACGAGAGCTCGGCTGGAGTCGTCGAGCACGCGGCCGCGGACAATGTCGGCCTGGGCGTGGGCTTTGGTACTGCCGAGGAGCACGGCGGCCGCGAGGAGGGCGCCGATTCGGGAGGCGAAGGGGAGTGGCATGCGCAATACGACGCGACTTTCCCGAGAATGGTTGCACGGGATAGGTCGCCGTGCCTGAACTGCGGAGGGGCGGACGAGCCGAGCAACGGAGGGGCTGTTCTCCATTGCCCCGCTGCTCCGCTCCTCCGCAGATCAGGTCCAACAGCGTCCGCTCAATTGACGAACCATTGAGCACCGCGTGTTAATTGAATGATGCGACCTCTTCCCGTCCCGCGGATGTGGCGAATGTCCCGTGTGGCGATCGTCCTGAGCATGACTTCGACACTGCCCGCCGTGGCGCAGACGACCCCTGCAGACACGAATGCCGGCCGGTGGATCATGCCGGGCGATTCGCTGCTGCGCGGCGCGCGAGTGACGACCGGGACGTCCCGTTATCTCCTCACCGCCTACAAGGACGGGGACGAGTTCAATGTGGGGCGCATCCAGGATCAGATCAGCGTGGACACCGTGGATGGGGCGGCGCGGCTGGTGCGTGTGCAGCGACTCGAGCGCGGGACGCAGCGCGTCATCGACTCCACCTGGACCGACTTCGCGACGCTCACCCCCAGGCGCCATCGATCCGAGCAGCCGCAGCGCCGCATCGGCATCGACTTCATCGGCAAGAAGATCAAGGCGACCATCGGACAGCCGGGCGCGGTGCCGGCCGTGATCGATACGACGCTCAAGCTGCCGGTGTTCGACTCCGGCAACTGGGACTTGCTGCTGCGTGCGCTGCCACTCGAGAAGGGGCTGCGCGTGCGCTTTCTCGTGTACGACACCGACGCGGGTGTGCACGAGTATCGCCTGGCCGTGACGGGAACGGCGCAAATCCTCGGCGAAGAGGCATTCATCGTGCGCTTCGCCCTGTCCCGCACGAGTGAAGCCTACGTGTGGGTCAGCACAGCCACCCGCGACTTCCTGCAGATGGAGACGATGGTGGCCGGCAGTACGCTGCTGCGGCAGGTGCGCGTGCGCGAGCCGTCTACAGGTCGCTGACCAGAAACCGGCAGCAGTGCCCGCCGTGGGCGTGACACTCCACTTCGCGCACCCGGGCCGTGCGTGAGACCAGCGTCGTGACCAGCCGCTCGAACGTCCCGGCGTAGAAGTCGCAGACCGGTCCGTCGCTGGCAAGCCCGCGACACATCGCACAGGCATGAAAGGCGAGCTCGATCTCCTTGCCCACGCGCCGCACGGTAAAGGTGCCGCTACCGGCAAAGGTCCATGCGTGCGCCATCATGGACTGCAGCAGCAGCGAGAGGCCGGCGCGTTTGGGCAAGAGGCGAATGAGCCACTGCGCCACGCGCGGAATGCGATGGGCCAGCAGATAGTCGCCGGTGCGCACGCCGGCCTCGTGCAGAATGACGGTGGATGGCGCCTCGCCCAGACGACGCATCACATGCGTGGTCAGGGCGAGCGGCTCCTCCTCGGGCACCATGTGTTCCGGAAGGGTGTCGAGCGAATATCCGGTCGCCTCGCGAACCAGTGTGTCGGCGCGCTGGTCGCCAAGGCGCTCACTGAGCACCTTGGCGACCTGAATGATGGCGTTCGGACCGATCAGCGCCGGGGCAACCCGCGGCGCGTCGGCATCAGACGGCTCGGGAGAAGCGCCGAGGGCCGTCGGTCGCGCTACGATAAGCATCGAGAGCAAAAGCGAGATTGCGGAGGAAGAAGCGACCGAGTGGTGTCACCTGGACCCGGTCCGGCTCGATGGTGATGAAGCCATCCTCCACGAATGGGGTGTAGCGATCGAGCAATGCGTTCACATCGCCGGGCACGAGGGCGAAGGGCAGCTCGGCGTTGCACATCAGATGCGAGATCGCGGCGCTGCGCACGCGATCGTCATCGGTCATGATGTGCCCACGAGCCACCGGGAGATGCTCGGCGTCGATGGCACGCTGCCAGCCACCGAGCTCGGGCTCGTTCTGTACGAACCAGCCGTTCACCTCCGAGATCGAGCTCACCCCCACGCCCAGCAGCGACTCACCGCTGCGAGTGGTATAGCCCATGAAGTTGCGGGCCAGCGTGCCACGGTTGTACGCCTGGGTGAGTGGATCGCCGCCCTTGGCGAAGTGGTCGATGCCGATCCACTCGTAGCCGCTCTCGAGGAAGCGGCGCACCGCGCCCTGAAAGAGGGCGAAGCGCTCCCAGCTCACCGGGAGTGCCGACTCGTCGATGCGCTTCTGATGCGCGCGCATCCAGGGCACATGCGCGTAGCCGAAGCAGGCCACGCGATCGGGATCGAAGCTCAGCGCCCCCTCGATGGTGGCCGCGAAGCGCTCCGGGGTCTGATGCGGGAGCCCGTAGATCAGATCGAGATTGAGGCCGGTGAAGCCCTCTTCGCGCGCCATCTCCACGGCATCACGCACGAGCGACTCGGGCTGGACGCGGCCGATGGCCTCCTGCACCACCGGATCGAGGTCCTGCACGCCGTAGCTGATGCGGCTGAAGCCGAGATCGC
The DNA here is from genome assembly GCA_039809645.1 of Gemmatimonas sp. Classification (GTDB taxonomy): domain Bacteria; phylum Gemmatimonadota; class Gemmatimonadetes; order Gemmatimonadales; family Gemmatimonadaceae; genus Gemmatimonas. The sequence goes on from JBDHVK010000106.1 coordinate 11,875, forward strand.
GGAACGTGCGCAGCTGCTCGCGTGACACGAGGCGCGGGTCGGCCTCCACCGAATGCTCGGTGTTCGCATCGAACGCGAAGACGTCGCCGAGCATGCGGAACGCGGCCTCGATCTGCCGATTGGCGAGGAAGTTGGGCGTCCCGCCACCCCAGTGCATCTCCACCACCCGGGGCTTGCCGCCCATCGCCTGCTGGAGCATGCCGAGCTCCTTGCGCAGACGCGTGAGATAGCGCTCGACGATCTCCTCGCGCGTGGTGACGGTGGCGTTGCAGCCGCAGTAGAGGCAGCGCGACGCGCAGAACGGCAGGTGCACGTACAGGGCGAGCGGCGCGTCGGTCGTCCCGAGTGTGCCGAGGTGGGCGTTCCAGTTGGACGCGTTCACCCCCCCCGTCCAGTCGGGCACCGCGGGATAGCTCGTGTAGCGCGGGCCCGGGACGTCATAGCGGGCGAGCAGCGCCTGCGAGACGGTGGGCACGCGCTCATGTTCCATCACGCCCCGGCAGAACAGCGACGCGGGGCGCTCGTTGCGAGGTAACAGGACTTCAGCAGGCACGGACAGCTTCCTCTTCTTGTGGTCGAGGAGCCCCATGCCCCAGGACCGGCACACTTCCCGCAAAATCGACATCGGCAGCCAGCTCCGGCCGCGCCTCGGACATCGTCTGCAGCTCCTCGCGCGTGAACACCCGCTCTTCGTCAAAGCCGAAGTCTGCTTCCAGACCGCTGCCGTTGAACTTGAGCCGCTCGAGGTCGTAGAACTTCTTGCTCACGGTCGTCTTGGCGAACGCCCGCAGGCAGCCGCGCAGGTACTTCCGCTTGAACGGATCCTTCTGCCAGGGATAGCTCAGGAACGCCTTCTTGGCGTAGAAACGCGCGTAGTTGCGCAGTACGCCCTTGAGCACCTGGTCACGCGTCATCGCATCGGGCTGGATGATCGGCGTGACGAAGTTGTACTTGGAGTAATCGCGCACTTCGACGCGATCGCCGAGCTCCTGGAAGAGCTCCGCGAAGGGCCATGGCGTGTACATGTTCCAGTTCGCCATGTCCGGCTCCCAGTCCTGCGAATACCTGTACGTCTCTTCGATCGTTTCGGGCGTCTCGTTCTCGAGCCCGATGATGAACTGCGCTTCGGCGATCATTCCGGCTTCCTTGAGCAGCCGGATCGCGCGCTTGTTCTGCTCGAGCGTGGTCTGCTTGCGGAAGCGATCGAGCTTGAGCTGCGCGGCGGCCTCGGTGCCGAGCGAGACGTGCACCAGCCCAGCCTTGCGATAGAGCGGGAGTTCCTTCTCGTCGCGCAGAATGTCGGTGACGCGGGTGTTGATGCCCCACGTGACCGGCAGGTTGCGCTCGATCAGTGCTTCGCAGAGCGCGATGAACTTCTTCTTGTTGATCGTGGGCTCTTCGTCGGCGAGGATGAAGAAGCCGACGTTGTGCTCACGCACGAGCGTTTCGATCTCGTCGACGAACTTCTTCGGGTCGCGCGTGCGGTACTTGCGCCAGAACTTCCACTGCGAGCAGAAGCGGCAGGTGAAGGGGCAGCCGCGCGCAAAGTTCGGGACGGCCACTCGGCAGTTGAGCGGGATGTAGATGTACTTGTCCCACTCGAGCAGCGACCAGTCGGGGGTCAGGGAGTCGAGATCGGCGATGACCGGGCGCGCCGGCGTGGCGACCACCTGGCCGTTGTCCACGAACGCGATGCCCTTGATCTCGCGGCGCTTCTCGAGGACGGTGCCATCCTGAATGGCGTGCATCAGCTCGGTGATGATCTCTTCGCCTTCGCCGCGCACGATGTAATCAATCCACGGCGCTTCCGAGAAGACCTGCTGATACATGAACGTCGGGTGGATGCCGCCGAGGATCGTGTGGACCTTGGGGTTCACCTCGCGCGCGACCTGCAGCGTGCGCTGCGCTTGGAAGATCATCGGCGTGATCGCCGTGGCGAGCACCGCGTCGGGCTTGAGCTCGCGGAACTTCTGCGCGAGTGCCGCATCGTCGATGTAGTTCGTCATGGCATCGACGAACGTGATGTCCGTGAAGCCGGCCGCCTTGAGCGCGCCGCCAATGTAGGCGACCCATCCCGGGGGCCAATTACCGGCGATCTCGGCACCGCCGGCATGGTAGTTGGGCTGCACGAACACCAGACGCATCTGCGCGCTCCGCTGAGGTAGGAAAATTGGACACCTCAGGATGCACTATGACCGCGCGGTCTATCTGCCGGGGGGAGCCATTGGACTGTGTAAAGGATTCGCTTACAGGTGCGTCAGTCGCATTTCCCTATGTGATTGGTCGGAATTGCCGGCAACAGCAACTGACTACCACGGACACT
>JBDHVK010000107.1:0-13879 GCA_039809645.1 Gemmatimonas sp.
GCACTGCCGGGCGCGATGCCGGTCACTTCCCCGGTGGGGCCCACCGAAACGATGTTGGGCTGCTCGGTGGTGTAGCGCACATCCACCCGCGCACCGCTGTCAGCGTCGAGGACTGGCGTGAGCGTGAGACGATCGCCGGCGCGAATCGCGGCGACCGAGGGCGTCAACGCGATGCCGCGCGCACCGACCACCGTGATCGAGAAGTCCTGCACGAGCACGCCGACGCGGGCTCGCACGATCGTGCGCCCCGGCGCGCGCGCCGTGACGACCGCGCTCGCGCCACTGCCCGACACATCGGCCACCGTGATGTCGACGCTCGACCACGACACGGTGGGATTCGGCACCACGATACCGCGCGCATCCTTGGCGACGATGCTGATGAGGCTACTGGCGCCGACCGCCGTCAGGCTGACATCCGCTGCGGGCGACTCGAGTGTCACCGGCGCGCCCGGACGATTGGGGTCGGGCGTGGGAGTCGTGATGCCGTCGCCGGCACCGCCGCACGCGGCCGTGAAGAGCACGGCGAGCATGCCCCATCCGGTGAAACGGCGCGTTGCGCGCGAGGCGCGCGCGCGAAGCGCGTACCGATTGTCGTGAGCCTGACGTAAGACTGGCATGCCCGATGAAGTCGTGGGAGCTGGGCAGCTCAGTGTCACATGGGCCCCTGTCGCTCCTGCGAGCCATCAGCAAGCCATCAGCGCCGTGCCGCCCCGATTCCGTTCATCGGGTGGACGATCCAGTGACAGCACCGGCACGCCGGAGTCCGCCCGCTCCGTGACGGGTGTCACGAGCGCGGCACACGTGCTTACGTGTCCGGCACGGTCCCGTCTCGGAGGGGCAGCGAATCGCCGCTGAACGTGTCGTTTCCTACCGGCGATCGCGTCGGGCCGCGCCGGAGGGCAGGGGATGCGGGCGGCGGCGCGCCGCCGAGGACGGATTGAGTGTGCCGAGGGCCGCGGTGGGAAGTCCCGCACGCAACGCCGAGCCGCCCGTGCCCGCGAGCACGGTGCTGTTGTAGCCCACGGCGAAGGCGCCGCCCACCGCCGAGGGGGCGGCCGAAATGCTCCAGAGCAAGTCCGTGGTGCCCGTGCTGACAGCAGTCCACGTGTTGCCGTTGTAGCGGAGCAGCGTGCCCTGATCGCCCGTCGCGTAGAGATCGAACAGACTCGGCCCCCAGATGTTCGTGAGCACGCGGGTCGATCCCACGGCGAGACTGCTCCAGGCACTGCCGTTGAAATTGAAGGCCGTGCCCAGCGTGCCGGCACCGTTCGCGCCCACCGCATAGATGTCGCTCGCCGACGTCATCCAGACGCCTGACTGCGTGCCGACGCCCGGCGACGGCAGCGTGGTCCAGGTCGTGCCGTTGAAGCGCTGCACGAGCCCTTCCTCTCCGGCCACGACGATCTGTGATGACGACACCCCGAAGATGCTCCACAGCGGCTGCGAGGTGGTGGTCACCAGCGACCACGCCGTGCCATTGAAGCGCAGCACCTCACCGTTCGACGTCACCGCCCATACATCGCTGGCGGAGGTGCCCCAGAGATTGTAGATGCTGCCCGTGGTGGGGAGCGTCATCAGCGACCAGCTCGTGCCGTTGAAGCGGAGCATGGTGCCATCGTCGCCGCCGACGAACGCGTCGTTCGCACTCGGTGCCCAGACCGCCTCCAGTGTCGCCGTCGTCGGCACGTTCTGGCGGGTCCACGTCGAGCCGTTCCAGCGATAGACACTGCCGAACTCCCCGACCGCATACGCGCTCGTGGACGTCGCCGTCCAGACATCCAGCAGGTCAGGCGCGAGATTGTTCGTGCTCCAGGTGCCGGCGCCACGCATGACGATGCCGCGCTGACCACCGGTCCACACCCCGCCGGCACCGTCGATGTCGATGCTGTACATGCGCGGCGCATACGGCGTGCTCACGAGCGTGAGGGTGGTGCCATCGAGCTGGGCGACGCCGCCGTCACCCACGAGGTAGCGGCGCCCACCGTTCGCCAGCGAGCCGTCGATGCCGTAGAACGCGCCGGCAAAGCCGCCCGCAGCGAGCGTGATCCAGTTCGTGCCGTCAAACCGCATCAGGGTGCCGGCCGCACCGGCCACCACCACGTCGGTGGCGCTCAATCCATGCACGGCATAGAGCGTCTCGAGCGTCGGCAGCGCGACCTTGCTCCACGCCGTGATCCGGCGGATCATCTCGCCGTTGGCGCCGACGGCATACGCCACGCCGTTCCCCGACCACACCGCGTTGAGCGACGCCGTGGAACCGGTGACCTCGGTGCTCCACGTATTGCCGGCGAGGCGCAGCACGGTACCGTTGTCACCGACCGCGTATGCCGTGGTCGCGTCTTCCACCCACACGGCATAGAGCGCGCGGGTGGTGCCCGACGTCATGAAGTTCCAAGTGGTGCCATTCCAGCGCACCACCACGCCGTTGGCGCCCACCGCAATCACGTTGGTGGCCGACGTGCCATGCACCGCATAGAACGTGGTGCCCAGGCTCGCGCCGGTGGCGCTCAGCGCCCACGCGGTTCCGTTCCAGCGATAGAGGTCGCCCACCGAATTCACGGCGAAGGCGTTCGTGCCGTCGATGGGCGCGATCGAGACGACATCCTCGTACAGGGCGCCGCCCAGTCGCGTCGGCGTCCAGGTGGCCGCCAGACGCGGGACCACGTTCACCGTGAGCGTGTCGCGCTTGGTGTTGTCCGCCTGCGAGGTGGCCGTGATGAGTGTGGAACCGCTGGCTACACCGGTCAGGACACCGCCCGCGGTGATCGTGGCCGCCGCGGTGTTGCTCGAGGACCAGTTCACATTCGCATTCACGCCCGGATCGGCGGTGACCACGGCCGTGAGTGTGAGGCTCGTGCCCGGATTCACGCTCACGTTCCGCTGCGTGATCGCCACCGAGAGCGCCCGCGCCGGCACGGTGATCACGCTGGTGGCGCGTCGAGTCGTGTCGGCGGTGGCGAGCGCCGTGATGGTGGCGTTGCCCAGCGCAACCGCCGTGACGACGCCGCTACCACTCACCGTGGCCACCGCGGGGTTGCTCGAGCGCCAGGTGAGCGTGTTGACCGCACCGGCATCGGCGTTCACCGTGGCGGTGAGCTGCTGCGTGTTGCCGATGAACACCGACGCGGTGGTGGGGGTGACCGACACCGACCGCACAACCGGGACGATGTTCACCGTTGCGGTGGCTGTCAGCGTGGTATCGCCAACGGCCACGGCGGTGATCGTCGCGGTGCCGAGCGCCACGCCGGTGACCACACCGGTGGTGGCGTTCACGGTGGCCACGGTTGCCGTGCTGGTGCGCCAGGTGACGCTGCTCGGAAAGCCCTGTTCGGCAACAATGCTGGCGCTCAGGGTGGCCGTCTGTCCGCTCCCGATGGACACCGTGGCCGGCGCCACGCTGATGGTGCGCCGCGCCTGTACGGTGATCACCGCACTGCCGCTCTGCGCACTGTTCACCGCCGACGTGGCGCGAATGACGGCCGTACCAGTGGCGACGGCGCTCACGGTGCCGCTCTGCGACACGGTGGCGACGGCGGGCGATTCACTCGACCAGGTTACGGCCGTCGACGCCCCGTTGATCACATCGACGAGCGCACTCAACGCCTGCGTATCGCCGACGCGCAACGTCGCCGCCGCCGGTGTCACCGTCACGCTGCGGACCTGCGGCGGATTGGGCGGCGGCGCCGTGGACTCGCCACCGCCGCCACAGCCCGACAGGAGCAACACGCCGGCGAGAGTGAGACGCGAGCGAAGGCGGAACATGCGCATGACCGGATCAGGTGCGGGTGAACCGTGGGCCCGAAGGCCCACGGGAGGGCAGCCGCCCGGCACCAGCACGCCGGGACTGCTACAACTCTACCGCTGGAGCCGCCGAGCGCGAGACTGCAGAAAATTCCTGCGTGACATTTCGCGGCGCCGTCATGGCCGCCGGATTCAAGATGCCATCGAGTTGCTCCCGTGTGAGGAGCCCTCGTTCCAGAACCAGTTCAAAGACACCCCGCCCACTCGCCAGCGCCGTCCGGGCGATGTCCGTCGCTTCTTGATAGCCGATCACCGGCACCAGCGCTGTCACGATGCCGATGGAGTGCTCCACGAAGTGACGCATCCGGTCGACGTTCGCTGTGATGCCAGTCACACAGCGCTCACGCAGGACCGCACACGCGTTGCGCAGCATGTCGATGCTCCGCAGGAGCCGATAGGCAATCACCGGCTCGAACGCGTTGAGCTGCAGCTGCCCCGCCTCCGCGGCCATCGTCACGGTGACATCGCCGCCGATGACATCGAAGCATACCTGGTTCACAACTTCCGGAATGACCGGATTCACCTTGCCGGGCATGATCGACGAGCCGGGTTGCATGGCCGGCAGGTTGATCTCGCCAAAGCCGGCCCGCGGTCCCGAGGAAAGCAGTCGGAGATCGTTGCAGATCTTGGACAGCTTGGTCGCGGTGCGCTTGAGCACGCCCGAGAGCTGCACGAAGCCGCCGGTATCGCTGGTGGCCTCCACGAGGTCCGGAGCGGTGAGCACGGGCACTTCCGCGATCTCGGCGAGCACCTTGCACGCCAGCTCCGCGTAGCCCGGCGGCGCGTTGATGCCGGTGCCGATGGCCGTCGCCCCCAGATTGATCTCGCGAATGAGGCTCTGAGCCTCCGCCATCCGCTCCACGTCCTCGCGGAGGGTATGGGCGAAGGCCATGAACTCCTGGCCCAGTGTCATGGGCACCGCATCCTGCATCTGCGTGCGCCCCATCTTGAGCATGGGCGCGAACTCGGTGCCCTTGACCTCGAACGCGTCGGCCAGACGCGAGAGTTCACTGCGGAAGCCGCTCAGGCTCTTGTGCAGCGCGATGCGCACCGCGGTGGGATACACATCGTTCGTGCTCTGCGAGAGGTTCACGTGATCATTGGGGCCGATCACGTCGTAGGTGCCACGCGGCTGGTTCAGCAGCTCGAGGGCCCGATTGGCGATGACCTCGTTCGCGTTCATGTTGGTGGACGTTCCGGCACCACCCTGAATGACGTCCACGAGGAAATGCTCGTGATGCCGACCCGCACGGAGTTCGCGCGCCGCGCGCACGATCACGTCGGTCTTTTCGGCGTCGAGCAGGCCGAATTCCTGATTGGTGAGCGCAGCAGCTTCCTTGACGCAGGCCAGCGACTCGATGAGCACCGGAAACTCGCGCAGCGGGATGCCGGTGATCGGGAAATTCTCGAGGGCCCGCAGCGTCTGCACGCCGTAGAGTGCCTCGAAGGGCACCTCCCGGTCGCCGAGGAGATCGTGCTCGATGCGCGTGCGATGCCCGCCGAAGCCGAGCGTGCGCCCGCGCCCGACGAGCGTGGCATCGGCACGCTTGAGTCGCGCCGAGATCGAGCGCGCCGCCCGCCCCACGAGCACGGCATAGAGCTGGGGGGCTTCGCGCGTGATGTCATCGAGCTGCTGCTTGCTCATCAGCATGGCGACCCCGGGCATGATCGCCCGCGCGGTCGTGCCGTGCACCGTGTCGTCGAGCAGCAGCCCTTCGCCTACCGCTTCTCCCGGGCCCAGTGTCACGAGGCGCGTGGTGCGACCGTCTCCCGACTTCTCGATCGCCACCGCGCCGGTGATCAGGATGGCGAGACGCTGCCGTTCGTCGCCTTCGGTGAAAATGGTCTCGTCCACCGCCAGCGTGTGCGGTGTGACATGACGGGAGAGCTTCCAGAGATGCGCGTCGGTGAGCCCTTCGAGGAACGAGGTCTCGCGCAAGAGGTCGGCGATTTCGGCCGGAGTATGCATGGCGGGGAAAACGGGAGGGAACAGCGATGTTCGATAGATGACGGGTGAGGCGCCGACTCGCCACGGTCTACCCCACGGCCTGCCTTTTTGATCAGGCATCAGACGTCTGAGCGTGATCGGGCATCAGACCTCGGTCTCTGGGAAGCCGTCCCGCGCAACGAGACCAGCAGCCCGAGGTCGGGAATCGGGAATTCCGACCTCGTTCGTCTGACCTCGTGTCACCGTCCCGCTTCCCAGAGACCGAAGTCCGATGCCTGATCGGGACTCTGATTTCCGAAATCGGATCAACTGGCCAAACGGCGCGTCGGCCTGAACATTGAGGCGTCCCTCAACCCCACCCCATGCCGCTTTCCCGTCGCGACTTCATCGAGCGCTCCTCCGCGCTTGCCGCAGCCGGCTTCCTGCCGCGCCTCCCCGAGCACCTGTTCGACCCGGCCGGTGCGCCGCTGGAGGCCCCGGGCACGACTCCCGGCTTCCGGGCTCGGCCCTGCGTGGTCTCCTCGGCCAACGGCATCCGCGGCGTGAAGGTGGCGTACGACAAGATCGTGGCCGGCGAAGATCCGCTCGATGCGGCCATTGCGGGCGTCAACATCCAGGAGCTCGATCCGAACGACCAGTCGGTGGGGCTCGGCGGTTTTCCGAATGAGGAGGGGGTCGTGCAGCTCGACGCCTCCTGCATGCACGGTCCCACCAAGCGGGCGGGGTCGGTGGCCGCGATCGAGGACATCGCGACGCCGTCGCTCGTGGCCAAGGCGGTCATGGACTACACCGACCACGTGATGATCGTCGGGGCCGGCGCCAAGAAGTTCGCCAAGGCGATGGGCTTCCAGGAGACCAATCTCCTGACCGAGAAGACCCGCCAGGACTGGATGCGCTGGAAGGCGCGACTCAATCCGAACGACTTCTGGCTCGATCATGACGAGGACATCAAGATCAAGTTCTCGACCGGCACGATCAACATGAACGCCGTCGACGCGAAGGGCGATCTGGGCTCCGTCACCACCACGAGCGGCATGGCCTGGAAGATCCCGGGGCGCATCGGCGACTCGCCGATCTGCGGGGCGGGTCAGTACTGCGACAACCTCGTCGGCGCCGCCGGCAGCACGGGCCGCGGCGAGGCGAACATCAAGGCCTGTTCCTCCTTCCTGATCGTCGAGTTCATGCGCCAGGGGATGGGGCCGCAGGAGGCCTGTCTCAAGGTGCTCGAACGGGTCGTCGCCACGACCGAGGCGCGGCTGCTGAATGCGCAGGGACGCCCCAAGTTCGACCTCGAGTTCTATGCGCTCACCAAGGACGGGCGGTTCGGCGGAGCGACGATGTTCTCGGGGGGGCGGTTCGCGGTCTGCGACAGCGCGGGGGCGCGGTTGGTGGACGCCGCCTACCTGTACAAGCGGTAAGTGCCGGAGGCCAGAGCAGGCATCGGACATCCGAGCCCCGATCCGGCCTCCGACCTCAGTCTCTGGGAAACGGGCCACTGAGTCGAGGCCAGACGACCGAGGTCGGGACCCCGGATTCCCGACCTCGGGCCGCTCGTTTCGACGTGCGGGATGGTTTCCCGGAGACTGACGTCTGAAGCCCGAGCGGGGCTCGGATGTCGGATGCCTGATCCAGATCGGTTAAATTTGGGGGATGTCTATCCCCGACGCCCCAATCCCCTACGTTCCGGCCGAGATCGAGCCGAAGTGGCAGAACCTCTGGGCCGAGCGCGGCACCAACAACGCGCCGCTCGACACGGCCACGCGCCCGTTCTACGCGCTCATGATGTTCCCGTATCCGAGCGCCGAAGGGCTGCACGTCGGGAATCTGTTCGCCTTCACCGGCAGCGACATTTCGGCGCGCTATCACCGGTTGGCTGGTCACGATGTGTTTCAGCCCCTCGGGTTCGACGCCTTCGGCATCCACTCGGAGAACTACGCGCTCAAGATCGGCGCGCATCCGATGGAGCTCACGCCGAAAAACGTCGCGAACTTCACGCGGCAGCTGTCGCGGGCCGGTTTCATGGTGGACTGGCGGCAGAAGGTCGATACGTCGAGCCCCGAGTACTACAAGTGGACCCAGTGGGTCTTCCTGCAGCTGCACAAGCAGGGGTTGGCGTACAAGAAGGCCGCGGCGGTGAACTGGTGCCCCACCGACAAGACGGTGCTCGCGAATGAACAGGTCGAGAACGGCCTCTGCGAGCGGTGCGGCACGGCGGTGGAACAGCGCTTCCTCGAACAGTGGTTCTTCCGCATCAGCGACTACGCCGAGCGCTTGCTCGACAATCTCGACTGGCTCGATTGGTCGGCGATCACGAAGCAGGCGCAGCGCAACTGGATCGGCCGGTCGGAAGGGGCGGAGCTCACCTTCGACATTCAGGGCCACGCGGATCGCGTGACCGTGTTCACCACGCGCGCCGACACGATCTTCGGCGCCACGTACCTCGTACTCGCGCCCGAGCATCCGCTGGTCGCGACGCTCACCACCGCGTCGCAGCGCGACGCGGTGACCACGTACGTGGAAAGCACGAAGAAGCAGGACCTGGTGTCGCGGAAGAGTACCCGCGAGAAGACGGGCGTCTTCACCGGCGCGTACGCCGTGAATCCGGCCACGCAGCAGCCCATTCCGATCTGGATCGCCGACTACGTGCTCATGGAGTACGGCACCGGAGCGATCATGGCAGTGCCCGGGCACGATGAGCGCGACTTCGAGTTTGCGCAGGTGTTCGGTTTGCCCATCGTACGGGTGGTGGCCGCGCCGGATCAGCAGGCCGACACGCCACTGGGCGAGGCGGCGTTCACCGACGATGCGCAGGGTCGCCTGGTGAACTCGGCGCAGTTCGACAACCTCTCCGTTTCGGAGGGGAAGCGCACGGTGACCGCGTGGCTTGCCGAACAGGGTCACGGCCAGGCAGTGGTGAACTATCGCCTCCACGACTGGTGCATCTCGCGGCAGCGCTACTGGGGCCCGCCGATCCCGATCATCTACTGCGATGCGTGCGGCGCGGTGCCGGTGCCGGAGCAGGATCTGCCGGTGGTGCTCCCGAACATCCCCGACTTCAAGCCGGACGATTCGGGAATTTCCCCGCTCGCGCGCCACGAAGAGTGGTATCGCGTGCCGTGCCCGACGTGCGGCCAGCAGGCCCGTCGCGAAACCGATGTGAGCGACACGTTCCTCGACAGCGCGTGGTATTTCCTCCGCTATCCGAGCGCGACGCGCGACGATGTGCCGTTCGATGCGGCGCGCACGAAGACCTGGTTGCCGGTGAATTCGTACATCGGCGGCAACGAGCATGCGGTGCTGCATCTGCTCTACTCGCGCTTCATCACGATGGTGATGAAGGACGCCGGGCACATCGACTTCGAGGAGCCGTTCACGCGCTTCCGCGCGCACGGCATGATCATCCGCGAAGGCGCGAAGATGTCGAAGTCGAAAGGCAACGTGATCAACCCCGATCAGTACATGGAGGAATGGGGCGCCGACGCGTTCCGCATGTACCTCATGTTCCTCGGGCCGTACGAGGAGGGCGGCGACTTCCGCGATCAGGGCATCAGCGGGGTGCGTCGCTTCCTCGATCGGTTGTGGGCCTCGGTGCGCGACGCCACCCGCGACGGATCGCCCGACGCCGACGTGATCCGCAAGCTGCATCGGACCATCAAGAAGGTGGGCGAGGACACCGCGAACCTCGGCTACAACACCGCCATTGCGGCGATGATGGAGTACATGAACGCCGTCCGACGTGGCGAACGGGTGCCGCATCTGGCGGAGGTCGAGCCGCTCATCCCGATGGTGGCGCCCTATGCGCCGCACCTCGCGGAGGAATGCTGGGAACTGCTCGGGCACGCGACGAGTGTGTTCGACGCCGGCTGGCCGAGCTTCGATCCAGCCATGCTCGTCGATGATGAGGTCGACATCGTGGTGCAGGTGAACGGCAAGGTGCGTGGCAAGGTGCGGGTGGCGGTCGACGCGGGGCAGGATGCCGTGCTCGCGCTCGCCGTGGCCGACGCCGCCATTGCGAAGTTCGTGACGGATACGCCCAAGAAGGTCATCTTTGTCCCGAAGCGCCTGCTCAATCTCGTCGTCTAGTCCATTCAACGCCGGAGTGGCATGAGTCTACTGCTCGCCATCGCGCTCGTCAGTCTCACGCTGCAGTTCGCGACGACGGCGGTGGTCCTCACCCTGGGCTCGACGCCACGCTGGCGTCGAGTCCGGTGGTTTGCGGCCGTGTGCTTCACGGCGGGCTGTTATTCACTGGTCGATGTGCTGGCCGCGTCGGTGTTCGCCGAGAGCGCGAACTTGTGGGTCACGCGCGTCAATCTCGTGAATGGCACCCTCAACGCGGTCGCGTGGCTCGTCTACGCGTACATCGGCGAAGAGGGCACGTGGTCGTCGCTGCCCCCGTGGGTGAAGCGGTGGACCCTCGCCGGCGCCGTCGCGGTGGTGTTTCTCGCCGTCACCGGCGTGTTCGTGGTGAAGCCGGAGCCGGCGATGCTCGAGATTCCCGCGTTGGGGATCGCATATCAGACCGGCGCCCTCACGACATTCGGGACGGTGGTCACCCTCGTCCCGTTCGCGTTCTTCTTCATCAGCATTCGTGGCTACTGGCAGCGCTGGCGTGCCGGCGAGCCCGGCGCGGCCGGGGTCCTCATCGGCTTTGCGCTCTTCTTCGCCGCCATCCTCGAGGAGATCGCGGTCGCGTCCGGCTGGCTCCAGTTCGTGTACCTCGCGGACGTGGGCTATGTGTGCGCGGTGGCGCCGGTCACCGTGCAGTTGCTCCGCAAGTTCCGCGATGACGCGCTCGAGATGGACGCGCTGTCGCGGCGATTGGCCGAGGAAGTCGATCGTCGCACCGAGGAGCGCGATGCGGCGCGCACGGTGATGGTCGAGCAACAGCGCCTCGCGGCGCTCGGTCGCCTGGCGGCCGGCGTGGGTCACGAGATCAACAATCCGCTCCAGTATCTTCGCTTCAGTCTCGACGAGATCGGGGAGCAGTTTGCTTCGCCGGCCAACAGCGAGGCGTCGGCCGCGCTGTCGCAGGCCTACGAAGGCGTCGAACGGATCCGGCAGGTGGTCGAAGGGCTGCGCACCTACGCGCGCCCCAGTGACGCCGACCAGGCGGTCCTGCACGTGCAGGACCTCGTGAACGCCGCGCTGCGGGTCGGCGCGCCGCAGTGGCGGCAGGGGATCACCGTCGAAACGCGGTTCGGTGAGGCGCCGCCCGTGTACGGCAATGAAGGGCGCCTGGTGCAGGTCATCCTCAATCCGCTCGTGAACGGCGCGCAGGCGATGCTGCAGGCGCACGCCAGTGGCAATGCGCGCGGGCACACCACCCTCGTCGTGAGTACGCGCACGTCGCCCGGCGGCGACGCCGAGATCGAGATTCTCGACGAGGGCCCCGGCTTCTCGCCGGCGATTCGCGCGCGTCTGGGCGAACCCTACGTGACCACCCGGGCGGATCACGGCGGCACCGGTCTGGGCCTGTTCGTGTCGCGGGGAATCGTGGAGGCGCACGGCGGCACCATGCATTTCGGCAATCGCCCGACCGGTGGGGCGATCGTGCGGATCGTGCTCCCCGCCGCACACGAAGCGCGGGCGAGCGCCACGACCAATGGCCAGACGATGGCCACCGACGTCGCGCCGCCAGCCGACGGTACGGCAATCGTGCCGTCGACGGCGCCGCGTGTGCTGCTGGTGGAAGATGATCCGGCGGCGCTGCGCGCCCTCGTCCGCGGGCTCGAAGCCGAGGGGCTGGCTGTGCACGGGGCCGCCGGCGCGGAGGAGGCTCTGGCGTGGCTCGCCAGCCAGTCAGCCGATCTCGTCATCACCGACCTCATGATGCCCGGGGTGTCGGGGCCGGAGTTCGCGCGCCGCCTGCAGGAGGTGCACCCCGCCCTGCGCGCGCGGCTCGTCGTCCTGACCGGCGGCGCGTCGACGAGCGAGGCCGAGGAGTTTCTGCAGGATCCGGAGCTGCTCGTCCTCACCAAGCCCATCCGGCGGGAAGAGCTCGCGCGGCAGGTGCGCGCCCGTCTCGCGACGGGCTGACGGCCGCGCGGCGGGCGCGCCGGACCCGAGGAAACCCTCGGCTGGTGGTCACGTGTCCGACCGGACAACGAACCACCCGACGCGAGGATTCCATGGTGTTCTTTCCACTGCGGGCGTACGCACGCCCCCTGTCCGCTGGATTGCTGCTCTCCGCCACGGCCGCGGCGTTGACCGCCCCGTGCCGTGCTCACGCGCAGGACGCCGAGGTGCGCGTACGCACGCTGCCGGCGCCGCGTCCGATGTTGTTGCGCACCTCCCTGGCTGACCGGGCCGTCCTTGGCATTCTGATGGCGAGCGGTTCGCGCGCCGACACCGCCGGGGTGCGCGTCGAGGAGGTCGACGCGACGGGTCCCGCCGCCAAGGCCGGACTCAAGGCTGGCGACGTGATCACCGAGATCAATGGCACCTCGCTCAAGGTGAGCCGCGAGGATGCCGAGGATCTTGCGCTCGGCGGGCTCGCCCAGCGGCGACTGCAGCGCGTGCTCGGGCGGGTGAAGCCCGGTGAGGAGGTGGCGCTGATGGTGCGCAGCGGATCGGGCGCCGCGCGCAAGCTCGCGGTGAAGACGGTGTCGCAAGCCGATCTCGATCGGGAGACCGAGCGGACCGTGGAGCGGCGCATCGTGCGGCGCGACGGCGTGGTGGAGCGTGTGAACGAACGCGAACGCGATCGCGGGATGGTTGGTCTGACGGTTGGGGCGGCAGGGAACGCGCGCGATACGCTGGGGCTGTTCATCAGCAGCGTGGTGTCGGGCGGGCCGGCCGAGAAGGCGGGCATCGTGGAAGGCGAGCGCATCGCGGCGGTGAACGGCGTGGATGTGCGCATCGCGCGCGAAGATGTCGATGACGCGCAGGCGATGTCGGCGCGGGTGAACCGATTCGTGCGCGAGGTGCAACAGGCGGAACCCGGCAAGACGCTCACGATGCGGGTGTACGGCGGGGGCCGGTATCGTGACGTGTCGGTGACTGCAGCCAAGGCGAGTGACCTGCCGCGCACCGGCTTCAGCATCTCCGTCGGCGACGGCGGCGTGCAGATCCTGACGCCGCGGTCGCCCTCAGCGCCGCGCGCGCCCCAGCCGCCGCGCGTCTTCGAGTTCGATCGCGATGGCAACGTGGGACGTCTCCGTCTGGATGGGCAGGAGATGCGCGTCGATCTGCAGCAGCTCCGCGACGGCCTGGAGGAGATGCGCCGGAGCATCGAGCGCGGCGTGGAGCGCGGCCTCGACGGCGGCCTGCGCAGTCTGGACCTTCGCGAGCTGCCAGTCCGGACTCGCCGGGCCGTGTTCATCCTGTAATTCCGCTGTTTGGAACGTTCGCCGTCCGATCGGTCCCGCACGCGGGGAGTCGATCGGGCGGCGCGTACGTTTCGTCCCTCGAATACCAACGCTGGGCCATTCGGAGGCGTACAAAAGGTCGTAGCTTATGTGGCTATCCCCTCTTTGGACGCCCCTGACGCCCGCCGTGGCGCTGGGGTGTCTTTTTCGCCCCGCCGTTCGCCAAGCGAATGCCAGTCAACCAGTTGCCGGTGCGCCGCGCGCACGGGCTCACGATACAGTCCGCCGTTGTGCTCTCGTCGCTCACCCTGGGCGCGCTGACCGGGTGCAAGGAACAGCCGCGACCGCAACGACCTCCCGCGGTCGTCACCGTCAAACCAGCCGCGAAGGGTCCACTCCCGTACGTCGTCATCGCCAACGGGCAGGTCGAAGCCAACAAGACCGTCGCGGTCCAGTCGCTTGTCTCGGGGCAGATCACGCGCGTCAACTTCAGTGAAGGCGACGAAGTCAAACAGGGGCAGGTGCTCTTCCAGATCGACCCGCGTCCCTTTCAGGCGACGCTCGATCAGCAGCTCGGCACCCTCGCGCGCGACGAAGCCAATCTGGCGCGCTCACGCGCCGACTCGGCGCGATTCGCGGGGCTCGCGAAAGACGGGTACATCACGAAGCAGCAGCTCGACCAGGCGTTCGCCGAAGCCTCCGCGCTCGGCGCGACGGTTGCGGCCGACAAGGCGCTGATCAGCCGCGCGCGGTTCGACCTCGAGAACACGACGGTGCGCGCACCCATCGCCGGTCGCACGGGGCAGATCAACTTCCGCCT
>JBDHVK010000108.1:0-13743 GCA_039809645.1 Gemmatimonas sp.
ATCTCTGGGATAACCGAAACAGCATCCACGGATCTCGCGGATTTCGCGGATCGCGCCACGCGTTCAGAAGAAGGATCAGTGAAATCCGCGTGATCCGCGCATGCTGTTTCTGTTATCCAGTCATCCCGGCCAGCAATCCCAAGATCCCACCGCATAGTCCCGGATTTGGAGCCGCTGCGCCAAACGCGCCGGTACCGACGGCGACGGCGACAACTTCGGGAGACGGGCGCTGGATCAGTGAAGGGACTTGCGGGGGATCTCCGGGATAACCGAAACAGCATCCACGGATCGCGCGGATTTCGCAGATCGCGTCGCGCGCTCACAAGAAGCATCAGTGGAATCCGCGTGATCCGCGCATGCTGTTTCTGTTATCCAGTCATCCCGGCCAGCAATCCCAAGATCCCACCGCATAGTCCCCAGATTCGGAGCCGCTGCGCCAAACGCGCCGGTACCGACGGCGACGGCGACAACTTCGGGAGACGGGCGCTGGATCAGTGAAGGGACTTGCGGGGGATCTCCGGGATAACCGAAACAGCATCCACGGATCGCGCGGATTTCGCAGATCGCGTCGCGCGCTCACAAGAAGCATCAGTGGAATCCGCGTGATCCGCGCATGCTGTTTCTGTTATCCAGTCATCCCGGCCAGCAATCCCAAGATCCCACCGCATAGTCCCCAGATTCGGAGCCGCTGCGCCAAACGCGCCGGTACCGACGGCGACGGCGACAACTTCGGGAGACGGGCGCTGGATCAGTGAAGGGACTTGTGAGGGATCTCCGGGATAACCGAAACAGCATCCACGGATCGCGCGGACTTCGCGGATCGCGCCGCGCGTTCACAAGAAGCATCAGTGGAATCCGCGTGATCCGCGCATGCTGTTTCTGTTATCCAGCAATCCCGGCCAGCAATCCCGGCCAGCAATCCCGTCCAGCAATCCCGTCCAACAATCCCGTCCAACAATTCAAAGATTCCCTCCGACGATCCCCGAGATCTCCGAAGGTTCTACGCCAGTGCGTCCTGCACACCAAGCCACGCCTCGTCGGCCTCGGCGAATACGGTGCGCATGGCCTCGACCCAGCGGCGCCAGTCGGCGAGGCGGGTGTCCTCGGCTCCGCCGCTCATGGCGTCGGCGGCGAGCCGCGCGCGAGTGAGCGCCGCGAACAGCGCCTCGGCCTCTTCCTCGAGGGCCGCCTCGAGCGCGCGGCGCTCGGCAGCGTCGGCGGGGGCCGCGGTGGCGGCGATCTCGTCGATCACACGCGACATCGCCTCACTCAGCTTCGCGGCGTCCATCAGCGCAACCTGACGCGCGGGGTCCGAGACGTCGGCGACGGCGCGGCGCGCGGCGAGCAGCGGGGCGAACCAGCGATCGTGCGCCGCCTGTAGCGTTGCCGATCCGCGGACCGCGCCCAGATGACGCAGGCCACGCGTGAGCTCCGGCATGCGACACGCCTTGTCGAGCAGTCGCAGCGCCACCGGGCGCAGGGCATCGTCGCCGGTGAGTTCGAGCACGTCATGGTCGCGCAGATAGAGCGTCACCACCGATGCACTCACCTGCACACCTTCCAGCCCGTCGAACGCGAGCTGCCAGGGTGCCGCATCGTGCCACGCGAGAACCAGTGCCTGCTCCTCCACCGACACGCGCGCGGGTCGCGTGATCTCGCGCCCGCGCACCATGCCCACGACGCGCACGTCGGCCATCATGCGAGGATCGCCTCGGTCACGGCGTCCGTGTCCTCGAGAGTCGCGAAGATGGCGTGCGCCTCGTGGGCCCGCAGTGCGTCCACGGTGTACGAGCCCGTTGCGACTCCGATCGCGCGGGCGTTGAGGCTGCGCCCGCACTGAAGATCGGCCGGGGTGTCGCCGATGATCACGAGCTGCTCACCCGGCACGTGCGCGCCGAGCCATTCACACGCGCGCTGCTGCGCGACGGCCGGGAGCATGGGGCGATGTTCGTGATCGCTCCCGTACGCCCCGATGACAAAGTGCGCCGCATCGAGCCCCACGGCTGTGAGTTTGCGTACGGCGCCTTCGCGAATGTTGCCGGTCAGCAGCCCCAGCGTGACGTGCGACTCACCACGCAGCCGCTCGAGCAACGTCGGCACGCCGGCCAAGTGACGTGACGCCTCGCGATGCGCCGCCAGTTCGATATCGAGCCGCTCGAGATAGATCGCGCAGATCTCCTCGAAGCGCGGCAGAATCTCGTCACGTGGCACGCCGGCGTACTCCATCTGCTCGCGCACGATCTGCCGGTCGGTCTTGCCATCATACCGGAAGGCCGGATCTCCCGGCCGGCCGAACACCGTGCGCAGTGCGTACTCCATCGCCTTTCTCCCGGCGCCACCGGTGAGCAGCAACGTGCCGTCGATGTCGAACAGGACGACGCGCGCGCGCGGGTCGATCGCCGGCGCACTCATGTGCCCACTCCGGTGGTCGCTTCGGCATCGGCCAGTTCGTTGACCTTGGCCGGCTTCATGCGCGACACGCGCGAGAGCAGCAGGCCCGCCATGATGAACCCGGCGCCGGTGAGCTGCCAACCGGTGGGAGTCTCGTTCAGCATCACCCAGGCCACGGCGAGCGCGAACACGGGTTGCAGATTGCTGTAGAGCGACGTGCGCGTGGGGCCGAGCACGCGGACTCCGCGATAGAAGAGCAGGTACGCCACGACGAGCGCGCCGATCCCCGCGTACGCCACCGCGCCCCAGGCGCTCACGGGGAGCGTGCCCCAGTCGAGGGCCAGCATCCCTGGCGCGGCCGCGAGCAGCATGACGCCGGCACCGCTCGCCATGGTGATCGCCGACAGATGCATGGGATGGGCGCGCTGCGTGTAGGGCTGCAGCAGCACACTGAACAGCCCCCACGCAATGCTGCCCGCCGCGATGAGCGCCGCGCCGAGCATCACCTCGGGGCCTCCCCCGAGGCTCTTGGTGCTGCCGACCACGCACCCGACACCCACGAGTTGCAGCCCGATCCCCATCCATCCGGTCGTCGAGACGCGCTCGCGTCCGAGGATCCGCGAGATGATGGCGATCCACGCCGGACCGGCCGCCACGATGAGCGCCGCCACACCCGCGCGCGTGCGCGACAGGCCGAAGATGAACAGCAGCTGATAGAGCCCATTGCCGAGCAGCCCGAGCACCAGCAAGCGCGAGGTGTCGTGGCGATTGGGCCACCTGGCATCGCGCACGAGCGCCGCGATGGCAAAGAGCACCACCGCCGCCAGCAGCATGCGCGCACCGTTGAAGACCAGCGGCTCCATGCTGGACAGCCCGGCCTTCACGACGCTGTAGTTGACGCCCCAGATGACCGCCATGAACACCAGTCCGGCGTCGGTCATCCCGAAGCCGTGGTGTCCCTCCTCGTGCCCGGCTGCGGGCAGGGCGGTGCGCTGGGTAGCGGACGTCGACATCCCTGAATGTAGACACCGCGTGCAGGAGTCAGGTAGCTTGCGGGATGCACGTATCCTTTGCGCTCTTCGCCGACGCCGCCAACATCTCCCAGGAAGGAAAGCTCAACATCCTGGGGGTGTTCGACGCGGTCCACGTCGGTCAGATCCCGGCCCTGCACCCGCGAGCGACGTTCGTCGTCCGCATCAAGGCCACCGCCGCCGATGTGGGCAAGCACGCCCTCGCCTTGCGCTGGCTCAACCCGCGCGGCGCCGAGCTCTGGGGCTCCGACGCCGAACTCGAAGTCGGCGCCGCCCCGCCGGGCAATCAGGAACTCGACATGCCCGTGATCCTGCAGCTCGACCTGCCCCTCGACATGATCGGCGATTTCCGCATGTCGATCCGCATCGACAATGGTGCCGAGATCACCAGCGTCCTGCACGTCAAGGCCAGCGGCGCGCCGACGGCGGTGGTTCCGGGGAAGACGGGGATGGTTTCGTAACAGCGGGGGGGCGCAGACGTGGGGCGCACATATGTGGGGCGCATACGGGGGGCGCATACGGGGGGCGCATACGGGGGGCGCATACGGGGGGCGCATACGGGGGGCGCATACGGGGGGCGCATACGTGGGGCGCATACGTGGGGCGCAGACGTAAAGCGTACACGTGTCGCGGTTGACCGCGGGATGTCTGCGCCTCACGTCTGCGCCCGACGTGTGCGCCTCTCATCTACGCCGTCAAATCGCAGCCCCTCGCCCAACAACCTGCCCCCCCAACCGCCGCACATACGCATCGTCTGCGCCGAAGCGCTCCACAAAGACGCCGCCGCGGGTGAGCGAGCTGTGGACGATGCCGTCGCCGGTGCCGATGGCGACGTGCGTGATCCGGCGATCGTCGCGGTCGGAGAAGAACACCAGCTCGCCCGGCTCGAGCCCGTCGAGTGAGTCAGATGGCGCAGCCTGCATCGCCTCGGCCTGCTGCCAGGCGTCGCGGGGGAGCGGCACGCCGTGCAGACCGAACACGCGCTGCACCAGACCGGAGCAGTCGATCCCCCACGGCGAAACGCCACCCCACACGTAGGGCGCACCGGAGAACAGCCCCATCGCCGTGGCGGCGATCGCCATTGGCTGGCGGGGGAAGTGCGCGGCGAGTGTGTCGGGCGCGATAATCTGCCCGTCGATCACCTGGGCGTCAGGCGCCACGCGCGCGCCAAGGGGAAGCGCGCGAACGACGCCGGTCGGGGTGCGCACCAGGCACCCGAGCGACACGGGCCACGTGGCCTCGGTGCCGACACTGGGCATCGTGTAGCCGGCATGCAGCCACCCCTCGTAGGCATCCGCACCACGCACGCGGAGCCAGTCGCCACGGGTTTCGAGCACCTCCACCACCTCGCCGTGCAGCAGTTGCGACGTGAGTGGGCTGGAGACGCGAGGCTCCGCGTTCAGCGGGGCAACGGCAGCGCGAATGGTGAGCACGTGGAAAATCTAATGGCTGCCACGAGCGGTGAGCACGACCCGAGGCGTCGCCTCAGACCATCACATCGATGAGCCGCGCCGTCAGATCAGCCAGGGTGAACGGCTTGGCGAGCACCGGGCGCCCCGTGCGGCGAATGAAGCGTGCGGCGGCCTCGCTGTGCAGATCGCCGGTCATGAACAGCACCCGTGCGGCCTGATCCGGATACGCCGACTCGATCGTCTGGTAGACCTCTTCGCCCGTCATGCCGCTCATGCGGAGGTCGAGCAGGATCACGTCGTACCGGTGTTGCTGCAGAAGGTCGAGCGCCGTACGCCCGTTGCCGGCGAGATCGACCGTGTACCCCTGTCCGCGCAGGAACCGGCTGATGGTCGTGCGCAGCGTCATCTCATCCTCGATGAGCAGCACGCTCCGCACCGCGCCCACGGCGGCGGTGCTCGCGGGCGTGGGGATGCGCGCGCCCGACTCGGCGCCATTCGGCAGCGGCAGGCGCACCGTGCACGTCACCCCTTCACCGTGACGCGAACGCACGTCGAGCCAGCCGCCGTGCTCGCGCACGATGGCGTGCGCGATGGTCAGCCCCAGACCACGATGGCCACGCAAGCCGCGTGTCGTGAACATCGGTTCGACGACACGGGGCAGATCGCTGGCCGGTATGCCCGGGCCGCTGTCGGTGATCTCGACCACCACGTGCGGCCCTTCCTGTCGCGAGGACACGCGCAGATCACGGTCGCCCGCGTGCTCGGCCAGCGCCTGCTCGGCGTTCGCGATCACGTTGGTGAAGACCTGCTGCAGCTGCAGTGGATCACCATCGACTTCGAGCGGCGCATCGGCGAGCTCCGTCGTCAGACGGATCCGCGCTGAGCGCAGCGAATAGCCCTGCAGGTCAAGCGCGCGCCGCAGGACGGTATTGAGCGGAATGCGGCCCGGCTGATCGCTGCTCGAGCGCACCTCGCTGCTCCCTTCGAGCAGCTGGTTCACGATGCGACTGGCGCGTCGCGCCTCGTCGACGATCTGTTCGAGCGCCTTGCGGTCTTCGTCGGCGAGCGTGGGGGAGTCGATCTGCAGCTCGGCAAGCGCCAGCAGGCTCGCCAGCGGATTGTTCAACTCATTCGCCACCCGACCGAGCGACTGCCCGATCGCCGCCAGACGCGCCTGCTGTCCGCGCGCCTCGCGTTGCACCTCGTCGTTCGTGATGTCACGCACGATCCCGAGCGCGCCGGTCACACGCCCGCCCTCATGAATCGGCGCGCTGGTGACCATCGTGAGCCGCGACCCCTGCGCGCCCAGGCAGCGCAGCTGGTTGCGACGCCGCTCTCCGGCGAGGGTGGCCGCCATCGCCATCTCGGCCTCGCGGCGATCGGCCGGGTCGACGAGTGTGACGTAGTGCTGGCCAAGCACCTGCGAACGGGCCAATCCGGCCTCGTTGAGGAACGCCGGATTGACGCTCGTGAAGCGGCCCTGCAGATCCACGGTGAAAATGGCGTCGGTCGCAGCGTCAACGAGGCGCGTGTAGAGCGCCTCGGACCGCTCGCGGGCGACCGCGTCGAGCCGCTGCTTCGTCACGTCACGCAGACAGGCCACCGATCCGGTGATCTCACCAAGCTCGATCAACGGCGTGGAACCGACCTCCACCACGCGCCGCGATCCGTCGGTGCACACGATCTCGCATTCGTACTGCTGCGCCTTGCCACCGCGCACCAGCGCCTCATGACGGCGCACCGTCTTGACCCACTCGGGCGCCACGAAACGTGGAGCGGCCAGTCCCTCGAGATCGTGCCGCTGCAGCAGCGCACGCGCCGCCGGGTTGGCGAACGTGATGCGTCCGGCTTCGCCGATGATCACGATGCCGTCGGAGACGGTGTCGAGCACCGCGCGATGTTGCTCGGCGAGACGCGACGCCTCCGACACGTCGTCGAAGGTGATGACGCAGCCGCCATCCGGGTGCGGTGCCGCAATGATCGTGAAGAGGCGGCCACTCGTCGCCACGCGCACCGTGCCGCGCACGGGCTGCCCTTCCCGCAGGGCGCGCGCGATGAACGCATCGATATTGAGCCCTTCCGGCGAATCGCCCGCCCCCACCAGCGCGTCGCGGAACCGCTTGCCCAGCAGGCCGGCGATGGTGCTGCCGCACAGCTCCGCCGCGCGCGCATTGCAGCGGCTGACCGTGAGTGCCTCCTCCAGCACCACGAGCCCGCTGGCCGTGCTGTCGAAGGCCAGCTTCCACTCACGCGTCGCCTTCTCGACTTCTTCGAACAGCCGCGCGTTCACGATGGCCACGGCCACCTGATCGGCGAGCCGCTGCAACACCTTGGCGTCTTCCTGATCAAAGGTGCGATCGCGATTGAGCACCGCCACCGCGCCAATCGTGCCACGACCGGTACCCAACGGCGCGACAATCGTGCGCTGGATGCGCATCAGTCCCGACACCACGCGACTGAGCGGTGTATCGGGTCCGAATTCGTTGACGAGGATCAGCTCGTTCGACAGCACCGCCCGCCCGACGAGACTGGCGCCGACCGGCAGGTGCAATCCCGACAGCACATCGGCCGACCCCATGGCCGCCACGATATGCAGATACTCACCATTGCGGAGCGCAATGCACGCGCCTTCGACGCCGAGCAACGAGATGGAGTGGCGCAGAATGAGGCGGAGCACCTCGCCGAGTCGCAACGATTCGCCCACCGCGCGCGCCACGTCGGCGAGCGCCTCGGTGGTGCGGCGCTCGCGCTCGCTTTCTGAATACCGACGGGCGTTGGCGATGGCAGTGGCCGCCTGCGACGCCATGGTGGCCAGCACTTCCTGATCTTCGTCGGCGTACACATCCGCCAGCGTGGAGTGCACGGCGAGCACGCCAACCAGGCGAATCCCGACCCGCATCGGCACCGCGAGCACGCTCGTGGCCGCCCCCGACTCGCCCACGACATCATACATCGAAAGTGGCAGCGTCTTCCCCGACTTCTCGCGCGCGCGATCGGCATCGCGGTCGCCCACGCGCACCGGCTGCCCGGAGCGCGCCACTTCGGCCACGATACCGTCGCCGAGGCGCACCACACCACGCGTGCGCTCCATGCCACGTACCACGCGCATCGCCGTCGTGAGCGTGTCGTTGTGCAGGTCGGGGATGAGAATTGCCACGCCGTCACAGCGCACGGCCCGCTGCACCTGGCGCGCGAGCTCGCGCATGATCTCCTGCTCGTCGAGCGAACGCGTCAGCGACGCACCGGCGTCCTGCAGCAGTTGCAGCCGTTCGGAGCGCTGCCGCGCGAGGGCCTCGAGCGCGTCGTACGAGACGTGCTTCCCGAGCAGACGCAGCAGCTCGTCCATGTCGCGCAGCACCGTCGGCGCGGGGCGCATGCCGTCGCGCGGACCGGCGATCTTCACGATCCCCACCACCTCGGACCGTGCGCCGCGCAGGACGCCCACGATCAGATCGGTCGCCAGCCACCGATTATCGCTCGACGGACAGGTGGGTTCGCAGCCGAAGAACTCGCGCGCCACCCACTCATCGCTGCCGTCGAGCACATACAGATCGCCCTCGCGGTACCGCTCGAGATGCGGCAAGCGGCGCCGCCACACCGCACCGGGGAGCGGCTTGAGCCCCGCGCCCGTGGTGCTCGCCACCTCCGGCGATCCGGCCTTCGCAATGAAGGTCGGATTGAGCGACCCGTCGCGCAGCGACACCACCACGCGATCAAACCCGAGATCGTGCAGCGCATCCGCGGCCGCCTGCACGCGCAGCGAGGTCGACTCGGCGCGATCGATCGCGTCGAGCATCTCACGCAGCGACTGTGCCGGCGCTGGAGCAGAAAGTGAGGTCAGCGGATTCATGGGAGGCGAACGAACGACGAGCTAGCCGAGCGCGGGGAAACAAGTTAGCACCAAAATCGGCGCGCGTTTCGTCACCTGGTGGCATGATACTCCATGCCGGGAGTGTGACGGGAGGTCACACTTCATGTCACACTTCACGTCACAGATTGAATTCCCTGCACTGGTCACCTATGGCGGGTCGCTGAAACCGATGGATCGCAGGGATAACTGAAACCGCATGCGCGGATCACGCGGA
Organism: Gemmatimonas sp.; assembly: GCA_039809645.1. Classification (GTDB taxonomy): domain Bacteria; phylum Gemmatimonadota; class Gemmatimonadetes; order Gemmatimonadales; family Gemmatimonadaceae; genus Gemmatimonas. The sequence continues at coordinate 8,920 of JBDHVK010000108.1, forward strand.
TGTCGCGGATCAGTCGTATCGATCCGCGTGATCCGTGTCATCCGCGTGATCCGTGCATGCTGTTTCGGTTATCCGCGTAATTCGCGCATGCGATGCCGGTAATCCGTGCATGCGATGCCGGTAATGCGTTCATGCGATGCCGGTAATCCGTGCATGCGATGCCGGTTATCCGCGCGATCCGGGAAACACGAGCGCCCGCTCAGAACGTCCAGAATCGGAAGAAGTCGATGCCGATCTGGGGCGGCGTCTGCTGGAACGTGCGACTGATCCCGAGGCGTCCGCACGCCTGGGCGGAGCTGCCAGGCTCCACACCGAGCGAGGCGGACAGGCCGCGATCGAAGCGGCGCTCCAGTTTGACGCCAAGCCCTTGGGCGAACAGCGAGAAGGCGTCGCCCCCGCCACTCGACTGCGGGGCCAATCCGCACAAGCCGGTGCTGAACGTCAGGTAGGTATTCCGCGCCACCTGCCCGCCGACGCCCACGCGAGTCGAGGCGAGAATGCCCAGGCCGTTCTCGCGCAGGTTGGCCGCCTCGCCGGGGGCAAGCGCCGTCGGTTCCACCTGCACCACGTCAAAGCGCCCGCCGGCGAGACGGCTCGACAGGTAGCTCCCCGCCAGGCGGAGGGCGAGGGTGGCCCCCTGCTCCGCGTACGAGTTGGTGCCAAGCAGCGAGTAGGCCGGCTCGCCGGTCACCAGGTAGCTCAGCATGTCGCTCTCGGGGAGCGGCGGATTGTCGGCACTCGTCAGCGCCAGCGTGGGGCGATTCACCGTCCCGCCGATATTCACGCGGATGCGGACATCCTGCCGATTCGAGTTCGCGCGTGTTTCACGGACCACATGCAGCGCGGTGATATCAAGACTCGGTTCGAGGTCGGGATCACCGAAGAAACGCACGAGGCCGCGTTCCACTTCAAAGCCGGGACGCGCGATGCCGAGGTTGAGCTGATAGGTGCCGCGCTCCACCGTCAGCGAGTCCGCGAGCGCCAGTCGTGCGACGCCGTCGCGCGACAGTGAACGCGTGACGCGCAGCTGCCCACCCAGCTTCAGATTCGCTTCGGGGCTCCGCAGCCACATGTCGTCGCCGATGCCGATGCGCACGTCGTTCAGCTGCAGGTTGCGCACGAGCGAACTCGGCGCGCTCGGCAGCAGCGCGTTCATCGCGAACCGCGCCGTGTCCATCAGATCCGCGTCGGTGAGGTCCAGCGCGCGTCGCTGCGCCAGCTGATTGATGTACACGCGGCCGCGATCGAGTCGCACGGCGCCTCGCACGCGCGGCGCTTCGCTCGAGCCGGTCAGCGTGATTGGCGTGGTCGTCGTCAGGGTGATCGTGGCCGTGCGCGCCTTGTCGATGGCGAGGAAATTGTTCGCCGCCAGTCGCAGATCGAAGCTCGGATCGCGAATGTCCGTGATCGCCACGAACCCCGACACGCCCAAGGTGTCGGTGGGCAGGCCGCTCGTCGCGCCGAAGCGGCGGATGTAGATCGTATCTCCGGCGAGACCGATGTCGGCCCGGGCGTTGTCGAGGCGGATGCCAAGATTGTCGAGCGACAGCGACGCGTCGTCGAGGCGCAGTTGTCCCCGCAGTCGCGGGCGATCCCACGTGCCGGTGAGGTTGACGTCGGTCTCGAGCGCGCCGCGCGAACGCGTCACGTCGGGAAAGAGCGACTCCAGCAGGGCCAGATCCGTTCGCGGTGACGTGATCCGTCCGACCAGCGGTTCGTCGAGCTGCCGTTGCCGCCCCGACATGAGCGCGAGGTCGAGCGGCAGGCTCGCCGACGCCTCGAGCGCCGGCTTGCCGTCCACCCGCAACCCACCCGCAACGAGCAGGCGCAGCGAATCGTAGTGCGCGCGCGCATACAGATCCCCGATGCGCACACGCCCGGTCACCGCGTTGCGAATGTCCACCGTGCCATCGAGCAGGGGGCGCTCACGCGTCCCGCTCACGTCGAGTCGCGCACTCGCACTCCCCTTGGTGAGCCCCGAGGTGCGGAGCAAGGCACCGATATCCCCGAGCGGCACACGATCCATCTCGAAACGACCAGAGACGATACCGGCCGCGCCCACCGCCCCCCGCAGCGCCACGCGCCCCGTGTCCGTGTGCTGGAGCACGAGGGAATCAAGTGAGCCCTGACCGCGCTCGAACAGCTGAATCGTGGCCGGCGACGCCAGCGAGAATCCGCGCGGTTTCGCCAGGCCACTGTCGACGCGCACGAGAATCGTGTCGAGGCGCACGTCGGTCGAGTCGTGGCGACGCATCACCCCACCGGCGAGCGCGATGCGCGCGTCGTTGGGGGTCCGCATCGTGAGACCGAAGCGCTCCGCCAGCCCACCCACCAGCGTCGTGCGACCCGCCGCGGACGCGATATCGATACCGCCCACGACGGCCGAATCGGCCGTGAGCGAGGCCTGACCGGTCGCCCCCCGAAGCACGTCGCGTACCTGACCGTCGACCGACGCGCGGCGCGTGCGACTGCTGGCCACCACGATGTCACGGAGGTCGGCCCGGAGGTCGAGGTCCAAACCGCGCGTGTCCAGCGTGTCGATGGAGCCCGACAAGAGCGCCGACAGCTCCACGCTACCGCGCAAGGTGTCGGAGGGGAGCACGAACGGTTTGGCCGTGGAGTCACTCGGCACGAGCAGCGGGCGGAGACCGCCCAGCGAGTCCACCGTCATCGTCACGCGCAAGGTGTCGCGCTTCGCCTGATCGAGTCCGAGCGCCCCGCGCGCCGCGAAGCGCAGCGCCGAACTCTCCACCGCCAGCGTATCGACATGGAGACGCCCGGAGTCGAACTGCACGAGGGCCGCGCCGCCGTACAACCGCGCGTCGGCGATGCGCGAGAACTGGTCGAGCGTGATCTTGAGCGGACCGACGATCGAGTTCGTGATGAACGCATCGGTCTTGGCATCGAGCGTGGCGCGCAGGTCCACCGTACCCGAGGCGTTGAGGCTCGAGGTGGGAAGGGCGGGCGTCCCGAAGAGCGAGCGCAGGTTTCCGCCGCGCACGCTCCACACGCCGTTCGCGCCCATCACCGGGTCGAGCACGTCGGCGACCCCGGTGAAGCTGAGCAATCCCCCCTCACCCGACAGCGTCGTCTGCAGATCGAACTGCTCCGCCATGCCCTTCGCCTTGATGCGCCCCACCGCCTCACCGCGCAATGGCATGTCCTGATAGGAACGCGACAGCGTGGTGTACGACAACGGCAACGCCTGCATGTCGACGTCGAAGACCACGCCCTCGGGAATCAGCGTGTACCGTCCAGCGCCAGTGAAACGCGAGGGCTGCCCCGGGCCATCGACCAGTTCGATATCGGCGTTCGAGAAGCGCGCGTCGTACCAGAGCGAATCCAGGCGCATGGTGCCGCGCGCGAACCCGTTCAGCTTGGGAAAGAGCGGGTTGACGAAGCGAGGCGTCCGGAAGTCGAGGTAGTCGATCGCCAGATCGACCCCCTTGAGGATCGCTTCGGCCGGCTGATAGATGTTGAGCGATCCCTTGGCCACGGCACGGGATTCCGCGCCCGGAACATGCTCATCCGCAAACGCCAGCTTGGCTTCGTCGAGCGTCCAGTCGTGCAGATAGCCGCCGCGCCCCTGCACGGTCCCCGTGACGCGACCGAGCCAGTCGTACGGGAACGGCTTCGCGTTGAACCAGCGCAGCAGGTCCGTATGCGCCGGTTCGAGTCGCAGATTCACGTTGGTGAGCCGTGTGTCCGGGCCGCCAACGCCCCACGTCATGTCACCCAACAGACGCGACTTGAGCGAACGCGCGTCCATGTTGGTGATCTGGTACTCCAGGATCGACAGGTTCTTCGGATCGTTCTTGATCACGAGATCCATCGATCCACCGCCGCTGTGCGGAATCGTCTCGTCGATCCACGCCAGATCGGTCATCGCCACCGAATCGCTCTTGAGGCGAATGTCGTAGCGCACCGGAAGTCCGCCGCCCCACACCACCTTGGCCGTGCCGGCGGCGCGTGACTGCGGCAGTGTGAAGCGCGCGCTGTCCACCCAGAGCGTGTCTTTCAGAATGCGCGCGGTGCCCCGCAGGTTCTGGAACCAGAGCGGCGGCGAGTTCCACACGACATCCATGCGGCGCACCGCGAAGCGCAAGCCGGCGGAATCGGGATCGGCGATGCGCGAGCGACCCAGGTTGATCGTGCCCCGCAGGAATCGCAGCACATGCACATAGCGGCCGTCTTCGCGGCGGAACTCGTCACTCAGGCGCGTGAGGTGCTCATTCACCGCGCTGTCGAGCATGCGGCCGCGGAGCGTATCGCTCGGAAACCACGGCAGGCGCGCCACGAACTGCAATTCGTGAATCGCGGTGGTGTCGATCACGATGTACTGTCCGAGCCGCGAGGTTCGTGGGCGGGCGGACTTGTTCTTGTTGCGACCGATCGCCCGCCAGAGATTCCAGTCGTCGTTGCCGTAGTCGACGAGCGTGACGTGCGGCCGCTGCACGTCGAGACTCTTCACGACGATGCGGGAGTCGAGGAGATCGCGCGGGTCGTAGGTGACGTGAATGGGCCCGCTCGAGATGAACGGGGTGCCGTCCGGCGCCTTGAGATCGAGCGTGTCGATCGTGATGTCGGTGAACAGGTTGCCGTGCACCGTGCCGACATACAGGCGCCCCGGCACCAGCCGCTTCACCGCCGGCATGGCCGCGCTCAGCATGAGATTGAGCCCACGCTCCGTTTGCGTGAGCGCCACCACGCCAGCCACCACCAGCGCGACCAGCGACAGCAGCACCGCTGCCGTCCCGAGCACGATGGTGCGCCGACGCGGGGCCATCAGAAGGCCTGCCCGATCCAGATGGACGGATTGAGCCG
>JBDHVK010000109.1:0-13711 GCA_039809645.1 Gemmatimonas sp.
GCGCTCAGCACCCGCTGCACGGCGCCCACCAGCGTCTCCATCGTGAAGGGCTTCTCCACGAACGCCGTGTGCGGCGTGCTGGCATTCGGCATCGCCTGCTCCGAATAGCCCGACATGAACACCACCGGCAACGGTGGCCGCTCCGCGCGCAGCTGTTCGATCAGTTCGCGGCCACCCATCTCGGGCATGCGCAGATCGGTGATCACACAGTCGATCTCCCGGTGGCGGTCGCGCCAGAGGAGGACCGCGTCGCTGCCGTGGCGAGCCTCGAGCACCGTGAACCCCTGACGCTCCAGCATGCGGCGCGCGGCGGCGCGGACGGCGCTTTCGTCTTCCACCAGCAGCACCGTGGCATGTCCGCGCTCACGCAGTCCGGGCGGCGGTGCGATGGTGATCGGCACCGCGCCATCATTGGCGGCCGGGAAATAGAGCGAGAACAGCGTCCCCGTCCCCGGAATACTCTCCAGTCGGATGGCACCGCCGAACTGCCGCACGATGCCGAACACCGTGGCCAGACCGAGCCCCGTTCCGGAGCCGATGGCCTTGGTGGTGTAGAACGGCTCGAAGGCGCGCGCGCGGGTGACGGCGTCCATGCCGTGCCCCGAGTCGCGCACGCGCAAGCGCACCGCCTGGCCGGGGTGCAGCCCCGACAGACGCATCGCTTCATCGGCCGTGATGTACACGGCGGCCGTATCGATCTGCAGCGTGCCACCGCGTCCCTGCGTGCCATGCGCCGGCGTGAGCATCGCATCGCGCGCATTCACGGCGAGATTCATGAGCACCTGCTCGATCTGACTGCGGTCGGCGCGAATCGCCGGCAGCTGCTTGGCGAGGTGCACATCGAGCAGGATCTCCTCGCCGATCACACGCCGCAGGAGCGACTCGGCGCCGCGCACCACATCCGAGAGATCGATGGGCTGCAGCACGACCGTCTGCTTGCGGCTGAAGGCGAGCAGCTGGCGCACCAGATCACGGGCACGCTGCGCGGCGCGCGCGATTTCGTCCAGATCGCGGCGCACCGGCGAGTCGGCCGGCAGATCGGTCTGCGCGAACTCCAGATTGCCGGTGATGACGGTGAGCAGGTTGTTGAAGTCATGCGCCACCCCGCCGGCCAGCTGCCCCACAGCCTCCATCTTCTGCGCCTGCCGCAGCCGCTCCGCCAGCTGCTCGCGCTCGGTCTCGTCTTCCATCGCGCCGATCATGCGCGCCACCCGACCGGAGGCGTCACGCGCGACATAGCCGCGATCCACGACATGCGCGTACTGATCGTTGGCGCGCCGGAACCGGTAGCTGTCGTGCCACGCGTTCCCCTGCGAGGGATCGTGCAGCAGCGTCCGCAGTCCATGCTCCACACGCTCACGGTCGTCCGGATGGACACGCTCCAGCCACCAGCCATGCGTCCGTGGCGGCACCGCCGACGGGTAGCCGAAGACCCGTTCCACGCCCTCGCTCCAGACGATGGCGTCGCCGGCAATGTCCCAGTCCCAGATCACGCTGTCGGTGGCACGCGCCGCCAGCGCGTACCGCTGTTCACTGCGCCGCAGCGCGAGGAGCATCTGCTCGCGCTCCTGATCGAGCCGGCGGCGTTCGGTGATGTCCAGCACGGTCCCCACGAGCCGGACCGCCCGCTTGTCCGGCGGATCACCGGCGAAGATCGCACGCCCCCGCGACGCGATCACCCGGCGGTCGCCTGACGGCGTGACCACGTGGTACTCCATCTCGAACACCCCGTCCCCGTGGGGATCGAGCGCCGAGGCCACACGTCGGTGCGCATGCTCGCGATCGGAGGGGGCGAGCAGGTCCAGATACAGGGCGTAGCTGATCGGCGCCTGCGGTGGAACGCTGAAGATGGCGCGCGTCCGCTCGTCCCACGTCAGCACGTCGGTGCGCAGATCCCAATCCCACATCCCCACGCCCGACGCATCGAGCGCGAGTTCATAGCGCGCACGCTGATCAGCCCGCCGGTCGCCGCCGCGGCGCTGCTCGAAGAAGTTCGGAACGACAACGTCCCCGGTCGAGGCTGGATGCACGACCGGGGACGCTGCAAGAACCGTACTCTCGGGCGGCCGCCGCCACCCGTCCCACCTCTCAGGCGATCAGGGCGTGATCACCGTGTTCGGCTTCACCTCGATCGCCGGCAGGTTGTGCTTCTTGCGCAGCTCGTCGATGGCGGGGAGCAGATCCTTGTACGCCTTGCGGAGCTCCACGAGATACCCCTCGAGCTCCTTCGTGAGCATGTCGAACACCACCTGCGACTGCCTGGTGGGACGGGCTTCCGTTCCACCCACCACACCGGCCAGCGCCGCGATCTGGTTGTTCACCTTGATCGGGTAGTTGAGCGGATCCTGCCCCGACTGATTCTTCACTTGGTAGATCTCGGCTTCCTGCTTGCTGATCGCGGTGTTGAGCGAGTCGACGAGCTTCGCGTAGGTGGCTTCATCGTCGGCCATCTTGCCCTTGCCGGCCATCGCCTGCCCGCGAACGTTGCGCACCGTGCGCACCGCATCGTTGGCGTCGGTGGTGCGATCGCGAATCGCCATGAGCAGCTTGTACTGCGTCACGAGATCGGCCGCCGTCGCGTCGCTGCGCGGGTCCTTCTTGACCAGCAGCTTCTGCTCGGCGGCCTGCTGGCCGTCGACCAGGAGTCGCACCGAGTAATTGCCCGGGAGCACCAGCGGACCGGTGGTGACACCCGCCCACATGATCATCCCCGGGAACGTCGTCGCGTCGGCTTCGCGCAGATTCCACGAGAAGGTGTTGAGCCCCACCTTCGCACTCGGCGGCGCATCGGCGGCCACGCCCCGACGACCGGTCGGCGCCGCACCCGGCGTGGTGCCGGCGGTGTCGCTCGAGAATGAACGCACCGTGCGGCCCGTGGAATCGCGGAACTCGATCGTCACGCGCTTCGCGCCGTCCTTGAGCCAGTAGTACACGATCGCGCCGTTCGGCGGATTCTGCCCCACGGGGCTCGTGGGCGCACCGATCTGGAAGCCACCGCCCCAGTTGATGCGATACGACGGGCGCGGTGCAAACAGATGCGCCTTGGCGTTGATCACCGGCGCCGAGATCTGACGCAGCACGCTGATGTCGTCGATCACGTAGAACGAGCGGCCGTGCGTGGCGGCGATGAGATCGCCTTCCTTGATCGCCAGATCGTGCACCGGCACGATCGGGAGATTCTTGCGCAGCGAGGTCCACGTCGCGCCGTCGTCGAGCGAGACGAAGACGCCGCGCTCCGTGCCGGCGAAGAGCAGACCCGGACGCACCTCATCCTCGCGAATCACGCGCGTGAACTCCGTGGCCGGAATGCCGTGGGCGGCGCCGCTCTGATCGATGCGCGTCCACGTCTTGCCGAAGTCGGTCGTCTTGAAGAGGTACGGCTGCTGATCATCCATCTGGAAGCGGTTCGCCGCGACGTACGCCGTGCCGGCGTTGAAGTGCGACGCCTCGACGATGGAGATGCGCGCCCACTCGCGCTCCTTGAGGAGGGGCGGCGTCACATTGGTCCACGACAGCCCGCCGTTGCGCGACAGGTGCACGAGCCCGTCGTCGGTGCCGGCCCAGATGGTGCCCCTGGCGATCGGCGACTCGGCGATGGCGAACACCGTGCCGTACGTCTCCACGCCCGTCTGGTCCTTCGTGATCGGGCCGCCCGACGCGCCGAGCGTGCGCGGGTCGTTGCGCGTGAGGTCGGGCGAGATCGCGGTGTAGCTGTCGCCTTCGTTCGTGGTCTTGAAGATCACGCTCGAGCCCACGTAGATCGTCTTCGGATCGTGCGGGCTCACGACGATGGGGAAGGTCCACTGCATGCGGTACTTCGCATCCTTCGCGTCGTGGCCCATCGGGTTGAGCGGCCACGGGTTCACGTCGCGCGTGAGCCCGGTGCGCATGTCCTTGCGCGTGAGCAGGCCGCCATAGCTGCCGGCAAAGACGATGTCCGGATTGTTCGGCAGCGCCGTCACGAAGCCCGACTCACCGCCGCCCGCTTCCTGCCACATCTCGTACGTGATGCCGCCCGGCGCGCGCGACGGTCCGCAGAGCGTGCTGTTGTCCTGCTGCGCGCCGCAGATCTTGTACGGGAAGTGATTCGTGGTGGAGATGTGATAGAACTGCGCCGACGCGAAGTCCTGCGCCGTCCAGGTCTTGCCCGCGTCGGTGGAGACACTCGCGCCGCCGTCGTCGGCTTCGATCATGCGATCGCCGTTGTCGGGCGCGATCCAGAGATCGTGCGAGTCGCCGTGCGGCGGATTGAGATTGCTCCACGTCTTGCCCCCATCACGCGAGACCTGGAAGTTCACGTTGCTCGCGTACACCAGATCCGGATTCTTCGGATCGGCGTAGATCTTGGAGTAGTACCACGCGCGCTGGCGCAGCTTGCGTTCGTCGTTCACCCGCGACCACGTCGCGCCGGCGTCATCGCTGCGGAACACGCCACCCTCGTCGGCTTCGATCAGCGCGTACACGCGGCGCGGGTTGGCCGCGCTCACCGTGATGCCGATGTTGCCCCAGAGCCCCTTCGGGAGGCCGGCATTCTTCGTGATCTCGGTCCAGGTGTCACCGCCGTCGATGCTCTTGAACATCCCCGAGCCCTTGCCGCCGGAGACGAGCATCCACGGCTTGCGATGCGCCTGCCAGAAGCCGGCGTACAGCACGCTCGGATTCGTCGGGTCCATCACCAGATCGGCGGCCCCGGTCGAGTCGTCGCGGAAGAGGATCTTCTGCCAGCTCTTGCCGCCGTCCTTCGAGCGGTAAATGCCGCGTTCGTTGTTCGGACCCCACACATGTCCGAACGCCGCCACATAGACGAGGTCCGGATTCGTGGGGTGCACGCGGACCTTCGCGATCTGGCGCGTGTCATTCAGCCCGATGTTGGCCCAGGTGCGGCCGCCGTCGGTCGTCTTCCACATGCCATCGCCGTGGGACACGTTGCCGCGGATGGCAAACTCGCCCCCGCCCACGTAGACGATGTCGGGATTGCTGGGCGCCACGCCGATGGCGCCGATCGTCCCGCCGAAGTAGCGGTCGCTCATCGGGGTCCACGAGTCGCCGCCGTCGGTGCTCTTGAAAACGCCACCGCCCACCGAGCCCATCCAGTACTCCTTGGGCCGTGCGGCGCTGCCGGCCACGGCCACGGATCGGCCACCGCGATAGGGACCGATCTCGCGCCAGCGGATGGAGGAGAGGGCGCTGGTGTCGAAGGGCGCGGCGAGGGGACCCGGCGCCGCGCTCCGGGCCGCGGGCTTGGCGACCTGAGCCGTGGTGAGCGAGGGAATCAGCAGTCCGGACGCAAGCGCCGTGGCCTGCGCGATCCGGGAGAAGCGGGGGGACGACACGAGGGGGCTCCTTCGTGTGGGGCGGTTAAGGCAGCAGCAAGGATCCTTCACAATTGGGACGGGAGGGGGGCGGCCGCAAGCGGAGCGGACCCACGACAACCCACAACCCAGAACATAAAACCCGGAACCCTGAACTGATCGGTTTGGGGTTTCGGGCTCTTGGTCGTGGGTTGTGGGTGAAACTCGGTTTTCGCCCCTTCCGTACGGTGCTACCGAAGTGATATCACTTCAATACCACCTCCTCCACACTGAGGCATCTCCAAATGCTCCGCGAAACCGAGGCAAAGGCCGTCCCCGGCCTCCTCATGGTTGTGCTGCTGATCGTCGCCCTCCTCGGCGGCCTGTATCTGGTCGTGTCGGGCGCGCGGGACGAAGCGCCGCTGCTCTCGGCGGGCGGCGCCGTCTTCATCACCCTCGTCTCACTCGGCTTCAAGGGCGTCTTCACCGTGGCCCCCAACGAGGCCCAGGCGCTGACCCTCTTCGGCAACTATGCCGGCACCGTGCGGACGCCCGGGCTCTGGTGGGTCAATCCGTTCATGACCCGCAAGAACATCTCGCTCCGGGTGCGCAACTTCGAGACGAACAAGCTCAAGGTGAACGACGCGCGCTCGAACCCGGTGGAGATCGGCGCGATCGTGGTCTGGAAGGTGGTCGATACCGCCGAGGCGCTGTTCGAGGTGAACGACTACGTGCAGTACGTCGCCGTGCAGAGCGAGTCGGCGATGCGGGCGTTGGCGTCGGCGCACCCGTATGACGCGCACGGCAACGGCGAGATCGCGCTGTCGTCGCATCAGGTCGAGGTGAACGCCGGATTGATGCAGGCGCTGCACGAACGGCTGGCAAAGGCGGGCGTGGAAGTGATCGAGGCGCGCATCAGCCACCTGGCCTACGCGCCCGAGATCGCGGCGGCGATGCTGCAGCGGCAGCAGGCGAGTGCCATCGTGGCCGCTCGCGCCACGATCGTGGAAGGCGCCGTGGGGATGGTGGAGCAGGCGCTGGCCTCGCTCAAGGATCGCGAGATCGTGGAGCTCGATCCCGAGCGCAAGGCGGCCATGGTGAGCAACCTGCTGGTGGTGCTCTGCTCCGAACGGTCGGCGCAACCGATCGTGAACGCCGGCACGCTCTACACCTGACCGGCGCCGGTCGTGGCTGAGCGCAAGTCGTTTCTGGTTCGCATCGATCGCGAGGTGCTGGACGCCGTCCAGCGCTGGGCGAACGACGACCTGCGCAGCCTCAACGGGCAGATCGAGTTTCTCTTGCGGCACGCGCTTCGCGAAGCGGGGCGCGCGCCGAGTCCGCGCGAGTCGATTCCCCCTGCACCCGCTTCCGACGGAGCGGAGGACCCATGATGCACCTGATGTTCCGCGGACGGCGCCCGGCGCCGGCGCTCGTTGTCGCCCTCGTACTCGGGCTCGTGCTGGGGATCATCGTCAACCTCTGGGGGCGCCGCGTCGACGCCCAATCCGCGCCGGTGAGTTTCGTCTACCTCCAGAACGCCGACACCATCGGCGTGGAGACGGTGACGCCCGGGCAAGGCGTCGTGCGCGGCGCGCTGGGGTTCCGCGGCCAGCCACGCGTGGAGTGGGAACAGCAGCGGCAACCGCTGCAGCTCACGCTCCGTGTCTTTGCGCCCGGCGCAGCCGAGTCGGCCTCGCCGGTACAGCAGTTCGTGTTTCGTCCGCGCGGCGACAGCATGGCCGTGGACATCACGGCCAACGGGCAGTCGCGCACGCAGGTCGTGGCGAGCAAGGCGAACGCGGTGCCGCTCATGGGGCAGTCGGTGTTGCACGCCGCCCTGATGGCGCAGTACGCGCGATCGGTGGGGCTCACCACCCTGCCGGTGTTCATGACCTCGGGCGGCCAGTCGCTGGAGGCGAACGTCCAGTTCACCGGCGACTCGAGCGTCTTCACGGTGGCTGGGCTCGCGCTGCACACCACGTGGCGCAATGGCGAACCGTGGGAAGTGGGCGTGCCCGCCCAGAAGCTTCGTGCGGTGCGCGCCGCCGGTGTCGTCAAGCCTCCGGCCCCGGTCAAGATCGACTACAGCGCGCCCGCCAATGCGCCGTACACGGCCGAGCAGGTGGTGATTCCCACGACGCGCGGGTACTCGCTCGCCGGCACGCTCACGATGCCGAAGGGCGTCACCCGGGCGCCGGTGATGATCACGATCAGCGGGAGCGGCCCGCAGGAGCGCGACGAGCGTCTCGGCAGCGTGCTGCCCGGTTACGCGATCTTCCGCGAAATCGCCGACACGCTGGGCCGCCGCGGCATCGCGGTGCTGCGCTACGACGACCGCGGCGTGGGCGAAAGCGGTGGCGCCGACTCACGGGCCAAGGCCACCAGCGCCGACTTTGCCGACGACGCCCAGAGTGTCGTCGCCTATCTCCGCACGCGCGCCGACATCGATGCCTCGCGCATCGTGATCAGCGGTCACAGCGAAGGCGGTCTCATTGGCCCGATGGTGGCCGTGCGCGAGCCCGCCGTGCGCGGCCTGGTGATGCTCGCCGGCCCGGCCTACGATGGGCGGCGTGTGCTGCAGTATCAGATCGGCAATCAGTTCAAGGCGCTCGCCGCGGCGAAGAGCACCGCCGACTCGGGGCTCGCGAACGCCATGGCGCGCGGCGCCGATTTGAACGCGTACATCCGCACGCGCACCGACCGCATGGTCGACTCGATGCGCGCCGAGCCGTGGATGAAGTACTTCGTGGATACGGACCCGAAAGTCACGCTGCGCCAGGTGAAGCAGCCGGTGCTGGTGCTGCAGGGCGGCACCGACATGCAGGTGACGCCGGAGCAGGCGGACACCGTCGTCGCGGTGCTTCGCGCCGCCGGCAATCGTCGCGTGACCGCGAAGGTGTTTCCGGCCACGAACCACCTGTTCGTGCCGGACCCGTCGGGGGTGCCGGCGGACTACGCGAAGCTCAAGGACGTGCACGTGCGGAAGGAGGTGCTGGGAATGCTGGCGGACTGGGTGGCGAACGTCGTGAAATAGCGCTCGCCTGGACGCTTCCTTCAGAGGGATTCTGACGTCGGAGACGGGATCGGGGCCCGGACGTCGGAAACGTGGCCCCGGCGAGTCCGTCGCGGGCGCTGCGACTGCTGCGCAGCGCAGCGCGAGGCTACGGGTCGTTCTTGGGGCCGAGCAGCACGCGTTTGCGGAAGCCGTAGGAGAGGGCGCGCACCTGCTGCACGTCTTCGATCAGATGATCCGCACGGACATCGAGGAGTTCCAGGCGACGCATCAGCTTGAGCATGCGTTCGACCTCATTGCAGGATCCAATGGCGACATCGATCAGTGCGGCGGCTTTGCGGGGCTCGTGATAGCCGCAGGCCTCGCTCAGGTTAGCACTGATCGATACGGCGGCCCGTAGGAGCTGATTCCGCAGCCCCGGCGACGAGTCGAGGAACTGGCGATGGTAGACCTTCGCCAGCCGATGTACGTCCACCACCAGTACATCCGCCTTCTGCGTGACGAGCAGCCGATCCGGGTTATGTGGCATGCGCCAGCATAGTCCTTGGCGATTCGAGGTGTCTCACCATTCGAACGTCGATCCAAGCATTCGAACGCGCTGCGCAGCAGCCGCGTGAGCCCACCACCACCTGCCGAGGCCACGTTTCAGAAGTCCGAGCCCCGATCCCGACTCCGACATCGGAATCCATCCGGCGTCTGAATCCCGAACCCAGAGTCCGGACCCAGCGCCCCCTTCTCCCTTCGCGTAACATCAGGTTCGGCTCTCTCGAGCCTTTCCCTCCTCCCACGTCCCAACATGCGACGCATCGTCTTGTCTCTCGCGGCCACGGGTCTGGCCGCCGGTGCCTGCGCCAAGCCCAAGCCTGCGCCGGCCCCTGCTCCTGCAGCTGCCGCCACGACGTCCCCCACGCCGGCGCCCGGCCGCGGCGGCGCCGGCGGTGGTGGCGCCCAGCCGCCAGTCGGCGGCGGGCAGGGCGGTCAGGGTGGCGCCAACGCCAACCAGGATCCCCAGCCGCGCCCCTACGCGCAGGTCATCACGCCCCGCGCGGTGACCAAGAGCGGCGTGTTCAAGGTCCACTCCATCGGCTCGCGGCTCTACTTCGAGATTCCCAAGAGCGAGCTCGGCAAGGATTACGTGGTCGTGACCACGCTCGCCGGCACGCCCGATGAGATCGGCATTCGCGGCACCCAGGGCGGCAACAACCTCGTGCGCTTCGAGCGCCGCGACAATCGCATCTTCGTGCGCGAAGCCGACTATCGCGATGTCATCGCCGACACCGCCAGGTCGCAGCAGCTGGCGGCGGAGCTCATCGGCGTCACGAAGATCCTCGCCGCCTTCAACATCGAGGCCTATAGCCCGGACAGCGCGGCGGTCATCGAGGTGACGCGCATGTTCACCGGCGGTGTGCCGGAGTACACGGCGCTCGGTCGCCGCGCCCAGGTCGACGCCGCGCGCAGCTATGTCGAGCGCTTCGCCGCCTACTCGCGCAACGTGAACGTCACCGCGGTGCAGAGCTTCACGCCGCAGGCGGGCGCGCCGGGTGGTGGTGGTGGCTTCCCCGGCGCGGCGGCGGCCAGCACGGCGCCGACCACCGAGAAGTACACCTTCTCGATCGCCAAGCTGCCCGATGTGCCGATGCAGCCGCGCCTGTACGACGAACGCGTGGGCTACTTCCCCACCACGCAGCGCGACTTCTCCGGCAACACGCAGCGCGTCGAGACCAAGCGCTTCATCTCGCGCTGGCGCCTCGAGTGCAGCGATAAGAAGGTCGGCAACCTCTGCGTGCCCAAGAAGCCCATCACGTACTATCTCGATCCCGCCACACCGGCGTGGCTCAAGCCGTGGATCAGGAAGGGCATCGAAGACTGGCAGCCCGCGTTCGAGGCGGCCGGCTTCTCCAAGGGCATCGTGGCCGCCGAAGCGCCGGCCAACGACCCCGACTTCTCGGGCGAAGACGCCACCGTGAGCATGGTGCGCTGGCTCCCCAGTGCAACGGAGAATGCCGTGGGTCCGAGCCTCAAGGACCCGCGCACCGGTGAAATCATCGACGCCGATGTGCAGACGTACCTCAACGTCATGAACCTGACGCGCTCGTGGTACTTCACGCAGGTCGGGCCGCTCGACAAGCGCGCACAGAAGCTTCCCTTCCCCGATTCGCTCACCGGCCGCCTGCTCGAGTACGTCACCGCGCACGAGGTCGGGCACACGCTCGGCTTCCCGCACAACTTCAAGGCGAGCTCGATGTACCCCACCGACTCCGTGCGCTCGCGCACGTGGGTCCGGAAGATGGGCCATACGCCCACGCTGATGGACTACGCGCGCTACAACTATGTCGCGCAGCCGGAAGACAACATCGACCTCGACGATCTCATCCCCAAGGTCGGGCCGTACGACAAGTACGCCGTGATGTGGGGCTACTCGCCCATCCCGAATGCGAAGTCGCCGGAAGCCGAGAAGCCGACGCTCGACAAGTGGGCGAAGATGCAGGACACGATCCCGTGGTACCGTTTTGCGAGCGACGCCGGCGCCGGTGGCGCGGATCCGGGCGAGCAGAGCGAAGCGGTGGGTGACGCCGACGCCGTGAAGGCCACCACGCTCGGCGTGAAGAACCTCAAGCGCGTGATGGGCTTCCTGGAGAGCGCCACGGCGTGGAAGGAGGGCGACACGTACGACGATCTCGAGGAGCTCTACGGCCGCCTGGTGGGCCAGTGGGCCACCGAGATGGGGCACGTGGCGCGCATCATCGGCGCGGAGTACAAGCAGGAGAAGCTTGTCGGCCAGAAGGGGCCGGTCTATCGCCCCGTCGAGCCGGCGCGCCAGAAGGCGGCGCTGCAGTTCCTGCAGGAGAACGCGTGGACCACGCCCACCTGGCTGCTCGATGAGAGCATCCTGCGCAAGCTCGAGCCGAACGGCTCGCTGGCGCGGATCGGCGGCGCCCAGGCACGACCGCTCGCGGCGGTGGTGAGCAACGATCGCCTGCAGCGCATGGTGGAACTGGAAGCCCTCGCGCAGAACAAGAGCGAGGTCTATCCGGTGGCCGACATGCTCGCCGACCTGCGGAAGGGGCTGTGGAAGGAGGCGGAGACCGGCGCGCCGATCGACGCGTTCCGTCGCCGGCTGCAGCGCACGTACCTCGAGACGATGGCGTCGAAGATCAATCCGCCTGCCGCGCCAGCGGGTGCGAACCCGGCGCAGGGCGCCGGCCGCGGTGGTGCCGCACCGGCCACGGCGGTGGAAGTGCGCGCGATTCTCAAGAGCGAGATGCGGGCGCTCGACGCCGAACTCGCGACCGCGATCGGCAAGACCAGCGATCGCATGAGCAAGGCGCATCTCGAGGATGCGCGGGACTTGATCAGGAAGATGCTCGATCCGAAGGACTGATCGGCCAGGTCCCGACCGCGATCAGGGCGCGATCAAGGGGTCAGAGCTGTTGATCGGCGGACAACCAGATCAAGGGGTCAGAGCTGTTGATCGGTGATCAACAGCTCTGACCCCTTGATCGCGCCGGCCGGCGGGCGGGACGGGCTACCACTCGACCACGCCGACCACCTTGTCTTTCACCATGATCGTGCGCGCCGGCACCACCGTACCGGGCGCGAGGTGGCAGCCGTCGATATAGGCGCGCTCTCCGATCTGGACGCCGGCGCCGACCTTGGAGCGGAACACCACCGCCGTGGCGCCCACCATGGCGCGGTCACCGATGCGCGTGAGGTCCTTCTCTTCGCTCGCGTCGTCCGATCCGCCGTGCACGACCACGTGGTAGCCGATCATCACGAAGCGTCCGACTTCGAGATTGCTGTGCTCCAGCGCGTGAAAGGTGACATGATCGGCGAAATGGCTCCCGGCGCCGAAGCGGAAGTGCTCCCCTTCATCGGCGCGCAGGGAGACGCCGACACCCGCCATGCGGTCCATCGCATCCCACGCGTCGCTGGCGACCACGCCGCCGATCACGCGCAGGTGCATCGTCGGATGCGGTAGCGCACGCCCGGAAAAACTCGGCTCGTCGGAATCGTGATTGAAGTCCGAGTGTCCGGGATCACGCCCCGATCCAAGCAGCTCGTTCGGCGCTTCCTTGGCCAGCGCGGCATAACCCGCCGCCAGCGCGTTGTTCACGTGCAGCACGCCGTCCATGAACTCGCGGTCCGCCTCGGTCATTCGCGCGACCTTGCCGAGTGACTCGCTGTCGGCCTCGGCCTGCGTGCGGATCCACTTGCCCGGGAGCACCTTCATGCCGGCGCGAATCGTGATGCCGGGCGACACCTTGGCGAGATGCGTGACCATCGCGTCCGCTTCCACCGTCGCGCCGTCGATGAACGAGTTGAAGCCGACGAAGGCGGGCCGTCCGCCCTGCGTTCCGATGTGCGACGGGCCCGCCACCGTGGCGCCGTGCGCGATGCTGACCCGATCGCCGATGACCACCTTACCGGTGATCGTCACATTGTCCTGCAGATTGCTGGCCTGCCCAATGAAGATCGTGGCACTTTGCGGGTCGAGCGCGACGAAAGGCGCCACATAGCTGCGGCAGCCGATGCGCACCTGCTCCGGATGTACGCGCTCGACGGTGACGTCCACGAACGCCGCGGTATCGGCGCGGGCCGCGAGCGGGAACACGAGTCCCTTCTCGGTGAGCGGCGCACTGCTGTTGCAGGTCACCTCGCCGGCGGCGTGACTGGAGGGAGCCGGCGCATGCAGCGACGCGGCCGGGGGAACAGGACGATGCTGCGCCAGCAGCACCGTCGGCATGACCAGCGCGAGCAGCAGCGCGCGCGGCGATGCAGCGCGGTGTCGCATGAATGCCTCCGAATTGAGCGACCCAAGTACGTCGAACGGCCCCGGACCACCGTCGCGGGATACTGGAGGTGTCGGTCCCCGGCGCAACCGAGCGCGCACGGGATGCCCCGGTCTTCCGTCAGCGATTCCCTGACGCGCGGGCCCTCGTGCGGGCGCCGCGCAACCGGTAGACTCAAGCGGGCCCGACACCCGGGCACCGCCCTCTCCTCATTTCTCAGGTCCAATGCGTCTTCGCACCCTCCCGCTCGCGGCGGGACTGGCGCTGGCCGCCTGCCATCCGGCCAAGAAGCCGGCCACGGCACCGGCTCCGGCGCGCCCCACCACCAATGGCGCCACCAACGCACCCGCACCCGGTGCTCCCGCGCCGGGCACGCCGACGCCGGGCGCTCCCGGCAACGGGCAGCCGCCAGCCAATCCGCTGGCCAACCTCAACCTGCCGGGCCTCGGCGGCGCCGTGGGCGAGCCCAACCCGCGCCCGTACGCCCAGGTCATCACGTCGCGCGCGAAGAGCAAGAAGGGCGTGTTCGATGTGCACCTCGTCGGCTCCCGGCTGTACTTCGAGATCCCCTCGAGCCAGCTGGGCAAGGACTTCCTCATCACGCAGGTCCTCGCCGG
>JBDHVK010000110.1:0-13608 GCA_039809645.1 Gemmatimonas sp.
TCATCGGGATAGGCGCGTGCGAGTGCGGTGTAGAGCGCGACCGCCTTCCGTGCCCCTTCGGTCTTCCTGTGCAGCGCCTCGCCCTGCAACGGCAGAATGCACGCATTGCTCGCCGTGCCGTCGAGGCAATTCTCCTGTTCGCCGAGGCGCAGATTGGCGATGGCGAGCAGCTCGAGCAGTGGCCGGTTTTGCGCGTTGATGCGGTGCACGTTCGCGCCCACCTGCACGGCAAGCGACTCCAGCAGGCCGACCGCCTCCTTCGACTGTCCGCTCAGCACGTACTCCTGCGCGAGCATGTAGCGCCCTTCGAGGTCGCTGCTGGCTGCGCCCGATTCGCTCAGCAGCGCCGCGATCTTTTCCGCCCGCGCGCGATTCAGGAACGGATTGCGTTCCGGCGCGGTGAGCGCGGCGCGGGCCAGCGCGGCCAACGTATCGGCCATGCGCGCCGTCGCGCGAAGCTCGGCACCGCCTTCGTCCTCGGCGCTCGCGGCCGCACACCCCACGACGGTGCCACTCGCACTCAGGACACCGGCGAGCGCCCACGAGACGGCCGCCCGACGCCCCCATCTCCCCCGTCCACGATTTCCGCTCGCCCCCATGTCCGCCCCCAGACTGAGATGACCGTCGAGGGGCTAATCTGCGGCCGGCAACGGAATCCGTTAGGGGCTGAGCCGTAACAATCGGGAGGTGACGCGAGCAATCCGATGCATGATCTCGACCTCATTGTGACATGGCGTACGTCGAACGGCGCGCTATTCGCTCTACGTTGCCGAGGCACACCTCCGACGCCGCGGGATGCGATTCCGCGCGCCCGTTCTGTCCCGTTCGATCCCGGACTCATGTTCAGCCTTCTCGCGCGACCGCGTTCCCGACGCGGACTTCTCGCCGGACTCGCCGCGCTCGGCGTTGCCGCCTGCGCCCCCGCGGACCTCGTGCAAGCCCCGTCGGCGCCGACGCCGGTCCGACACAATCTCACGCCGGGCGGTGGCGTGGTCATCAGCCAGGTGTATGGCGGCGGCGGCAACTCGGGCGCCACGTACACCAATGACTTCATCGAGCTCTTCAACAACGGCGGGAGCAGCGTGTCACTCGCGGGCTGGTCGGTGCAGTACGCATCGGCCGCCGGCAGCAGCTGGGCCGTGACGAGCCTGCCGGCGATCACGCTGCAGCCGGGGCAGTATCTGCTCGTACAGGAAGCGGTCGGCGCCGGCGGCACGGTGTCGCTGCCGACCCCCGATGCCAGTGGCTCGATCGCGATGAGTGCGACCGCCGGCAAGGTCGCGCTCGTGAATGGAACAAGCGCGCTGAGCGGCGTCTGTCCCACGGCGAACGTGGTGGACTTCGTGGGATTCGGCACCACGGCGAATTGCGCCATGAGCGCCAGCGGGCCCGCCGCGGCCACGTCCGCGAACACCACCGGCGCGCTCTCCAACACCACGGCCGCCCTGCGCAAGAACAACGGCGCCACGGACACGAACAACAACAACAGCGACTTCTCGGTCGGCGCCCCCAACCCGCGCAACAGCGCGTCGCCGCTCGGCACGCCGGGCGGCGGCAGCGGCGGAACGCCTGTGCCGGTCGTGGCCGTCGCGCTCTCGCCAACGTCCATCCTGAACGGCGCGCAGACGACGGCCACGGCGAGCGTCACGCTCTCGGGTGCCCCGATCGCGTTCTCGAACCTCACGTGGAGCACCAGCAACGCCAACGCCGCGCTCGTCGATGCCACGGTGAACCCGGCGACGCTGGTCGCGCAGGCAACCGGCAGCACGCTGATCACGGCATCCGTGCAGGTCGACGGGCAGACGTACAGCGGCAGCGCGACGCTCACGATCACCGCGCCGGTCGCCGGTACCCTGAGTGTCTCGTCGCGCGCCCCCTATCTGCCGGTTGGCTTTCAGACGCAGCTCTTCGTGTCCGGGACCAACGCGTCGGGCGTCTCGCAGAACAACCAGAGTGTGAGCTGGTCCACCAACAACGCGTCGGCGGTGACGGTCGATGCGAACGGCGTCATCACCGCCGTGGGCGCCGGGACGGCGCGCGTCATCGTGACCGCCGCCGATGGCAGCACCGCCTTCACCACCATTCTCACGCAGGCGGCCACCGCCGGCAGCGGGGTGCGCGAAGGGTTCAATACCGCCCTCGGGTTGCCCACCGATGGCGATCCGACCGACGACGTGATCATCGCGCGCCGTCAGTACACGCTCTCCTACAACCCCCGTCGCGGCGTCGCCAACTGGTCCGCGTGGAATCTCGATGCGACCCACGTGGGGAGCAGCGCCCGCTGCAACTGCTTCACGCTCGACACGGCGCTGACGCGCCTCGGTTATCCGGGCACCACGACCAACGATTGGATCAACAATGGGGAGTACTCACGCGGGCATCTGACGCCCTCCGCAGATTGGACCGCCGCCGACGGTGACAATGCGCCGACGTTCTTCCTCACGAACATGCTGCCGCAGAAGCAGGAGATGAATGGCGGCCCCTGGGGCGCCTTCGAGAACTTTCTGCGCACCCAGGCAACCGGCAGCCGCGAGATCTACATCATCGCGGGTGGCATCTGGACCAAGGATCGCTCGGGTCCCGGCATCGACGGTTTCGGCATGCTGAACGGCGGACGCATCGCGATTCCCGATTCGATGTGGAAGATCGCGGTGATCGTTCCGGACACGCGCAACGCCGCCCAGATCACGGATGCGGCGCAGGTGCAGGTGTTCGCCGTCAACATGCCGAATGTCGCCGCGGTGTCGTCGTCGTACACGACCTACCTCACCACCGTCGACAAGATCCAGCACTCCACCGGCTACGACTTCCTCGCGCTCATTCCGGGCGCGGTGCAGTGCACGCTGGAACAGCGCAGCTGCGGCCCGACCGCCGCGTTCAGCGGTCCGGCATCAGCCCTCGCCGGTACGACGGTGACGTTCGACGCCACCGGCACCCAGAATCCGTCCGGCGCGGCCCTCTCCTATCAGTGGGACTTCGGCAACGGGAGCAGCGGCAGCGGCGCCACCCCGACGATCAGCTTCACCAACCCCGGTACCTACACGGTCACGTTGTCGGTGAGCGACGGAAGCACGACGAGTACGGCGACCCGCACCATCGTCATCAGCAGCGCCCCCATGACGGCCGCCATCACGCCAAACGTGGCCGGATGGAATCTCGGCGACGCGGTCACGCTCAAGGTCGGCCAGCAACTGATCATGGCGGGCAGCGCCTCCGATCCGGCATTCAAGCCGGCGTATCGCCTCACGTGGAGCTACGGCGACGGGACCGGCTTCTCGACCACCTCATCGGCCCTGCCGAGTGCGTCGCGCCCCATGAACCGCGCGAAGAGCTGGGCGAGTGCCGGCCAGTATCTCGTCACGTTCACGGCACAAAACAGCGTGGGCACGTCGGCCTCCGCTACCCTCGTCGTCACCGTCACGCCCTGATCATGTCCATTCGACTCCTGCTGTCGCGCGGCATCGCCGCCGCACTGCTCTGCCTCCTGCCGCAGCTCGCCGCCGCGCAGGTCACCACCGGACCGGGCGCGCCTACCTCCGCGGCCGCCGCCGAACTGTTCGGGCGCGATGAACTCGGCTTCGACACCCCATATCAGGGATTCGCCCAGACGTTTCAGCCATTCGTCGGCGGCGGCACCACCGGGTACCTGCAGAGCTTCACGGTCTACATGCAGGCCGCGAACTTCGACGATCCCACCGTGATGCCCACGTTCGACGCGAGTATCTGGACGATCGGCAGCGGCCCAGCGCTCTCGCTCTCGACCCTGCTTCGGGAAACCAGCGGCCCCACCGGCAGTGCGATGCTCGAGGGATGGAAGGCCGTGACCTTCGACTTCACCAATCTGCAGCTGACCAAGAACGTCACGTACGCGTTCGTGCTGGGTGTGACCGGGTACGCCTCGCTCACCGACGGCGCGCTCAACTACGTCGCCATGAACGATGGCAGCGCGAGTGGCGCGGTGTTCGCCGCGCTGAACGGCAGTGACCCGGTGAACAACGCCGGCTGGATGCGTCTCGAGTCGGGGGATGCCAATGCGCCGCGGACGCTCGCGTACTCGGCCACGTTCACCACGACCGCGGTGCCGGTGACGGTGCCGGAACCGTCAGCGGTCGTGTTGCTCACGCTGGGCGTGGCACTCCTTCTCATGCGCACGCGGCGACGCGCGGCGTAAACAGCGCGCGTCCGGGGGGCGTGCGACTCACGCCCCCCGTTTGTGCAGTCCCGCCAGCAGCGGGCCGAGAGTCATCGGGTCGAGCACGTGCTCCCCATGGAACGTCACCTCGCGCGCCTGCGACTGAATGGACCGCAGCGCCGCGACGGCCTGGGGGCGAGCCTCGTCGGTGAGAAATGGATCGTGATCACCCGCAATGAAGGTGACGTCGACCTGTCGCAACCGTTCCCGAAGCGCCTGCTGCGGCACGTCCGTCGCCAAACCGCCGGCCCATACCACGAACGCGCTCGGGCGCACTGCGCCGTGGGCGATCCAGCGGGTCGCGGTGGCCACGCCCTGTGAAAAGCCGAGCACTCCCACGGCCTCCACCGCGCGCGCGCCGATCACCGCGTCGTGTACCGTGTCCAGCCAACGCAGCGTATCGGCAATGTCGTCTTCGCGCGCCTCGCGCGTCATCCACGTGGCCCCGACCTTCTGCAGGTGACTCCCGTCGGCCTTGGGGCTTTCGCGATAGAATCGATTGAGCCCCTCGGGCGCCACCACGCAGGTGTCGTCCGGCACGAGCCCGTCAAACGGGCGCAGGAAACGCGCCGCGAGTTGCCCGTAGCCATGCAACACGAACCACACGCGCCGCGCCTCGAGGGGATCGGCGCCGATGAGGGCGTAGCGCCCCGTGCGGACAGTGGCCTGCGAGTGCGTGCGAATGGCTTGGCTCATGGCAAGGAATATGACGCCGTTCGTCCCTCGCCGTCACGGTTCCTGAGGCCGCTCCCGCGCGTACCGCGCCGCAAATGCCGCCCGCGCGCGCTGCGCGTATCGCGCACACCCAGTGACATCCAACAGCGAGTCGGCGCCCGCGGCGCTTCCCTGCGCAACGCGCTCCCACAGCCGCGACGCCGCCGGATGCGGTGTCACCAGGAGTCGGCAGGGGAGTGCCTCCAGCGCCCGATGCCCCTGCTCCACTCGCGCCGCGAGCCCGGGCTGATCGGTGAAGCGGAAGCCATCGGCGCTGATGGCACTCTGGCTGTCCGCATACACCACGTCCACACAGGTCGACCCTTCACAGCTGCGCCAGCTCCACGTGGTGCTGCCTGGCGTATGACCGGGGGTGAGCAGCGCGCGCACCGCCAGCGTCCCCACGCGGACGGTCTCGCCGTCCTGCACCACCTGTACGCGCGGGACCGGCGTGATATCGAACGCGATGGCGGCCTGCGGATCGTCCGGGCTCATCGCGCCGCGCTCGAGCACGCGGGCGCTCCACGGCAGCGCCGCGACGCGCGCCCCTGTCGCCTTCGCGAGCGCCGCCACACCGCCCGCGTGATCGTAGTGCACGTGGCTGGTGAGGATGAGCCGGATGTCCTTGGGGTTCGCACCCACCGCGCGGATGTTGGCGAGCAGCTGCGGCACCGTTTCCTCGAGCCCGGGATCGATCAGGATATGCCCCTGCGTGCCCATGATGAGCACCGACGAGAGCTCCGTCGTCCCCACATACCAGGTCGTGCCGTGCAGCCGAACGGGCGCGTGCGGCACGCTCCACTCCGCACACGACTCGCACGCGGCGACCGGCTTCCCCTTCAGACGATACGTGCCCTGCGCCGAGAGCAGCGCCGGGATGAGCAGCAGACAGGACGCGAGACGGATACGCATACCGCAACGTAATCCGTGGCCCGGTGGTCAGCTGTGGTCGGTGCCCCCCCGCTTCGCGGCGGCGTCGAACACGGCCGTCTGGGTGGCCTTCCCCTTCACCAACGCCTGCGCCGTGCTCAGCTGCGAGTCGTAGCGCAGCTGATGCCGCAGCACGGTGGAATCGCCGAACGCCAGCCGGGCGATGCGCTCCTCGAGGGCGCGATCGATCTCCGCGGCGCCAGCCTCCATCACCCTCGCGTCGAGCGTGACGGAATCCTTCGCGAGATGCGCCAGCACCGCCGACCGCCACGCCGGCTGCACGGTGAAGTCGCTGCGCACCGCCGCGCGCTGCTGTTCGGCCACCGCCGTCAGCGCCGCGAAATACTTCCCGTAGTGCGGCGAAAGCGCGCGACGGACCCGCTGCTCGGCGGTCGAGATGGTATCGGAAGGCAGGATCAGATCGGGCGTGATGGCACCGCCACCATAGAGCGTGCGCCCGCCGCTGCTGGTATACGTGGGTCGCGCCCGACGCACGGCGGCGGTTTCGAGCGAATCCGGCGACACCTCCACATACCGGCCGCTCGCATCGAACTGCCGTGGCTTCTGAATGCTGCGCCCCGACGGCGTGAACCAGCGCCCCGTCGTGATCTTGAGCGCGTAGCCGCCATCCAGCTCGAACACCGATTGCACGAGCCCCTTGCCGTACGACGTCGTGCCAAGGACGAGGGCACGATCGTAGTCCTGCAGCGCGCCGGCCACGATCTCGGACGCCGACGCCGATCCGCCGTCCACCAGTACCACGAGCGGCAGCGAGGGCGCCAGCGGCGCACGCTCGGCCCGCAGCACCTCCTCACCGCCCCGCTCCTTCACGGTGAGCAGCACCTTGCCCTCGGGAAGGAACAGGTTCGCCAGCGAGAAGGCCTCACCGACGATGCCCCCCGGATTGCCGCGCAGGTCGAGCACGAGCCCGTTCGCGCCCTGTCGCTGCAGCGATTGCACCGCCCGCGCGACATCGGCGGCGGTTTGCTCACCGAACTGCGTGACCGGCACGTACCCAACCCCATCGCTCAGCATCATCGCGAATGGCACCGACGACACATGGATCTCCGCGCGCAGGAAGCGCTGCGCCAGCGGCTGCGCCACCCCGCTGCGCTGGAACGCCACCTGCACCGCCGTCCCCGTTTCGCCGAGGAGCTTGGCCTGCACGCGATCGACGCTCCAGTTCCGCACCGATACCCCGTCGATCGCGGTGATGCGGTCGCCTTCGCGCACGCCGCGGGCGGCGGCGGGCGTGTTCGGGTAGACCTTGTCGACCATGACGAAGCCGTCAACGGGCGGCGTGAGCAGCATGCCCACGCCCGAATAGCGTCCCTGCGTGGAGCGCAGGAACGCCGCGCGATCGGCGGGGGTGAGGAGCTCGGTGTAGGGATCGCCCAGCTCCCGGACGAGCCCGCGGGCGGCGGCCTCGTAGAGCGAGTCCGGCGCCATCGCGTCGACATGCCGCAACGCCACGAGCGACAGCACCTGATCGAGCAACTGCGCGCCGCCGCGGGTACGCGCCGCCGTCCGCGCAAAGCCGGTCACCGCACCAACGGCAAGGAGAGCGGCCACCGCGAGCGTGACCTGACGGGAAACCAGACGGGAAACCAGACGGGACACCAGACGGGAAACCTGACGGCGTGGCAGCGGCATGAGCGAAGCGAACGGGGGTGGGGGAAAGCCTTTCCATGAGACGCGTCCGACGCGCGGAGGGTTGCCTCCCCGGCCAAGGGTGTCACGTCGAACGCGTCAGCGGCCGGGACGAGACGCTACCCGCTGAAGTGTGCGCCGCGTCACGTCGATGACCGAAGTAGGCCTCCCGATGCACGGGAGTAAGAGCCGACGCCGGCTCGTCTGGTCACTGTTTTCGGTCGCATTGAATGCACTCCCCAACTGGTTCATCCGCTCCCAAGGCCGCCGGGCTTGCGCTCGCACTGGTCGGCGTGGCGGCCGTCGCCCTGATGGCGACCCGCGCGTCGGTGGTACGCACGCCGGTCGCACGCACCCCGGTCGCACGCACCCCGGTGGTACCTACCGTCTCGTTCGCACCGAGTCCTCCGGGTGCGCCCGTCGCCGCGTTCACCGCGGCGCCGGCTCCGGTGACTGGCCAACCCGCCGTCGCCACCGGCGTGCCGGCCGCGCCGGCTCGGGTCGTGACCTCGCCGGTGGCGTTCGCTCCCGCGCTCGTGCCGATGGCGACCGCCGATGCGGCCGTCGCCACCCGCATCGTCAGCGCTGTGCCGGCCACGATCACGGTCGCCTCCGCGCTCATGTCAGCGAGCGGCGCGTCGTGGCCGCCGGCCGGTGGCCTGCCCGCCGCGTCGCCCGGCGTGAACCTGGCGAATCTCCGTCTCCCGGGACTCACCACCGAGTTCTCCGATATCTCCGACCTGTCGGGCGGCACGAGTGGCATGCGGTCCGCCCACGGCGTGCGCACCCACACCATCGTGCAGGCCACCCTCGATCTCGAACAGTTCGCCGGGTGGAAGGGCGCGACGCTCTTCGCGCAGCACAAGATCAAGCGCGGCGCCAATGGCTCGGGCGCGGCCGGCCTCATGCAGAATCACTCCAACATCGATGCCGACGACTTCCGAGCCGCCGGAGAGATCTGGCTCGAGCAGCGTCTCTTTCACGATGTGCTGCGCGTGAAGGCGGGGCGCATCGACTTCAACAGCGAGTTCGCAGCCACCGACAACGGCGGCTCGTTTCTGAACGCCTCCATGGGCTACACGCCCGCCATTGCCGCGGCCCCCACGTATCCCCTGCCGATCAGCGCGTTCAACGTGGTGGTGGCGCCGCGAGAGCACAGTCGCCTCAGCCTCGGCGCGTTCGATGGCACCGACGGCGCGCCCGCGATGCTCGGATCGACGTCGCGCTTCTACATCGGGCAGTTCAGTCATGGGTGGTCGCGCGGTGAGGGGCGGGCCTTCGACGGGCGCCTCTCGCTCGGCTCGTGGCACCACACCGGCATGTTCACCACCGCCGATGCCGTCGACGACGCGGAGCCCACGGTGCATGGCACCGGCGGCTGGTACGGCACCGTGGACCTCACGCTCTGGCGGGGCGCCGCGCGTGACAGTGCCGCCGACGATGCGCCATCCACCGCCATGTTCGTGCAGGTCGGACGCGGCAATCCGCGCATCTCGGCCGTCGACGTGCATCAGGGGCTTGGATTCGTCACCAGCGGGCTCGTGCCGTTCCGCCACGCCGACGCCGTCGGCTTCGGCGTCACGCACGCCTCCTGGAGCGGCGGCCGTGAAACGATCAGTGAAGCGTTTTATCAGGCGCCGGTTGGATGACACCTCACCTTCGTGGCCGATCTGCAGCGGGTGAGTCACCTCGATGGCTTCGGCCAGCGGAATGGCTTCATCCCCAACCTGCGGACGATCGTGAAGTTCTAGCAGGTGCACGGAACGCGCCCGCTGCCCCCCGGCCGCGGCGCCAGCGGGGCATGTCGGTACTTTACTGGCATGCCCCGCGTCCACATTCGGTCGTGGCGATCGCGCCTGCTTGCACGGAGGCTCGCGCCTCGGCTCGCGCCGCTGTTGCTCGCCGTGTTGAGCAGCTGTCGCTGGCTCACGGCGGGCGACCCCGCCCCGCTGGAGCCGGCCGCCGCGGGCGCGCAGCGCGTCGTCTCGCTGTGTGCCACCACGTGCCGCGATTCGGTCGACATCGTGGCGCTCGGCGTCGATGGCTATCTCGTCGTGCCCTGGCGCGACACCACACGGCTCGCCCTCACGCCACCGTCGTACAGCAATCCGTCACTCTGGCATCTCGCACTCCGCGACTGGTGGTGGGGCACCCGACCGAATGCGTCGCGCATCGCCCGTGGGCTCCGTGCCGCGCCGGGGCTCGAAGCGCGGCTCACCCAGGTGCGTGCGGTACTGGTCGGTCATGGACACTACGACCACGCCCTCGACCTGCCCCCCCTGCTGCCACGCATGCCGGCGGCCACGGTCTACGGCAGTGCCACGGTGGCGCATCTGCTGCGCCCTGTGGTGGGCCCCGCGCCCGAACGCACGATGGCGGTCATGCCGGGGCAGGACATCGTGATTGGCCCGCAGCTGCGCGCGCGTGCGCTGGCGTGGGGGCACGCCCCCAACCTGGGCCGCTGGACACTCGCCGCCGGACGCTACACGCGTGATCGTGAATCGCTGCCGCGCACCGTGCATGGCTGGCGCATGGGCGAACCGCTCGCGTGGGCCATCGACGTGCGTGCGGCCGACGGATCGGTGGCGCTGCGCCTCTTCCATCACGACGCGGCCGCGTCGCTCGAGGTCGTGCGCGCCGCGGTGGCAGCACTGCGCACGATGCCCCGCGCGGCGCACACGGTCGTGATCCTGACCGCCGCGAACTGGGATCAGGCCTCCGGCTATCCCGGCGCCCTGCTCGCCTCGCTCGAGCCCGACCACGTGCTCTTCGGGCACTGGGAGGATTTCTTTCGCTCGCCCGCCAAGGCGCCCAAGGTCGTGCGCGGTATCAGCGCGCGCGAGCTCGTGCGCGAGGTCGAACGCTTCGTGGGGCCGCGCTGGAGTGTACTCGCCCCCGGAGCGACGCTGCGCCTGCGGCTGGGCACCTAGACGGGGTCAGCGCGACTCGCGAAAGACGGTGTCGCCACGCGCCGTCAACCGACGGAAGCGAATGTCCTTCGCCCCCCAGTCCAGGAAGTCCACGACCACGTCGTTGTTGTCGAGCAGCAGCATGCGACTCTTCACCTTGGTGGTCTTGTCGAGCATCCGGATCTCGGCCCCGCCCTCTTCGTCCGCCGTGAGATTGATGCGCTCCGAATTGCGGTCATCGCCCTTGCCGTGCGGCGCGTCGAGTCCCAGCACCATCGCCCCGTCGGGGCGCAGGCTCAGGCCATAGCGTTCATAGCCGAGACTGTCGAACACCGCCATGCCGTAAAAGCCGGGGCGCTGACCGCCGAAGTCGGGAAGCGGACCAAGAACGATTCGCGTCTTGCCGCGTGCGTCCTTGAGCACGAGTTGGCGGGCCGTGAGCACGGTCGTGTCCTGACGAAACGCGGTCAGGATGAGCGCGGTCATGGACACGCCGGCCACCACCAGCAGCCGTTGGAGCCGCTGCACGCGGCGCTCGAGGAGAAGCAAAGAGGCATTCGTCTCGGACATGAGAGTCATCGTGAACCGTGGGGACGAAGGAACGTGAACGTGGACGCAGCATGTGCCTGCCCGGGCTGCGCCGACAGAGTCGGATGACCTCAGCCGCGCGCGCTTGACACGAGCGGCCGACGACCGTTGCGTCAGGCATGTCGCCCGGCTCCCCCCATCTCGCGGCGTTGTCGCAGGACGCGCAGCCACTTCCGCCCGGCTTCGACCTGCGCGCACGAACCGCCGAGCTGCAGCAGTCGCGTGACGACCTTACGGCCGAGCAGGCCGCCGACGTGATCGCCCAGACCTTCGGCTTTCGCGACGGATCTACCCTGCACGCATTTCTCGACGCGCCGGAGGATGCACTCACGACGCAGTTCGAGCGAGCGGTGGATGCGATCGTCGCCGGCGATCTGGATGGCCTCTCGCGCGTGCTGCGCGCCCATCCGACACTGATCAGCGCGCGATCGGCGCGGATGCACGGCGCCACGCTCCTGCACTACGTCGCGGCCAACGGCGTGGAGAACTACCGGCAGATCACACCGCCGAATATCGAAGCGATCACCACTCGGTTGCTGGATGCCGGCGCCGACGTGAACGCGACCTGCGACGTCTACGGCGGCGCTACCGCGCTGGGGCTCACGATGACGAGCGCGCATCCGCGCGCGGCCGGCGTGCAGGAGCGGCTCGCGCAGCGGCTCCTCGAACGCGGAGCCACCATCGACGACCACGCAGTACGCCACTGCCTCGCCAACGGGTGCCCCGAGGCCGCCGCCTTCCTCGCCGATGTGCTCCTGCGTCGCGGCCGCTCCCTCGCGCTCGACGAGGCGGCCGGACTCGGCCGCATCGATCTGGTCGCTCCACTCCTGCCGGCGGTGGAGCCGGGTGGCGAGGCCATGGGCGAGGCGATGCAGTTGGCCACGTGGTACGACCGCGGCGACATGCTCCGCTTCCTGCTTGCCAACGGGGTCCCGGTCGACGTACGCGCGCCGCGTGGAGGCGCCACCCCGCTGCATGTCGCCGCGTATCTGGGCAACGTGGCGCTCGTGGAACTATTCCTTGCCCATGGCGCCAATCCGATCGCCGTCGATGCCACCTGGAACAGCCCCCCGCTGGTGTGGGCCCGACACGCCCACGAGGTCGAGCAGCGGGGTCCCCTCAAGGTGTATCAGGCGGTCATGCGCCTGCTGTCTCGTTCCGCTTCCTGAGCTCGAGGCTGATCGCCCCCATCCGCCCCACGACCGGTACGATGGCCAACGTCGGCAGCAGCAGCGCCGGCGCGAGGAAGGGGACCACGCGCCGCATGGTCGGCTGGAGCAGCAGGAATGCGAAGGCCGACACGGCCACCACATCCAGGCCGATCAGCGCGAACATGACCGTCCGCACCTTCTGGTGCATGCGCTGCAGCGTCTCGGTGGGAATTCGACTGAGATCATCCATGCGGGAAAATTACCACCGGTCGCCGCGGGCAGTAGCATTGGGCATGCCTTCGTTCACCCGCCTCCATCGCGTTGCGACATTCGCGTTCGCACTCGCGTTCGCGTTCGCACTCGCGCTCGCGCCCGACGTCGCGACCGCGCAGCCCACGGTCTTCTCGGGATTCACGCTCATCGACGGCTCCGGCAAGGCGCCACTCCCTGACGCTCGCCTGGTCGTCGAGAACGGGCGCATCACGGCCATCGGCCCCGCGAACCGCGTCGCGATCCCCCTCGACGCGCGACGCGTCTCGCTCGACGGCCAAGTGGTCATCCCGGGGCTGATCAACGCCCACGGGCACGTGTCGAGCCTCGCCAACCTCGGCACCTACGCTGCGTATGGCGTCACGACGGTCTTCTCGCTTGGTGACGAACCCGCCGAAGTGTTCGCCGCACGCGAGGCGCAGAAGCGCGGTCCCCCGCCCTATGCGCGGGTCTATCTCGCCGGTCCGGTGCTCAGTCCAACGACCCCCGACGAGGCACGCGCGCAGGTCGCGCGGGTTGCCGAGCAGAAGGTCGATATCGTGAAGATCCGCGTCGACGACAACCTGGGCACCACGAAGAAGATGCCCCCCGAGGTGTGGAAGGCCGTCATCGCCGAAGCGCATGCGCGCAAGCTGCGCGTCGCCGTGCATCTCTACTATCTCGACGATGCCAAGGCGCTCCTCGCGGCCGGTGCCGACTACATCGCGCACAGCGTGCGCGATCAGCCGGTCGATGCCGCCTTCGTGCGCGACCTCAAGGCGCGTGGCATCTGCTACACCCCCACACTCATGCGCGAAGTCTCCACCTACGTGTACAGCAGTGTGCCGCCCTTCTTCAGCGACTCGCTGTTCCTCGCCCATGCCAATCGCGAGTGGATGGCGACGGTCTCGCAGCCGGCCCGATTGGAGGCCACGCGCACCAGCAGCAGCGCGCAGACGTATCAGCGGCAGCTGCCGGTCGCGACGCGCAACCTCAAGACGCTGTTCGACGCCGGCATTCCGATCGCCATGGGGACCGACACCGGCCCGCTCGGGCGTTTTCAAGGCTACTTCGAGCTGATGGAACTCGAGATGATGGTGGGCGCGGGGCTCACCCCCATGCAGGCGCTGCAGAGCGCCACGCAAACGGCCGCCCGCTGCCTCCAGGTCGATCGCGAGCTCGGCACACTCGAAGCCGGCAAGTGGGCGGATTTTGTGGTGCTCGC
>JBDHVK010000111.1:0-13468 GCA_039809645.1 Gemmatimonas sp.
GCCGGACCGCTGTGCACCATGATGCTCGGTGATCTCGGCGCGACCGTCATCAAGGTCGAACGGCCGGAAACGGGCGACGACACCCGCGGATGGGGCCCGCCGTTCGATGATCGGGGCGAGTCCGCGTACTTCCTGAGCGTCAACCGCAACAAGGCGTCGGTCGCGGCCGACTTTCGGCTTCCAGCCGATCGGCAACTGCTGCTCGACCTCGCCAAAGACGCCGATCTGGTCGTCGAGAACTACTTACCCGGCGCACTCGCGCAATTCGGGCTTGATGCTGATTCGTTGCTGGCAAAATATCCGCAGCTCCTTTGGTGCACCATCTCCGGATTCGGGCCCGCCAGTCGTCGACCAGGCTACGATTTCGTCACCCAAGCGGAAAGTGGCTGGATGGCCATCACCGGCGAGCCTGGTGGGGCCCCCATGAAGCATGGGGTGGCACTGGTTGATGTCCTCACCGGCAAGGACGCAGCGATCGGCCTGCTGGCCATGCTGGTCGCCCGGGAGCGGGCCACGGACCCGCTGCCCATCGCGCAGCGCCAGCTGCACGTCACGCTGCAGTCGAGTGCCCGCGCGGCGTTGGTGAATGTGGCGCAGAATGCCCTCGTCAGCGGCCGCGACGCCGCGCGGTGGGGCAATGCCCACGCCAATCTGGTCCCCTATCAGCTCTTCGACGCGACCGACCGACCCCTCGTGATCGCGGTGGGCAGCGACGCGCAGTGGCCGCCGGCGATGCGCGCCCTGCACCTCGACGCACTCGCCGACGATCCGGCGCTTCGCACCAATGCCGGGCGGCTGGCCCATCGCGCGGCGGTCGTCCAGGCCATCAGCGAGCAGTTGCGCGCGCAACCCGCCGCCTACTGGCTCGCCCGCCTCGAAGCGGCCGGCGTGCCCTGCGGTGTGGTGCGCACGGTGCAGGAGTCGCTCTCGGACATCTCCGGGGATGTTTTGTCATTGGCACGCACCGGCCTGCCGCCGCTCTGGAACGGTCGTGTTCGCTTGGAACCACCGCGAATGGATGAGCACGGCGTTTCAGTGCGGGCAAAACACTGGAGTTTTGTGCACGACCTGCCGATACCCTCTCGTGTGGACGTGTGACCATGCCGCGTTCCCGTCGTCTTTCCGATGAGACGACCAGCCCGTTCCGGCGGACGGTTCCTCGGCAGGGGTGTCAATCCCGTCAGTGTGGCGTTATCCTAGCGCCGTGAACATGACGGAATCCGAAACTCCTCCGAACGAGATCGACTCCGACCAGGACGTCATCAGCCGAGTGCTCGCGGGCGACCGCGATGCCTTTGCGACGCTGATCGGCCGATACAGTGATCCGCTGTATCGACATGCACTTGGCATGACGGGTTCGCCTGACGTCGCCGAGGACATTCTCCAGACGTCGTTCATCAAGGCCTATCACCATCTCGGTGAAGTCCGTGGACGATTCGACGCCTGGTTGTTCCGGATCGTGGCCAACGGGTGCAAGGACTGGCTGAAGAACATTCGGCGCACGCACCTGAGCTACGATGAAGACGATCAGCCGTCCGGCTACGCGACGCCCGATGAGGATCTCGACCGCACCGAATTGCGGCAGGATCTCGACGGTGCGCTCTCGCAGCTGGCGCCATCACTCCGCGAAGCCTTCATCATGAAGCACGTTGAAGGACGTTCGTACGAAGAGATGGCCGACCTGTTGGGGACTACTGTCGGGGCACTGAAGATGCGTGTGCATAGGGCACGCGAAGCGCTTCAGGCCCTGCTCGAGGAGAAATACGCGTGATGCTCAATCGACACGAAGCGCACGACGACCTGAACCCGACGCCGCGCGACACGACTCGCGAAGCCGCGCCCGTCCAGGATCGTCCCTTGGCCGACCGCGAGGTCCCGCTTCCGGGCACTGCGGCAGCCGACGCGAATGCCGGCATCGTCAATCAGTGGCTCGACGGGGAAGCGAGCGAGGCCGAAGCGCGCCGTGCCGACGCCCCCGCGGTCGAGTTCTGGACGAAGGTGGCGGGCGATGCGGATCGGATGAAGCGGATGAAGACGCCGGCGCATGTGGCGGCGAATATCATGGCCGCGATTCCGGTGCGGGAACGCTGAGCGGTTTACTGGATGAGCAAGCGGGCGTCGACTGAGTCGACGCCCGCTTTTGCTTTTGCCTACAAGGCATCGAGTGGGAAGAGGCTGGAGGGGGGAGATGTCGAGGACCGCACGCCGTCCTCGACATCTCCCCCCTCCACGACCTTCCCCCTCGATCCCTGAGGGGTCTCCACCTCGCCGCCGCACCAGCGCTCGCTCACATGTGCAGCGCTCTCCCCAGCGAAGCCAACGCCGCCTCTTTCACGGTCTCGCTCAGCGTCGGATGCGAGTGCACGGTAATCCCGATATCCTCCGCGCTTCCCCGGTACTCCATCGCCAGCACGACCTGCGCGAGGTTGTCGGCGACATGCGGCCCGAGCATGTGGCAGCCGAGGATCTCGTCGGTGTCCTTGTCGACGACGAACTTCACGAAGCCCTGGGTCTCGCCCATCGTGCGCGCGCGGCCATTCGCGCTGAAGGGGAACTTGCCGACCTTGTAGGCACGGCCGCTGGCTTTCACTTCCTGCTCGGTCAGCCCAACCGTCGCGATTTCGGGCCACGTGTACACCACGCCGGGCATCGTGCGGTAGTGCATGTGCACCGGCTTGCCAGCGATCACTTCGGCGGCGATCACGCCTTCGTCTTCGGCCTTGTGCGCCAGCAGCTTGCCACCCACCGCGTCGCCGATCGCGAACACGTTCGGCAGGTTGGTGCGCATCTGATCGTTCACCGCGATCTCGCCGCGTGCGCCGAGCGCGAGACCGAGGGCGGCGGCGTCGATGCCGCGCAGCGACGGCTTGCGCCCGACACTCACGAGGACGTAGTCGCCGCTGATGCTGCTCGTGGCGCCGTCCTTCTCGATGTGCAGCGTGACGCCATCGCCGCGCACGTCGGCGCCGGTCACCTTGGTGCCGACGTGGATCTCGAGCCCCTGCTTGCGGAAGATCCGGTCGGCCTCCTTCACGATGTCGTCGTCGTTGCCGGGCAGGATCGTGGGCGCGTACTCGACGACCGTCACCTTGGCGCCCAGTCGCCGCCACACCGAACCGAGTTCGAGGCCGATCACGCCGCCGCCGACCACGATCAGGTGCTTCGGCACCTCGGGGATCTGCAGCGCGCCGACATTCGACAGCACGCGCCGCTCGTCGAACGGCAGGAACGGCAGCTGCACCGGAACCGAGCCGGTGGCGATGATGATGTGCTTCCCCTGCCAGGAGGTGAGGGTGCCGTCGTTCGCGCGCACCTCCACCACGTTGCCCGCCTTGAGCGTACCCAGGCCGCGTGCCCAGGTGACCTTGTTCTTCCGGAAGAGGAACTCGATTCCCTTGGTGTTCTGCGCCACGACGTCGGTCTTGCGCGCCATCATGGCCGGCAGGTCGATGGCCACCTCGCCCACCTTCACCCCGTGTTCGGCGGCGTGGAGGCGAAGCCACTCCACATGCTCCGAGGACTGGAGCAGCGCCTTGGAGGGAATGCACCCCACGCTCACGCAGGTGCCGCCGAGCGTGGGTTCGGCCTCCACACAGGTGACGGTGAGGCCGAGTTGCGCGGCACGAATGGCGGCGACATAGCCGCCGGGACCACCGCCGATGACGACGACATCGGCGGTCTGAATGGGCGTGGACGGGGAGGTCATGTCCGCAAAATACACAGGGAGCGCCGTTCGACGGACGTGCGCCCGTCACGGTCCGTCTGCTAACCCACTATCCGTTCTTTGCCGGTGCTCTCCGGTGACATGCCCGTTGCGAGCAGCCCCTTGCCGTCATTCGGGTGGCTCACATATTTGCTGGCAGATGGCCCAACCGTGTGGCGCCGTTACCCGGACGCGATCACGGCGTCCTACGGGTGACGGCACGATTCTCGCTGTGCCACCCGGTAACAGCCCCAACATCGTAGGCCACGGCCCCAACCCTCGCGTTGAAAACGTGGTCCTGCGAAGCCCGACGTCCCGCGCGCAAGCGTAGGGGCGTCGTGGTGCTTTGAGGGACCCGAAACCCACAACCAAAAGCCCGGAACTCTAAACCGATCAGTTTAGGGTTCCGGGCTTTTGGTTGTGGGTTTCGGGTCGTGATCAGTAAACGAGCATCGCCGCCGGATCTTCCATCAGCTCCTTCACGCGCACCAGGAAGAGCACCGCCTGCTGACCGTCGATGATGCGGTGATCGTAGCTCAGCGCGATGTACATCATCGGGCGGATCTCCACCTTCCCGTCGATCGCCACCGGGCGATCCTGGATCTTGTGCAGCCCCAGGATGCCGACCTGCGGGTAGTTGATGATCGGCGTCGACACGAGCGAGCCGAAGACGCCACCGTTCGTGATCGTGAACGTGCCGCCGGTGAGGTCATCCATCGACAGCTTGCCGTCGCGCGCGCGCTTGGCCACCGCGCCGATGTCCTTGCCGATCTGCACGACGCTCTTCTGATCGCAATCCTTGATGTTCGGCACCACGAGACCGGCGTCACTGGCGACTGCGATGCCCATGTTCACGTAGTGCTTGTAGACGATCGTCTCGCCGTCGATCTGCGCATTCACGACCGGAAAGGCCTTGAGCGCGAGCGTCGCCGCCTTCGCGAAGAAGGGCATGAACGACAGCTTCACCCCCTGCTCCTTCTCGACGCGATCCTTGAGACGCTCGCGGAGCGCCGTGATCGCGGTCATGTCGATCTCGTTGAACGTCGTCAGATGCGCGGTGGCGTGCTGCGACTGCAGCAGATTCTCGGCAATCCGCTTCCGCCGCGTCGTCATGCGTTCCCGGGTTTCACGCGACGCGGCTGACGAGGGCGTGGTGGCGGCGGGAGTGGGAGCGGGCGCGGGCGCGGCGGGCGCCGCGATCGCTTCCTTTGCGGCGGGGCGCGCCGGCGCGGCGGCGCTCATCACGTCGGCCTTGCTGACCACGCCGCCGCGGCCCGTGCCGGTGACATCGGCGGGGTTGATCCCTGTTTCGGTTGCCAGACGCGCGGCGGCGGGGGAGACCTTCACGTCCGTCGCCGCGGCGGCCGGGGCAGCAGGCGCCGCCGCAGGTGCGGCCGCAGGAGCCGTTGCGGGAGCGGCAACCGGAGCGGCCGCCGGCGCCGGCGCGGCACCGACGGCACCGGCGGCACCGAGCTCGCCCAGCGCATCACCGACCGCGACCACGTCGCCTTCGGCCTTGAGGCGCTTGACCAGCACCCCCGACTCCAGCGCCGGGACCTCGACGGTGATCTTGTCCGTCTCGAGTTCCACGAGCGTATCCCCCGTGGCGACGGTGTCGCCCTCCTTCTTCAGCCAACGGGAGACGGTGGCCTCAACGATCGATTCGCCAAGCGGCGGAACTTTGATGGACGACATGAGCAACCTGCTGGAGTTGAACCGGGAAGTGGGACCGCAATATACCCTCGTGGCTCGTCGCGTAGTCCGGCAAGCGTGGTCCGGCTGCGACGCGCCCGCTAACGTAGTCCCTATATGCGCGCCCTTTCGTTCCACGCCCATGGCGGCCCCGACCAGCTCCGCGTCGTCGACGCCGTCCCCGTCCCCGCGGCGGACGCGCCCGACGCCGTGCGCGTGCGGATCATCGCAGCCGCGCTCAACCGTCTCGATCTCTGGGTGCTGGCGGGGATCCCCGGCTCGCGCATTGTCCCCGGCATGGCGCTGGGCTCGGATGGCGCGGGGATCGTGGACGCCGTCGGCGACGCCGTCACGAGTGTGAAGCCCGGGGACCGGGTGCTGCTCAACCCCGGGGTCGTGGACCGGCACTGCCAGTGCGAGTACTGTCGCGATCAGGACCAGCCGCTCTGTCTCACCTACGGCATCCTCGGCGAGCACCGCCCGGGCACGATCGCCGAGTTCGTGACCGTTCCCGAAGCGAACGTCCGCACCTTCCCAGAGTCGATCAGTTGGGAGAGCGCCGCGGCCTTTCCGCTGGCGACGCTCACGGCGTGGCGCATGCTCCATACGCGCGCCCGGGTGCGTCCCGAGGATCAGGTGCTGATCTGGGGGATCGGCGGGGGGGTAGCGCTTGCGTCGCTGCAGATCGCGAAGCTCGTCGGCGCGACCACGTGGGTCACGAGCGGCTCCGATGAGAAGCTCGAGCGCGCGCGGGCGCTCGGGGCCGATCATCGGCTCAACCACCGGGAGCGCGACCTGGGCAAGCGTATCCGCGCCGAGACCGGCAAGCGCGGCGTGGACGTGGTGATCGACTCGGTCGGGGAAGCCACCTGGCCGCAGTCGCTCATCGCGCTGGGCCGACGCGGGCGGCTGGTGACCTGCGGAGGCACGAGCGGGCCGTTCGTGCAGGTCGATGTGCGTCGGATGTTCTGGAACCAGTGGACGCTGATGGGCTCCACGATGGGCAACGACGCGGAATTCGAGGCGATGACCGCGCACTTCCGTGCCGGCCTGCTGCAGCCACCGGTGGACTCGGTCTGGACACTGGACGAGGCGCCGCAGGCCTACGCCCGCCTCGAATCGGGGCAGCAGTTCGGCAAGGTGGTGGTGCGGGTGGCCGACCCATGAGCGGCGAGGAAGGTGGCAGCACCGGGGGCGGCACCGCGGGGCAGGCGGCGCGCTACACGGCCGACGAGGAGCGGGTCCTGCGCGATGCCGTGCAACGCGGCACGCTCCCCGACTGTCCGCGGTGCGCGGTCGTCATGACCCGTCGCCCCATCGGCGGTGGCTCGTTCGGTCTCGGGTATCATCGTCAGCGCGAATGGCTGCTCTGTCCAAGCTGTAAGCGCAGTGCCATCTTCGACGTGAAGCGGGGCACGCGCCTCTAGGCGGGCGGCAACCGGGCGCAACCGCAGGCAGGGACCCTCCGTAATGCGTCGGTGACGGCACTAGTTTCGTGCAGGTTCTCTGATGTCCCCAATACTTCGCGCCTTGTTTCAGCAGACGGCAGCTCCCCTCGCGGATTCGTTGCACCTCGCCACTGCGGCCACGCAGACGGCGACCGGATCGTCGACCACCACGAGCACGTTCAGCGAACGGCTCCAGCAAAGCTTCTCGCTGCTCGGCGAGTTCGTGCCCGCGCTGTTCGGTGCGTTGGTCATTCTCTTCGCCGGCTACCTCGTGGCGAAGGTGGTGGAGAAGGGCACCGCCCGCCTGCTGCGCCGCATGCGATTCAACCAGCTGCTCGAGCGCGGCGGCGTGCTGCAGGCGGTGGAGCGCTCGGGATCGCATCTCAATCCGGCCAAAGTTCTCGCGAACCTGCTGTTCTGGGTCGTGATGTTCGCGGTGCTGCTCGTGGCCGCGAGCGCCATCGGCCTCGACTCGCTGGCGAACGTGTTCACGGAACTCATGAGCTACATCCCGAGCGTGATCGCGGCGATCGTGATCATCATCCTCGGCATCGTGCTCGGTGGGTTTGTCGGTGGCCTCATCATGGCGTCGGCGGGCGGCCTGCATGGCGGTCCGTGGCTCGCCCGCACCGGCCGCGCCGGCGTGATCGTCCTGGCCGTCTTCATGGCGCTCCAGGAGCTCGGCATCGCCACCGACATCGTCACCACCGCCTTCGCGATCCTCTTCGGCGCCGTGGCCCTCGCCCTGGCGCTCTCCTTCGGCCTCGGCAACCGGGAACTGGCCGCCGAGATCACCCGGGACTGGTACGAGCGCTATCAGGCCGAGCGTCGGGCGATCGACGCCGAGGCGGCCGCCGAGGAAGCCGAGGAGCTGGCCGAGGAGAACTCCGAGGAGGCCGCCGAGGCGGCGGACGAGGCCGAGGAGGCCGCCCGGCTGGCGGCGCTGGCGCAGGCGAAGGTGGCGGCCCGATAGGGCGCACCCGCCAACCGAAGTCAACCGGCGACCCACGACCAAAAGCCCGGAACCCAGAACTGATCCGTTCTGGGTTCCGGGTTCTTGGTTGTGGGTGGTGGGTAAACAGCGGTTCGGCCTATGTGAATCCGGGCAAGCTCTCCGTTAAATTTCCCCGGCTGTAGCCCCACGTCGTACCCCCTGCCTGAGCCGTACATGACCGCTCCCAACGCCCGCGAACGCATCCTGCCTCGCCTCATCGACGAGGAGATCAAGGAATCGTTCATCAACTACTCCATGAGCGTCATCGTCTCGCGCGCCCTCCCGGACGTGCGTGACGGTCTCAAGCCCGTGCATCGCCGCGTGCTGTACGCCATGAATGAGTTGGGGCTGCTGCCGGGTCGCCCGTACAAGAAGTCGGCGACGGTCGTCGGCGACGTGCTCGGCAAGTACCACCCGCACGGCGACAGCAGCGTGTACGACGCGCTGGTGCGCATGGTACAGGACTTCTCGCTGCGCTATCCGCTGGTGGACGGGCAGGGCAACTTCGGCTCGATGGACGGCGACGGCGCGGCCGCGTACCGCTATACCGAGGCGCGTCTGACGCGCATGGCCGTCGAGTTGCTCAACGACATCGACCAGAACACGGTCGACTTCGCGCCCAACTTCGACGATCGCCTCGAAGAGCCCCGCGTGCTCCCGAGCGGCTTCCCGAACCTGCTGGTGAACGGGTCGTCGGGGATCGCCGTCGGCATGGCCACGAACATCCCGCCGCACAATCTCAAGGAAGTGGTGAGCGCGGTGATCGCGCTCATCGACAACCCGGAGCTCGACGGGCCGGCGCTGCGCAAGTTCGTGAAGGGGCCGGACTTCCCCACCGGCGGCTACATCTACGGCCGCGCCGGCATCGCCGACTATCAGGACACCGGTCGCGGTCGCATCGTCATGCGCGCGCGGGCCGTCATCGAAGAGAAGGAATCGAGCGGCAAGTCGCAGATCGTGATCACCGAAGTGCCGTATCAGGTCAACAAGGCCAAGCTGGTGCAGGACATCGCCGAGCTGGTGCGTGAGCAGAAGCTCACCGGCATCAGCGCGCTGCGCGACGAGTCCGACCGCGACGGTATCCGCGTCGTGGTCGAGCTCAAGCGCGATGCCATCCCGCGCGTGGTGCTCAACCAGCTGTACAAGCACACCGCCATGCAGAGCACCTTCGGCGTGATCATGCTGGCGCTGGTGCCCGATCCGAACACGCGGCAGCTCGTGCCGAAGGTGCTCACGCTCAAGCAGTGCCTCGAGCACTACATCGAGCACCGCCACGAAGTGATCGTGCGCCGCACGCAGTTCCAGTTGGACAAGGCGCTCGAACGCGAGCACATTCTGGAAGGGCTCAAGATCGCCGTCGACAACATCGACGAGGTGATCAAGCTCATTCGCGCCGCCGAGGACACGCCGACGGCCAGCCTGCAGCTGCAGTCGCGCTTCGGGCTCTCCGAGCGGCAGGCGGAAGCGATCCTCAACATGCGTCTCGCCAAGCTCACCGGCCTCGAGCGCGACAAGCTCGAGGAAGAGCTCAAGGAAGTGCGCGCCGAGATCGTGAACCTGAAGGGTATTCTCGAGTCGAAGCCGCGTCGCATGGAGATTCTCAAGGGCGAGCTCCTGAAGGTCGCCGAGACGTACGGCGATGCGCGGCGCACGGAGATCGTCAGTGACGAGGGCGAGTTCTCCATCGAGGATCTGATCGCCGAAGAGGAGATGGTCGTGACCATCTCGCACGGTGGCTACATCAAGCGCACGCGCCTGTCGCTGTACAACAAGCAGGCGCGGGGCGGTCGTGGGAAGGCGAGCGCGGACCTGAAGGAAAACGACTTCATGGAACGCTTCTACGTGGCGAGCACGCACACGTACATGCTCATCTTCACCAACGACGGCCGGTGCTTCTGGCTCAAGGTGCACGAGCTGCCGGAGGCCGGGCGAAACACGCGCGGCAAGCCGATCGTGAATCTGATCAACGTCACGCCCGATACGCGCATCCGCGCGATCGTGGTGACGAAGGAGTTCAGCGACACCGAATTCCTGCTCTTCTGCACCCGGAACGGCACGGTGAAGAAGACGGCGCTGAGTCAGTACTCGAACCCGCGCAGCACGGGCATCAAGGCCATCAAGATCGAGGAAGGCGATGAGCTGATGGACGTGCAGATGACGAGCGGCAACAACGACGTGGTGCTCGCCACGCGTGACGGCCTCTCGGTGCGCTTCCACGAGAGCGACGTGCGCGAGATGGGGCGTGACACCACCGGCGTGAAGGGTATCGAGCTCAAGATCAACGATGCCGTCGTGGGCATGGTGGTCATCAAGCGCGAGGCCACGCTCCTCGTCGTGACCGAGAAGGGGCTCGGCAAGTGCAGCGAGGTGAGTGAGTACCGTGTGCAGAAGCGCGGCGGCAAGGGCATCAAGACGCTCGATCTCACCGCCAAGACCGGCCATGTCGTCGCCCTCATGGAGGTTGTCCCCGAGGATGAGCTCATGCTCATGACGAAGGGCGGCATCGCGATCCGCACGAAGGTCAGCGAAATCCGCGTCACCGGTCGCATTGCCCAGGGGGTCAAGCTCGTCGCGCTGGATGACCAGGATGTCGTCTCGGCCGTGGCGCGCGTCATCCCCGACGACAAGGATGAAGGCGAGGGAGAAGGCGCGCCCGAAACCCCCGAGTCGGCTGACGGCGAGTAGCCATGGCCACCTCCCGCATCCTGGTCGCCGACGACGACGAGGCCGTACTGGAATCCGTGACCTGGTTGCTCCAGGAGAACGGCTACGACGTCGTGCCGGCCAGGGGCGGAAACGCCTGCCTCGAACAGCTGGAGAAGAAGGCGCCGGACCTGCTTCTGCTCGATATCCTCATGCCCGACGCCGACGGCTGCCAGCTGCTCGAGCGCATCAAGGGGGAGGAGCGCTGGCGCGATCTGCCGGTGCTCATGCTGTCGGCGCAGCCGCCGGAAGAGGCCTCGGTACGCTCGCTCGGACTCGGCGCGGCCGACTTCATTCGCAAGCCGTATCGCCCCAAGGAGCTGCTCGCGCGCGTGCAGGCGCAGCTCCGCATGGGCGCGCTCCTGCGCTCCACCCGTCTGGCGCTCGTGCGCACGGAAGAGGCGCTCGTTCGGGCCCAGCAGGATGCCGACAGCCGCCGCAAGCTGGTGGACATTCTCCACGAAGTGACCGGTGACCTGTCGGTCACGGAGCTCTTCCATTTGCTCGTGCGCCGCGCCGCGCGCGCGCTGAATGTGTCGCACTGCTCGGTCGTACTGGCGCAGCCGGGCGACCAGACGGCCACGGTGGTGGCCGCGTTCGAGGATCCCACGCTGCAGCACCTCACGGTGCAGCTCGAGCGCTACCCCGAGCTCAAGGCCGCCCTCGAGAGTGGCCAGCCCATGCTGATCGAAGATGTGGATACCCACCGCATCTACGACAACGTGCGCGGGCTCTGGGACGCCGAGGGGATCGAGATGCAGATCCGTTCGGTCATCGCGCTCCCATTCTCGATCGATCGCGGGCAGTATGGCGTCTTCCTCGTGCGCCGGACGCGCGAGCAGGAGCGCTTCGGTCCGGAAGATCTCGAGTTCGCCGAGGCGGTGCTGACGGCGGCCGTGGCCGTCATTCAGCGTGCGCAGCTCGTCGAGAGCACCATGGCCGACAATGCGCGCCTCGAGCAACTCGCGCAGACGGATCCGCTGACCCAGCTGCTCAATCGTCGCGCGCTCACCGAGCGCATCACGGCCGAGATGGAGCGCGCGCTCCGCTACGACAGCACGCTCGCGCTGCTCATGATCGACCTGGACCACTTCAAGCGCATCAACGACACGTTCGGCCACCTCGTCGGCGATGATGTGCTCCGCGATGTGGCGCAGCTGCTTGCCCAGACGATTCGCGGCAGCGACATCGTGGCTCGCTACGGCGGCGAGGAGTTCCTGGTGCTGCTTCCCGAAACCGATGATGCCGGCGCCGAGAGCTTCGCCGAGCGGATCCGGGCGGCGGTGGAGGCGCATCCGTTTGCGCGCGAGGCGCTTGCGGAGCCGCTCCGGCTCACCGCGTCGGTGGGCGTGGCGGTCTTTCCGGCGGCGCGCATCGAGAACGTCGAGGATCTCTTCCAACGGGCCGACGCCGCGCTCTATCGGGCGAAAGCCGAAGGACGAAACCGGGTCCGGATGTAGCACCCGGTGCGTGGCGTCGGCGCGATCTACCGCCGCATCCGCTCCA
The DNA here is from genome assembly GCA_039809645.1 of Gemmatimonas sp. Lineage (GTDB taxonomy): Bacteria > Gemmatimonadota > Gemmatimonadetes > Gemmatimonadales > Gemmatimonadaceae > Gemmatimonas. The sequence goes on from JBDHVK010000111.1 coordinate 12,047, forward strand.
GTTCGATCTTCACGCAGCGGTCCTGCACCACCTCGATGCCCGCCTTGGCCAGGGCCTCGGCCACCTCGGCGTGGCGTATGCCAAGCTGCATCCAGACGACCTGGGGCGCGGCGGCGAGGATCTCGTCCAGATGCCTGGGCACGTCGGCCGGGCGCCGGAAGAGCTGGACCATGTCGATGGGCCCGTCGATCGTGGCGAGCGACCGGTGTACCCGCTCGCCCAAAATCACCTCGACATCCGGATAGTAGACCGGCACCGGGACGATCGTATAACCGGCGGCCTGCATCATCGCCGGCACATAGTACGCGGGTCCGCCGACCTGCTCGGGCTTGATGCCGATCACGGCCACGCGCTTCACCCGCTCCAGCACGCGTGTCAGGGACGCGCTGCTCTCGAGCAGCCGTGACCGCCACGCGGTGGGGTCAGTCGTTAGGTTCTGCTGTATCACTTCCCCACCCATCTGGAGTTCCCGATGCGTCTGCTCGTCCTCGGCGCCGGGCTGCAAGGCACGGCGTGCGCGTTCGATTTGTTGAATGAATCGTCAGTCACGCAGGTGCTGCTCGCCGACATGAACGTCTCTGCCCTGCCCGCCTTTCTACAAGGTGATCACGGACAGGGTCCACACGGTGCACGACTGGTGCCGATCACGCTCGATGTGCGTGACGATACCGCCGTGCGCGCGGCGTTCGCACGCTGCGACGGCGTGCTCAGCGCGATTCCCTACTACTTCAACGGCCGACTCGCCGAGCTGGCGGTTGAGGCCGGTGTGCACTTCACCGACCTCGGCGGTAACACCGAGATCGTCCAGCAGCAGAAGCGCCTGCACGATGCCGCCGTGGCGAAGGGCATCAGCATCGTGCCCGACACCGGGCTCGCGCCGGGCATGGTGAACATCATCGCCCAGCATGGCATCACCTGCTTCGATACCGTCAGCCGGGTCCAACTGTTTGTGGGGGGGCTCCCGCAGGTGCCGGAGCCGCCGCTCGGGTATCAGATCGCGTACTCGATCGAAGGGATGGTCGACTACTACACCACGCCATCGCTGGTGGTGCGCGATGGGCAGCCGACCACGGTCGATGCGCTCTCCGAGTTGGAAACGGTCCACTTCGACGCCCCGGTCGGCGATCTCGAAGCCTTTCACACGGCGGGTGGGCTGTCGACGATGGTATACCGCTACGCCGGTGAAATCCCCGCCATGGAGTACAAGACGCTGCGCTACCCGGGGCACGCCGCCATCATGCGCAGCATTCGCGACCTCGGCTTGCTCGATACCACCGCCGTATCGGTGAAGGGGCAGGAGGTGAAGCCGCGCGATGTCTTCGTGAAGGTGGCCGGCGATCACCTGCGCAAGGGCAAGCCCGACCTCGTGGCGTTGCGCGTGGTGGTGCAGGGCGTGAAGGACGGCGTCGCCGGTACGCGCAC
>JBDHVK010000112.1:0-13200 GCA_039809645.1 Gemmatimonas sp.
GGCATCGGCACCGGCATCGGCCCGCGGCGGGCGGGCGGTCGCCGCCGTCGCGCCGCTCGCGCCGCTCGCCCCCGCGCTCCGCAACGCGCGCCTCCCCGACAGCCTCGCCGACAGCACCTGGTGGCGATTGGTCAACACCCTGTCCGAGCCGGGGGGCTACTTCCGCTCCGAGAACTTCGTGTCGAACGAACTCGGGCTGCAGTACGTCGTGGCCACGCTCAAGACGATTGCGCCGCCGGGCGGCGTGTACGTGGGGGTGGGTCCTGAGCAGAACTTCACCTACATCGCCGCCCTCGAGCCGCGCATCGCGTTCATCGTCGACATTCGCCGGCAGAATCTGCTGCAGCACTTGTGGTACAAGGCGGTGTTCGAGCTTTCGCCCACGCGCGAGGCGTTTCTCGCGCGCCTCTTCGGCCGCCCGCTCCCGAGCGGCGCGCCGCACGGCGACACGTGGTCCAGCGACTCGCTCATGGCACGCCTCGAGCGCACGGCGCCGGACTCGGCGTTCTTTCGGCGCACCTTCGACGAGGTACGAACGCACCTCACGCGCACGCGAGGCCTGGCCATCGACAGCGCCGACCTCGCGACGTTGCGATACGTCGACGGCGTCTTCTTTGCGAGCGGACCGGGGTCGCTCAACTACTCGAGCGGTTCGGGCGGTGGCTTCGGTGGACGCGGCTTTGGCCGCGGCATGCCCAGCTTCTCGCAGATCGCCCGCATGACCGATCCCGCCGGCCGCAACCTCGGCTTCCTCGGCACCGAAGCGCAGTATCGTGTTGTCCGCGATCTCGAACGGCGCAACCTGCTCATCCCCGTCGTCGGCAATTTCTCTGGTCCCACGGCACTGCGCGCCGTCGGCAACTGGCTGCGCGAGCGCGGCGCCAGCGTCAACGTGTTCTACACGAGCAACGTGGAGCAGTATCTCTGGCAACAGGGCGACGACGCGCCGCGCTTCTACGCGAATGTGGCGAGCATGCCGATCGACACCGCGGCCCGGTTCATCCGGTCGAGTACCGGCGGCTTCGGCCAGCGGGGGGCCGGCGGGTTCCTGATGAACCAGCTCACGAGTGGGATTCTGGAGATCACCAGCGCCTCGGCGAGCGGAACCCTGGGGGGCTACTTCGAGGTGCTGCGTCGGTCGACACCAGATTTGTGATACTGGAGTACTGATCCGGCCTCCGAATTCTGAGCCCCGATCGGGCATCGGAACTCGGTCTCGCCGTCGGGCATCGGCGTCTGGCCTCCGGCATCGGAACTCGGCATCGGGATCAGACGTCTGAGTCCCGAGCTCAGCGCCAGACTTCCGACGGCGAGACCGAGTTCTGAACCCCGATCGGGGCTCAGAATTCGGAAATCCGATCCACCACGGGTTGAAAAGCGCCTCGGCCTTTCGGCATATTTCCAAGCTCTGCCGAAAACCGGCACCCCGCGGGCCCCCGGGCCCACTCCGGGATCCCATGATATGACGCGCTCACCGCCGGCAATGGTGGCGCCAGCTGCTGGAGTTACCGATGGCGAAGGAAGGCATTCATCCGCCGTACCACCCGGTCGTCTTCAAGGACGCCTCCACGGGTGCGCTGGTCCTGACGCGCTCCACGATGACGAGCGAGAGCAAGATCACGCTGGACGACGGCAACACGTATCCGCTGGTCCTGCTCGAAATCACGAGTGACTCGCACCCGTTCTACACGGGCACGCAGCGCCTCATCGACACGCAGGGTCGCGTCGACAAGTTCAAGAAGCGCTACGGCCGCTGAGCCGCGAGCGACTCGCAGGAATAGCAAGCGCCCCGCCTTCGGCGGGGCGCTTTGCGTGTGGGGAGCAGTTGATCGGACTTCCGAATTCAGAGCCCCGATCGGGTTTCAGACTTCGGTCTCTCCATCAGGCATCATGGTCTGGCCTCAGGATTCGGAACTCCGCATCGGGATCAGGCTTCAGAGTCCCGAGTTCAGCGCCCGACGTCCGACGGCGAGACAGAATTCCGAAGCCAGATCGGCGCTCCGAATTCAGAGGCCTGATCGGTGTCAGTGCCCCAGCAGTCTCGCGGTCGCGAATCGCGCACACGTCGCAATCCGCGGATTTCCCGTCACCGCGCTTGTCACCTCCCCCGCGCCCACGATGATGCTCGTCAGCGCGTTCGAGGGCTGCACGGTGTTCACGATCGCATCGACCCGCTGCCCCTGCACCGCGAGCATCGCGCGCTCCGACGGGAAGCGCGGGAGTGTGCGCTGCGCATCCTCCATGGCGGCGCGATCGGCGGCACTCGGGCCGGTGATCACCGTCGACAGTCGCGTACAGGTCGAGTACGCGAGCAGTCCGTACTGCTCGAAGCGGAACGAGCGTGGCAGCGAGTGATCGGCAAGAAACTCCGCCGCGTGGGACTGCCGGTCGACCATCGGCGTACGCCGGGCATCGGGATTCGAGCGAAACGGCGCGGCGATGGCGTACACGTCACGGCGCCCGTCGACCAGCGCGAGTTGACGCATCCCCGAGCGGCCGATGTCCACCAGCACTCGACCGGTCAGTGCCTCCAGAAAGGTCGTGCCGTTGTCGACCAGCGCAAAGCCGAGCGAGATTACCGAGCGGAGCGCGGCATCCGCGCGTGCGTAGTCGTGCTGCGTCACGTAGTACGCGGCGCGCGCGACGCCGGCGCTCGCGATCTTTCGGAGACGCATCGTGGCCGTGGTGGGCGTCGCGAGCCAAGGCTTCGTCGGATCGAGCGGCGCTGCGAGCCGCGCGCCGTCGATGTCGATCGCCGGGGCGTTCGCCACCAGATCCATGTCCCGCCAGATCGGCGCGTCCGCGATCTGCTTCAGCCACGCGATCTCGGCCGCCGAGTACCCGGAGGCCGCCCGCTCGATCACCGTGTTCGCGTCCGGTCCGCTCCACCATGTGCTGATGTGCCCGGCGAACAAACCTGCAGCAGGGGCCGCGCCGGCCCATGGCAGTTCATCCGCGACCACCGGCTTGAACTCGATCCCCGCTTCACTCTTCGGCGGCGCGAGACGGTACAGCGCTTCTCCCGCGGCGATCGGTGTGATCGTCGCGTCCTTCGAACTGGCGAGTGGTCGCACGCGCTCCATCTCGGCGACGCGGTCGCGCGTGCTGTTCGTGTTCCACTCCGTCGGTCCAACAAGACCGATGGTCGCGAATGGAATCGCGGCGATCAGCGCCAACCCGATCGCCACATCGCGCATCACCCGCAAGCCCGTGCGCCACCACGCGCGACGTTCCGTGGGCGTGCGCTCGTCAGCAGCCTCCGCACGCGGCGGCGCCGCCGCCCGCGCTGCCAGGGCACCGCCCATCGCCTGCGACCACTGTGCCTGCGGCCACTGCGCGTGCAGCGGCGTCGCGATCCGTGCCTCAGGAGTGCTCATGCATCACACCGGTGAAAGGGCAATGTCCTGCACCGCGTCCGGGCGGTATTCGCCGAGCAATGCATTCGTCTCGTCGTGCGCGTCGGCAAGCCGCGCCACATCAGCGGACAGCGCGCGGGCGAGATCCACGTGCGTCGTGACACTCGCCACCGTCGCGCTGCCGGCGCTCAGACGCAGCAGGCCGAGGCGCAATCCTTCGAGCGTGGCGACCGTCTGCTGCAGCCGCTGCCCGGTGCGTGCACGCTCGGTCTGCCAGGTGCCGCGCGCGTCGTCGGGGAGCGCGCTGTGGGCCAGGACATCCTGCACCGCCGCCAGCTGCTTGCGCAGCAGCTGCGCGTCGCCCTGCAGCTGCTGCAGTACGGCCGGCACATCGCCGAGCGCCGCGCGCGTGTCGCGCGGGAGGTTCTCGAACAGCTGCTCGGCGGCGAGACTCAGCGACAGTTCGGTCGCGCGGTGGGTCACGATCGGTGCATCCGCCATCGGCCCGCGTACGCGTCGCGCGAAGGCAAAGGCCGTGCGGCCAAAGGTGCCGGTCCAGAGCGCGCGCCAGAAGGGTACGTCGATATCCCGACGCATCTGCTGCAGCATGAGCCAGGGAAGCACGGCGATGCCCGTGCTTGTCGCCACCAGCAGCAGCAACGACACCACCGGCTTGAAACGCTCGCTCACCGCGCCCGTCAGCGCAAACGGGAGCAGCGCGAGCGATGTGCGTGCGCCCACCCGTACCACCCCACGCGCCATGCGCTCGAGGAACGTCACCACGCGACTCGTCGCGCCGCCCCGCTCTTCGCGCAACAGCTCGAGCTCGGCGTCGAATGCGGGACCGACATCGGCGGCCGTGTAGCCCTGCGTCAGGAGTCGTCGAGCCGCGAGCACCCCAAACGCGGCCGCGCCCGCTGCGCCACTGACCACGAGGGCCACGACACCCGCAACCGGCCCGAGCAGCGACGCCGCGCCGATGGAGGCCCCCAGTGCGCCGACCAGCGTCAGCACGGTGCCGGCGCCATCCGCCCGTCCGTCACGCTTCACGAACGCGCGCAGTGGTGCCGGCAGCTCACGGCGCTGTTCGAGCGCTGCACCGAGCTGTGTGGCGATCGCATCCGCACTCGCATAGCGTGCGTCGGGCGTCTTGGCGAGACACTGCTGCACGACCTGCGCGAGACGGCGCGGCACGACCAACCCACGGCCGCCGAGCGCGGGCACGGACTGCGTGCAATGCTGCGTGAGCACGTCGGTGGCCGTCGCGCCGGTGAACGGCAGCTGCCCGCTCAGCGCGAAGAATGCCGTGACGCCCAGCGCGTACACATCACTGGCCGCACTCGGCGCACTGCCGATGGCGAGCTCCGGCGCCATGAATTCCGGCGTGCCGTGAATGCCCTGCGTGTCGTCACCGAGGGCGTGCGCAATGCCGAAGTCGGCGACGAGCGCGCGACCGCTCTCGCGCTCGAGGAGAATGTTGTCGGGCTTGATGTCGCGATGCACCACCCCGCGGCCATGCGCGTAGCTCAGTGCCCACGCGACTTCCTGCAGCCATCGGGTCGCTTCGCGCGGCGAGACGGGCCCGCGCGACTGCACGCGCTGCGCGAGGGTTTCGCCATCGACATACGCCATCACGAAAAACACAAAGCCGTCGATATCATCGACGGCGTGAATCGGCACGATGTGCGGGTGGGACAGACTCGCGGCGGTACGCGCCTCGCTCAGGAACTGCGCCCGAATGGCGGGCTGCTCGGCGCGCTCGGGCGGCAGCAGTTTGATCGCGACGAGACGATCGAGATGGACCTCGCGCGCGAGGTACACGATGCCCATGCCGCCCCGACCGAGTTCGCGGTCGATGGAGTAGCGGCCGGCGAGCGCCTGCTGGAAGGCGAGGAAGAGGGCGTCGGGGGCGGGGGGCATCGAATTCAGACGACCCCGCCGCCCACCCCGTCACCGCGGTTGATCAGGCTTCGGAATTCCGAGCCCCGATCTGGCTTCAGAACTCTGTCTCACCGTCGGGAGTCCGACCCCGGCCTCGGGACTCAGACATCTGATCCCGATGCCGAGCTCGGAGTCCCGATGCCTGACGACGATGCCAGATGGAGAGACAGAGTTCCGAATCCAGATCGGGCTCAGAAGTCTGATGCCCGATCAACTGCTACTTCGCGAGGGTGAAGGAAAATGTGCCGTTCACCGGGTGCCCATCCTTCGACCCCGCGCGCCACGACACCGTGTACTTGCCCGCCGCCATCTTGCCGGTGACCGGCACCACCAGGCTCGGGCTGTTGGCGTCCTTGCCGCGTGCCAGTGCTCCAACCGTCACGTCGGCGCCGGCCGCGTCGGCGAGCGCAATCTTGCTCACGGGCATCTCGGGCGCCTCGGTGAACCACAGCTCGATCTGCTTGGGCGCCTGCGCGACGGTCGAGTCGGCGGCCGGGAACGAGGCCTTGAGCTTGAGATGGGGAAGCGGCACGGCCCGGAGGGCGAACGGCGCGGCGACCAGCGCCGTGGCGACCGCGGCGGCGAGCGGCAAACGTGTGAAACGCATCACTTGGTTCTCCAGGGATTGGCGAAGCGCGGATCGCGCAGAAAGGTGCTGTCAGTGAGGGTGCGCAGGAAGGCCACGAGATCACGCTTCTCCTGCGCGGAGAGTTCCATCGGACGAACGAACTCGCTCTTGAGCGGGCTGTCGGCACCGACGCCCTTGTTGGGACCGCTCGCGATGGTCCGCCCGCCGGCGTTGTAGTGCTCGACGACCTCCTCGAGCGACTTGATGCTGCCATCGTGCATGTACGGCGCCGTCACGGCGATGTTCCGCAGGCTCGGCGCCTTGAACTTCCCCATGTCATCGGGGTTGGTCGTGACGGCCTCGATACCGGTGTTCGGCGCCGGATAGCCGCCCTTGCCGTCGACGTTGTAGAGCGCGGTGTTGTGGAACTCGATCTCCACGAACCCCTTGCCCTTGTAGTTCACGGTGCCGGTGAAGTTGAAGCCGCCGTGACAGTGGAAGCACTCCGTTTTCTCGGAGAAGAACAACTCTTCACCACGTTTGGCCGATGCGCTGATGGCTGTCTTCACCCCGCGCTTGTACGCATCGTACGGTGAGCGCCCGGTGATGAGCGTGCGCTCGAAACTCGCGATGGCCTGCGTGATGTGCACGAGCGTGATGGCCGAGTCGGCACCCGGATACGCGGCAGCAAACAGCTGCCGGTACTTCGGCACCGCCGCAAGACGCTGCAGCAGCTGCTGCTCCTTGCCGGCCAGTCCCAACTCGACGGGCTCCTCCCCGAACATGGGCACGAGCGCCTGCTGCTCGAGTCGCTTCATGATCGGGTTCGCCCACGTGAGCACCGGGCTGTAGGCGATGTTGCCCAGGCTCATGCTGCCACGCGGATGCATCTGGCCCGTGCTGCCGACCCCACGCGGGAGCGCATCGGCGAAGGCCTTCTCCTGCTTGTGACAGCTCGCACAGGCGAAGGTGCCGTTGCCGGAGAGCCGCGTGTCGTAGAACAGGTGACGTCCCAACTCGACCTTCTCCGCGGAGATGGGATTGTCGTCGGGCACCACGGGCTCCGGGAAGCCCGCGGGCAGATGCCAGTCGAACGTCCGCGGCGGCGGCGCGCTGGCCCACGCCCCCGTCGTGCGACCGATCAGCGCACTCGCGAGGAGTGCGCTGACGGTCAGCAGCGGACGAATTGCACCAGATCGCACGATCAGCGCGGCGACGCGCCGTTCGTGGCGGCCGCGCGCACACTGCTCGCCTTCATGGCGCGGAAGAACGACGGCGTGTCGGCACCGGTGCTGCTCGGGTGCGGCAGGCCGAGTGAGGCGAACAGTCCGCCGCAATCGGCGTCGTTCGGCGCCGACATGCAACCGGCCGCCGTCTTCGGCTGATTCTTGCGCACGTCCACACGTGACAGGATCGCGGCGAGGTCGGCCACCACCACGTCCTTTGCCGGATCAAAGCCGGCGAGCTTCACCTCAGCGCGGTTGGGCTGCGCGCACGCCGTGGGCGCCGCCGCGGCACCGGTCGCCCCGGTGCATCCGGTACTGCCGAGGTGAATCACCCAACCGGTTGCGGCCGAGTCGCCCTGCGTGGCGCGCATGTCCACGCGCATGAACTTGTAGCCGCTGTTCCACGACCAGAAGAGATGCGAGAGCGACAGCGGCGCGGGTTGCGCGGCGAGATCGCCGTGGTTGCGTGTGAAGGGGACGCCAAGGGTGAAGGCGACGCCCTTGTAGCTGCCTTTGGGCGCGAGCACGGTGACCTCGGGGTGCACCTCGGGGGTGCCATTCGAGCAGGTGGCCTGTCCGTTCTCGAAGTCGACGAGCGCGACGTCCGCGTCCTGCCACGGAGCCATCGGCGCGAGCTTGGCGGCAATGGTGTCACCCTTGGCGGTGACGAGGCGCACGTTGTGCACGTAGAAGCGGAAGTCGCTGGCGGTGATGGTGGCCTTGCTCGTGCCGATACCGGCGTACGACTGGCCACACTGGAACGGGACGTCGCCCACCATTCCGGCAAAACGCACGGTGAGTGGGACGAGCGAATCGGCGGGCGCAGCGACCGTCGTGGCCGCGAGCACCAGAGAGAGAAACGACATGGAGCGCCTCAGAGGGAAAGGGGCGCGGGCCGGCCAGCCCGTAGGCCCACGGACTGACCGACCCGCTAACCGCGGGTGGCCGTGACGTGTCTGGAGCACGCCGCGACGCCCCGCGGAGTGCGTGGGCGAGAGCAGGCGTGGATGTCGGGATGCGCAATGACGCGGCGCTCACTCAGCGCACGCGTGGGCAACCGATCAGACGACGGTCGTGGGTGGCGCGGTGGCCGGCGGCTGCCGGTGGCTCAACAGCGCGCGCGGCGCACCGGAGCGGGTCGAGGCGATCTCCACACGTTCCGGCGTGGTGATCGTGGCGCTGAGGGACGGCACGGCGGCGGCAATCGCCACCGTGGACGCGGCACAGCAGTGCGCGGCACACTCGCACGGGGCACTGCTGTGCGCCGGTTCATGCGAGTCGGTGTGACTCGACGGATCGGCGGCGGGTGGCGCGACGTGACCGGGCGCGTGGTGATGCGCGTGCGGATCGGCCGCGGCCGCGGCCGCGACCTCCGGTGTGGCGGCGGACTGCGCGGCGGCCGCCACCGCGTGATGCGGGCACTCCGGCTGGAGGGGCTGCGCGAGTCGCGCTGCCCCCCAGACCAGCGCCAGCGTCAGGCTGGCCACGCGCCGCATTACGGAGAACCGCATGCCCAATGCTACGATGAACTCGCATTCACCACAACAGCCGGGCTGCACCTGTCTCCGTCAGAACTGCCATTCCAGGCTCAGCCGGAGCTGCCGGGGCTCCACCGGATGGCTGTGCACGCCGTCCACGCCGGAACTGGCTTCCCCCGGAAGCCGCGAAGTGTACCAGTATTGGATGTCCTGCGCCCGGGTATTGCTCAGGTTGAGCAGGCTGGCCCGCACGCGCGTGCCCGAGGTCAAGCGATAGCCGACGTCGGCATTGAGGAGCGTGGTGGCCGTGGCGGTCACGCTCCGATCTTCGATGAGCGGATACGCCCCGAAGTGACGCAGGCGGAGCGCGGCGAACAGCCCGCGTACCGGTGGCGTCCAGGTAATGCCGCCGGCAACCACGCGTCCCAATGCCCCCGGAATACCGTTCGCGTCGGCGGGCACACCGGTGAGACGTGCGCGTGACCACGACGCATCGGCATCGACCGACAGCGACGGCGTCACCCGCCAGAAATTCGCCAGGGTGATACCGGCGCGATGGCTCGCATCGGTGGGTTCAGTGGCGCCCGCGTCGCCCACGAACAGGAGTTCACTCTCGAGCGCGAGCGTCCACGCCACGAGCGTCGTCCGGAAGCCGTCGCGCGGGGAAACACGCAGCCCCACTTCACCGCCGCGCGAGCGCACCAGCGGATCGACACGCTCGACCGGATCACCGGTCTTGGGATCGACCGTAATGGTCGTGCCGCGCGCGTCGTTGCTGTGAAAGCCGAAGCCACCCGAGACATACACTTCGGCGCCCGTGCCCGGCGCGAACACGAGCGACGCCTTGGGGCTGGCGATGGCCGCGCGGCGACTCCCGGAGTTCGCGGCGTTGTCGCTCGTCACGTTGAAGTCGAAACCGTCGATACGCCCACCGACGACCGTGCGCACCCACGGGCGCCAGCGTGACTCGACCTCGAGATATGTACCGACGGAGCCTTCGCGCACGTCGTCGCTGCGCACGGTGCCCAATCGCGCCCGCCGCTGCGTGTGATGCAGCGATACGTTGCCGATGAGATCGAGGCGCGATTGCACTCCAAGCGTGACGGTATGCGTGGCGCCGAGGGCGCTCACACTCTGCAGGTGACGCGCGTTCGCGCCGAGCACGGTGCGCTGGTCATCCTGCTCGAACTGATCGCCGCGCACGGGATCGTCGAGGAAGTAGCTGAAGTTCGAGAACAGTGCGAGATCGGAGTGGATGGCGAACAGCTGCACGTCCTGCAGCCCCTTCGCCGACACGCGCTGCCACTGCCCGGAGAGACTGAAGCGGCGCATGTGCCCTCCGTCGGTGGTGTCGATGGCGCCGAATCGGCTGAGCGTCCCGGCATCGACCGCCCGCAGGGGGATCTGATCAGTGGCCCGCCAGCTGTTCGTGTACCCCATGGCCAGAATGGAGCCCTTGGTGGCCCCACGCTCCCACGAGTAGCGCGCCATGCCGCTCGCCTTGCGGATCCCCTGCGCCAGGTCCCACGGGCCGTCGTACATGCGCCCTTCCCCACCCAGCAGGAGCGTACCGCCACCCACGGACCCCGAGCCGGCGGCCACCAACCGCCCAAGCCCGAACGCGCCCGCCTCGGCCACCGCGAAGGGCCGCGCGAGCGACCGCGGGAGATGCAGTTCCGCACCACCGGCACTACCGAAATCGCCGAGCGAGGCGTGCGACACACCCAGCTTGTAGTCGACGTAGTCGACCAGCTCGGGGATGATGAAATTGAGATCGGTGTACCCTTGCCCGTGCCCATGCGTGGGCAGGTTCACGGGCATGCCTTCCACGCGCGTGGCGAAGTCGGTGCCGTGATCGAGGTTGAAGCCGCGCACGAAGTACTGATTGGCCTTGCCGTCGCCCGAGTGCTGCGTGACGATGAGTCCCGGCACCGTTTCGAGCAGCTCGCCTTCGCGCGTGATGGGGCGCGCCTGCAGGTCCACGCGACCGATGCGTCCTTCACTCGCCGATGTGGCGGTGCCGATGAGGTCATCGAGGCGCCCCAGGACCTTCACCGGGTTGAGGCGGGCGGTGGTCTTGCTGGCGGTGTCGCGCGCGGTGCTGTCGCGCCGGATGGGCTGCGCGGTGGCGGTGGCGGCCGAGAGGGCGAGGGCGGCCGTCAGAGCTACGGCATGGGCACGTGTGTGAATCATTCGGTAATCACAGTGGAAGCCGTAGGAGGGCCGCCTCTACCAGTCCTTCCACGACGGCGGGGCGCACAGCCTGGCCGTCGGACTCGGTGACACATCCGCATCGTCCGCACATAGCGGCGAGTATGTCGCACTCCGAACTAGTCGGCGATGGCAAAAACCAGCCATGCGGGTCGGGATTTCCCGGACGGATCCTTTCCTCCGATCGCGGGTCGCGGACGTCAGCGAATCTCGACGGTGAGTCGGAGCGACCGTCCATCCGAGGGCCAGATTCCCGGCCCCGGATACATCGTGGGCCGCTTGGTGAAGTAAGCCACGTCGAAGAGGTTGTTCACGCCGGCCGCGAGGCGAAGCCCGGGGCGCCACTGCCAGCCGCCATTGAGGTCGACCAGCGTGTACGCCGGCACGCGGCCACGGGCGCCGTTCGCAGTGGGCGTCACAGTGTTGAGCGCGTCGGCGAAGGTGGCCGAGGTGTGGCTCACCTGGAGCGTCGCACTGAAGCGGTCGTGAGTCGCCTGCACCCCGTTGCGCGAGAGCAACCGCGGCACGCTCTCGACCTGGTGGCCCACGAGCGAGCAATTCGCGCCGGCATCGATCACCGACCCCGCGAGATAGGTGGCGTCGAAAAGCGACGTGGCGCTGAAGGCGCTCAGCCGTGTGCGACGTCGCGTCACGAGCGGGATGTCCACGCGCGCCTCGAGGCCATTCGTCACCGTGCTGCCGAGATTCGTCTTGTACACGTACGAGCCGCTGGCGTCGGTGAGCGTGACCGAACCGAACCGGTTGTTGTAGCGCATGCGAAACGCGCCGATGTCGAAGGTGATGCCGCTCTCGACATGCCCTCCGCGAACACCGCCTTCGAGTGTCCAGCCGGTGGCGTCCTTGAGGTCGGAATTCACACGCTCGAGGGCGGACTCGGGGATCACATCCTTGAGGACCTGCGGACGATACGACTCACTCCACCCGCCGTACCAGGTCAGCGCGCCTCGGCTGCGATACTCCGTGCGCACGCCGAAGAGCGGGAAATGATGCCGCAAGTCATTGGGGAGCGACGCGGGATCGTAGTATGCGAGCCTCCCGCGGAGCGTGGTGGTCCCGTGTTCAAGCCGCACGCCGGGCACGACACTCCAGCGCTCGGTGAGCTGCACCTGCTGCTCGGCGAAGAGCGCCGCATTCCTGGACCGGTAGTGCACGTCACGCGCAAAGTCGCCACTGCTCAACGCGAGCGTCCACGCCGTGCCGGCGGTGCCCTTCCCTTGCTGACGCCGACGCATGTCGTTGTCGGCAACGGCGATGCCGGTCGCCAGCGCATGCATCCGACCCGCCACGGCGAACCGATGCACCACGCGCACCTCGTCGGTGCGCGACGCGAAGTTGTCGATGTCGACCTGGCGAACGGCATAGGCACCGCTCGCCAGCAGAGTGTCGGGCGTGGTGGCGAACCCGGGGAGCATGACGCTGTTGCGTTGCCCCATGAGCCCACTCACCTGGACGCGGACATTGGTTCGCGCACCGGCGCGCCAGTCGGCCGTGAGCGAGGGAACGGTGATGTCGGGGCTGTAGTAGTTGCGCGCGCGGGTGGCCTGCTGCGGGTCGGCGGCAAACATCGCGTCGGTGAGCGGGCCCGGGATCTGGGTGCGATACACGGAGCGTCCGATCTGCGCGCGCAGCGTCAGGGCCGGACTCGCGCGCCACGCCACCCGCGCGAACTGCGCCTGATAGGTGGAGCGACTGGCGGTGCGATAGCCGTCGGTTTCCCGCGCAGCACCGTAGGTGAGCCAATCCACCCTCCCGATCCGTCCACCCAGCGCATTGTAGGTGGACTGCGTGCCGAACGAGCCGAGTGTGTGACTGCCGGTGTAACTCACGGCGCGCGTACTGTCCGCCGGCCGCGTGACGTAGTCGATGACGCCGCCGAACTGCGAGCCGTACTGCAGGCCGGCGGTGCCGCGCACGAGGCGGACTTCTTCCATGCTTTCGACCGGCGGACTGTAGTGACTGGCCGGATACCCGTACATGTCCGAGTTCACCAGCACGCCGTCCTGCCGCACGTTCATTTCCCACGAGCGATGCGCGTCGAGTCCGCGCGTGCTGATGTTGATCTGATTCCCGGTCCCGTCCATATCGTAGACGAACACGCCGGGGATCTTGGCGAACAGCTGCCGGCCAGTCTTGTCGGCGGTGCTCGCGTCGATCTGATGCAACGTGACCACCTCGGAGCGCGCGCCGGTGGTGAGCATCATGCCCTCCACCGGTGCCGCCGCACGCACGCTGTTGGGGCGCGCAGTGGTGCGGACGTCGACCCGATCGAGCCGCGCAATCGAATCGCGCGGTGACTTGGCTGGCGGCTGGGCAGCGGCCGTTACCGCCGGCGACAGTCCCATCAGCATCCACACGACCCGCGCGCGCATCGTTGTTTACCGAGTGCCGATCGTGAAAGG
>JBDHVK010000113.1:0-13199 GCA_039809645.1 Gemmatimonas sp.
CCCGTCCCGAACTGCCGCGTGTACTTCAAGAACACACTCCGCTGCAGCGGCTGCTCCCAATTGAAGAACCCGCTCGCGGTGCGCCCTTCGTTGAACACCAGGAAGAGCCCGGTACCGGCCGTGTTGAGCCAGCCGAAGCGCACGTTCGCGCCCCAGACCTTCTGCTGATTGTTGTACTGCGTGAGTGTCTGCACGAAGATGCGCGGCGAGAAGAAGTAGTTCACGCGCAACGCCTGCAGTGAGCTGGTGAAGTTGCCCTGCGGGAGGTGCACATCGTTGAGTTCGGCGGTGAGCGAACCCGAGATCGTCGCGCCCTTGCGCATGGTGAGAGTGGTGCTGCCACCCTTGCGCGTGCCGTTGTAGAACTCGCCGACATCGAAGCGGCCGGCGATGCTCACGTTCTCGCTGGGGTCGCTGTTGTAGTCGAAGCCAAGCGTACCCCAATCATAGGAGCCCACGGGCAGCACGACACCGGGGGCGATGGTGAAGGGCGCCTGCAGCCCCTCGTGCGAGATGTTGTACTCGGGACCGAAGCGAGCACCGTTCGCCAGCTCGATCTCGGTCACGTCGATGTGCCAGTAGCCCGTCTGGAAGAAGCCGTCACGCCCCACAAAGCGCCGATAGCTCGAATGCGGGTTCCACTGCTTGAACCACGCCCACTCCGGCTTCCGCACGAGCCGCATGAACGACATGTCGTACGCGCGATAGCCACCCGGGCGGCTCATGAAGCCCACTTCGGGATTGAAGTCATCGCCGATCTGCGCCACCCGCGCGTTGTGGTTCCACACACTCGTCTGATACGCGATGCGACCGCTATAGCTGTAGCTGTCACCCGTGAGGCGGGGCGTTTCCGTCTTGGCGGCCCAGAGATCGCTCGTCCACGCCTGCCCCAGACCGATGCGCCCGTCCACGGCATAGGTACGATTGACGTCGCTCGTGCTGTCGGTATTCATGCGCTGCACCACCATGGCGCCGAAGCGCGAACGACCGCCGACCTCGCGCGTGACGCGCCCCACCGAGTAGCTCTGCCCGTCGGAGGTGCCCGTCTGGTCGGTGAGCATCTGCAGGACGCCGACGGTGGTGCTGCCGACCCGTCCGGTCAGGCGCCCGCCCCCCAGAATGGGTTGCGCGTTGCCGTTCGCGTCGATGCCGATGCGGCGCGTGAAGAAGAGATCCACCGCCTGCGGCGTGCCCGCCGAAAAGACGCCCGCGTTCTCGAGGAAGAACGGGCGCTTCTCGGGGAAGAACACGGGAAAGCGCGTCAGGTTGAGGCGCTGGTCATCGACCTCGACCTGCGCGAAGTCGGTGTTGTACGTGAGATCGAGCGTGAGCGACGGCGTCACGCCGTACTTGATCTCGCCGCCCACTTCGGTGGGCGATCTCGTGCCCCGCACGCCGTTCGTCCACGCCGACTGGCTGGAGCTCAGCACGTACGGCGTGACCGTCCGAATGCGCCGCACCGGCACCTGCAGATTCGCGAGGTTCCCGGCGATCGACAGGCGATAGAGGTTGAAGGCGCGCGGAATGAAGGACCAGTACAGCTCTTCGTTCTTGCGGCGGATGCTGCGCGAGATGTTGAGCCCCCACGTCTGCACATCGCTGCCGCTCTGGTAGCGCAGCGTGGAGAAGGGGATCCGGAATTCGGCCGTCCAGCCGAGCGAATCCACCGTGGTGGCCACGGTCCAGCTGGCGTCCCAGTTCACGTTGAAGCCACCGAGTGCGCCGGCCTGGGTGCGATTCTGGCCGGCCACCTGTGCGCCGCCGCCTTCGCCCTCGCGGATCACCTGCCCGTCGTACTCCACGCCCGCCGGCGTCGTGGCGAACACGAACCCATTCTGATGGTCGTGATACGTGTCGAAGATGAAGGCAATGTGATCGCTGTTGCTGAGCGTCACGTCACGGATCTTCTCGCCCGGCACGATGAGATGCGGTTCGCGATCGTACAGTCGCGCACCGATGTAGAGGTTCACCCCGTCGGTCGCGAAGCGCACCTCGGTGCGCTCCGACGCCGGCACGCCCTCGTTCAGTTCGCGCTGCACGAAGTCGGTGGCGGCCGTGCCGCGGCTCCACATCCCTTCGTCGAGCTTGCCATCGATCGTGGGCGCGTCCGTGACCCGAAGCGCGTCGATCGTCGGGCGCGTACGCTGACGTGCCAGTTTCGCGAAGGAGTCGGCGACGGCCGCGTCGATCTTGGTCGGCGTGACGGCACCGGGCTGCGCAAGCGCCGGCGCGGCAGCGCCGAGCGTGAGGGTAGCGCCGGCGGCGGTGCCGGCGACGATCAGACGCCTGGGGCGGGAAACTCGCACTGACAGAGGGGCGAAAGCGGTGGGGAGGGCGGAACCGTCGAGGAATCTAGCCCGCCGCCGACGCCCCGGTCGGCGAATCCCGCACACCGGTTCAGCGAAGCCCCTGTTTCACGACTGTCGCTCAAGACATCACCATATCAGTAGATAGTAATGTCTACGTGCCAGCACGACTGACCCTCGCAGGAGTACCGTATGGCCCGCATCGTCATTCTCGGCGCCGGAACCGCCGGCACCACCATCGCCAACCGGCTGCGCAAGCACTTCGCCGGCGACGTGCGCGCCGGGGTCCATAGCATCACCGTGGTCGATCAGGACGACCGCCACATCTATCAGCCTGGGTTGCTCTTCGTGCCCTTCGGCATGTACGACCCGGAGGACGTCGTGCGCCCGCGGGCGCGGCAGCTGCACCAGGACGTGCGCGTGATCGAATCGCGCATCGAGCGCGTTGATCCCGAGGCGCAGCAGGTGCGGCTGGCCGACGACCGCCACCTCCCCTACGACGTGCTCATCGTCGCCTCCGGCTCCCGCATCGTGCCCGAAGAGACCGAGGGCATGACCGACACCGGGTGGCGCGACTCGGTGTTCGACTTCTACTCCCTCGAGGGCGCGACGGCGCTGGCCCAGCGGCTGGCCACCTGGGAGGGCGGGCGGCTCGTGATCAACATCGTCGAGATGCCGATCAAGTGCCCCGTGGCGCCTCTCGAGTTCGCCTTCCTCGCCGACTGGTACTTCACGCAGCGCGGCATGCGCGACAAGGTCACCATCAGCTACGTCACGCCGCTCGACGGCGCGTTCACGAAGCCCGAGGCGACGCGCGTCCTGAGCCACCTGCTCGACGACAAGCGCATCGAACTCGTGACCGAGTTCAACGCGGGTCGCGTCGACGGCGACGCCGGTGTGCTCTACAGCTGGGATGAGCGCGAAGTCCCCTTCGACCTGCTCGTCACCACCCCGCTGCATCAAGGTGCCGAATTCGTGCGCGACACCCCGGGGCTGGGCGACGACAACGCGTTCGTGCTCACCGATCCGCGCACTCTGCAGAGCCAGAAGTACCCGGCGATCTTCGCGATCGGCGATGCGACGAACGTGCCGGCCTCCAAGGCCGGCTCGGTGGCCCACTTCGAAGCCGAGGTGCTCGAGGAGAACATCGCGCGCTTCCTCGCCGGCGAGCCGGTGGAGCCGACGTTCGACGGCCACGCGAACTGCTTCATCGAGACGGGGCACGACAAGGCGCTGCTGATCGACTTCAACTACGACACGCAGCCGCTCCCCGGCACGTTTCCGATCGCCGGTGTGGGCCCGCTCACGCTGCTCGGCGAGTCGCGCCTCAACCACCTCGGCAAGCTCGCCTTCAAGTGGGTCTACTGGAACATGCTGCTGCCGGGGCACGACATCCCGTTGGTGGGCCCGCAGATGACCATGACCGGCAAACGGCCGGTCGTCACGACCTGAACGACTTCACACCCGCACTCTCTCCCAGGGGATATCCATATGTCCGCCACGTTGCTCGCTGATCTCGTCCTCGACGCCGAAGGCTACCTCCAGAAGCCGGAACAGTGGACCGAAGCCATCGGTCTCGACATCGCTCGTGAGGCCGGGATCGAGATGACCGACCGGCACTGGCTGGTCGCAAAGTTCATGCGGCAGCGCTACCTCGATACGGGCACCGCGCCCACCATCCGCACGCTCGGCAAGGAATCCGGCGTCGAGGTGAAGGAGCTGTACAAGCTGTTCCCGAAGGGCCCCGCGAAGATGGCGGCGAAGATCGGCGGGATTCCGAAGCCGAAAGGCTGCATCTGACCCGTCATCCACTTCCCACGCGAGGACACGATCATGTCGGCCATTGAGAAGGTCTCCATCATCATTTCGAAGGGCTCGTTCGAGGGCGTCTATCCGGGGCTGATCATGGCCAACGGCGCCCGCATGGAAGGGATCGAGGTCAACGTGTTCTTCACGTTCTTCGGCATGGATGTCATTCAGCCGGCGAAGAACGCCCATCTGCAGGTGGCGACTGTCGGCAATCCGGGGTTGCACATCCCGACGTTGGTCGGCGCACTCCCGGGCATGTCGAGCTTCGTGACGCACCAGATGGAGAAGAAGATGGAGGAGCTCGATCTGCCGCCGATTCCCGAGTTCGTGCAGCTCATCGCCGACTCCGGTGCGAAGATCTACGCCTGCAAGGCGAGCGTGGACATGTTCGATCTCACGCCGGCCGATTTCATCCCCGACATGGAGGGGATCATCACCGTGGGTGAGTTCTATCAGCTCGCGGCGGGTGGGCAGATCATCTTCACCTGATCGCCGCGCGGCGCCCCGAGGGCCGTGCGGTTCCCTCGTCCGCACGGCCCCGCATCTTTTTATCAAGCCTCATCAGCCGCGGATGATGAGTGCGCCCACCGCCAGCCCCCACAGCGGTATTGGCAACCAGAACACATCGTGCGGCGCGCTGGTGCGATTGAGCTTCTGTTCGAGGCCCACCATGGCCCCGAACGCGATCACAGCGGCCAGTAATCGCCCCCACAACGACGGACCAACGCCGAGATGTGCCAGAGCGGATAGCGACAGCAACCCCAGCACCGTACCGGCAATCACCACCAGCAAGCCATAGCCTCGGGACACGATGATCATGAGCGGATCCTCGGGAGGGGTGGTGATCAGGTGAGCTGCGCACACGCCAGCGCCGCCGCCGGCTCGCTGTCGCCGAAGGCCACCGAGAGCACGGCCGGCGCGTACTTCTCGGCCATCAGGACAGCGATCCGCAGGATGCGCTCGAAGGAATCGACCGAAACCGTGGCTCCGTGCGCCACGAGCGTGGACTTGTAGCGCACCACACCCTTGTCGACGTCGAACTCGAAGTTGCCAACGGCGAGCGTGTCGTTGATCCGATGCAGCAACTCGCTCACCAGCGGACGGCGATCGGCCGGAATGACCACACCGAGGGCCGCCCACACCTGGGCGATCTCCATCTCCTCGAAGGTGCGGGCCACGACGCGGACCGTGACCGTGTCATTGGTGATGGTGAAGTGCGCGGAACGCGTGGCGCGCTCCACGTCCATGCGAAGGGAGAGTCCTTCGAAGCTGGCCACCATCGTTTCGAAGAGCGGGGCGTACTGCAAGGCGGTGTCGGGGGTCATCAGAGGCTCCGGTAGTGGTGAAGTGGACCTGCACTTCACCCGGAGGTGACAACCGCCGCGACCTGACCCGGCCCGGACATCCGTTGCGCACGCCGGTCGCAACCGGGGCCGGCGACCGGGGCCGCCACCGCTAGCGCAACGCGTCCACGACGGCCTGAAGCAGCGGCTGGCGTGACGCCTCGGCGAGTGGGGCGAGCGTCGCCCGGGCCCCCTCGCGATTCCCAGCCTCCCATCGAACCGCGGCCATGATCAGCCGCCCCGTCGGGACCGCGGCCGTTAGTCGAGCCGAGTCGGCGGTCATCGGCGAAGGGGTTCCGGCGAGCGCGGCCCGAACAAACCGTTCCACACGCGCACGATCGGTCGCGTCGACGCCGCGCACGTCCTGCACCGTCCCATTCGCGGCAAAGACCCAGCGTTGCCCGCCATCATCGAGCGGCGGCAAGAGCGACAGCGCGCTGCCCCGATCGATCGGCGCTGACGGCGGACCCACCACACGCTGAACCATCACCAGCAACAGCGCCGCCGCCGCCAAGGCGCCCCAGGTTCGCGGCTGCCGCCACCGGCTGCGCATCGGGGGCGATGCTGCCAACGGCGTTGACCGTGCGGCGCCACCGGTCGTGGCCGCGGCCACGCGGAGCAAGGGCGGTATCGCGGCCGGCTCCGCGAGCCCCTCGGCAAATCGCCGGGCACTCGCGACACGCGCCTGCAAGGGCAGCGACTGCGCCATGGCGTCTTCGAATGCCGCGCGCATCTCCGGCTCGAGCGTGTCCAGGACGTAGGCGTCGAGCAGCGCCTCATCGACCCACATCCCGGGGTCCGTTCCGTCGAGGGCGGCGAGCAGCGCCCGCTCGTCGCGCGTAGGCCGATGCCGTGCGGTCATGTCGCCTCCGTTGCGTCTGCCCGCTGTGCGAAGCGGGCGAGATTTCGCCCGCCCAGCATGCGCTGCGACGATACCTGATGGGCCACCAGCCCCAGCATGCTGCCGATGACGGTGTCCGGTACCGGTACGTGATTCCAGAGCAAGGCCGGCGGCACATATCCTCCGGGGTGGGTCTGCGTCAGCCGGCGATCCGTCTCGTCACCCATCGCCGCCCAGGCACGGTGCGCGTGCTCCGCCGAGAGCGGCAGCGCGTCGGCGACTTCCCGAAACGCCACGACGCCGGCGTCGAGAATGGCGGTGATATCGAGGCCCCGCCCGGGGTTGAGCAGAAAGACCATCCGCTGCTGATCGGGAAGCTGACGAAGCCGGGCCCAGGCGCGTCGCACGCGATCCCGATGAATGATGGCGTCCTCGGCGCTCACCTCGACCGCCGCCAGGTCGTCAGGCAGCGGCGCTGCGGCGCCGCGCGATTCGCCGGGCAAGGCCAGTACCTCATGCAACAGGTTGGTGACGCCGTCGAGCATCAGCGGACCATCCACCTGGTCGAGCAACGCACGGACGAGTGGCTCGAGGACCGACGGGATCAGCCGCTCGACATCGCCGGTCGGTCCAAGGTGTTGCCCCAGTCGGTGCACATCACAACGGGTGATCGGTACGACGGCTCGCGCGAGCTGCTCTGTGCGTGCGATCACGCGCTGTCCGTCTCGCTCTCCCAGCGCGAGCCCCTCCCGACGCTGACAGAGCAGCCGCACGCGATCGCGCAGGCGGATCCACGCCGACCCCCGACGATCGCTGCGCTCGAGCAGGACCCGATAGGTGATTCGCGCCGCGTACGCCTCCCACGCCTGCACGGCGTCCCCGCCGAGCCGTCCCTGAGACTCGAGCAGTCGCAGCGACACGTCCTGTACCACCTCCCGCACTTCCTCCGCGACATCGTACCGCCAGGCCGACAGCGAGAGGCGCCGTCGGGCGATGGCCTCGATGACCGGGAGCACGGCCTCGAGTGCCAGCGGTTCGCGGCTCACGCCGCCTCCGGCGCCAGATCCCAGCGGGCTGCGCCGCACTGTACCAGCGTCCCTGGCGCCAGCGGCACGCGAGCACCGGGCGCGACGACCTGCGTTGTGCCGCCGCCCACGACGGTCCAGGCACTGGTCCCCACGTTGTGCAACACTCGCGCCGCGTGCTCCCAGCGCGCCAGCGGCGTGTCGTAGTCCGGCGCGGCCGTGGAGGACGCATGATGGGCGTACAGCGCCGCACCACTGGTCAGGCACACGGAGTGTTCGGGGCGACCGGGTCGCCGCACGCGCAAACGCAGCGGGCGATACAGCGGACGGTGACAGTGCCAACAGTGCGTGGGCGTGGCGGCCCCTTCGTCCACGTGCTGCGCCGTGCACGCGCCACACTCGAAGTAGCCGTCGATGCACTGGGACAACACCAGCCGCCACCGGGAGTGCGACACCCGAGCCGCCGGATCCTGCAATCCGTCCGTGAAGGCCTGCGTGAACGCCTCCTTCACCACCCGTGGCTGATACGCCCAGCGTGCCCGCATCTGATCGTGGCGCCCGGGGACGGGGGCATTGCGATCATCGCGCGGGTCGAAGACAAACAGTGGTGTGTCGGCGTAGAGCGCGGCCCGTCGCTCGGCGTCGCTGCGATAGGGCGCGAGCGCGCGTTGACCGGCGAGCGGATCTCCCCGCATGATCAGCCGAAAGAAGTAGACGGCGAGTGCGTGCAGGTCCGACTCGCGCGTGGTGTCGCGCTGCGGGTCGCGCTCGATCTCCGGCGCGATGAATCCCGGGAATCCGCGCATGACGCTCGGTTCTCCGTTCACCGACACGTTGTCGTTGTCGAGCACGTGCACCGCCCCATCGGCGATGCGGAACACGAGATTGTACTTGTTGATGTCCCGATACGCGCACCCTTCGCGACTGTGCAGGCGCGCGAACGCGGCCACGAAACGGATGGCGATCTGGGCCTCGGTGCGCGGATGCAACGCGGGCGTCTCCGGCCGCCACAGCGCGTCCAGTGAGACGAAGTCGGCCGGCAGGATCGGCATGCGATAGCCGATTCCGGCACGCTGCTCGCTGCGCACGATGGCCTCGGGCCAGAGAAACGCTGGCGCCGGAGCCCCCATCGCCAGCAGATCGCGGAGCCGTCGCTCGAGCCCCGGATCGCGCTGCAGGAGCTGCGGACGGAACCACTTGATGGCGACATCGGTCCCGAGGCTCGAGGCCGCACGCCAGATCCAGGCCTGCCCGCCTTCACCCAGTGGCGACACCAGGCGATGGCGATGTCTCGTGGTGCCGTCATCATCCACACATTCAAGCCCCGGTTCCAGCATGCTCACCGACCTCCCTTCGGCGGCGGGCGTCGGGCGCTGTCGCGAGGCGCGCGGGCGGGCGTCGACGAGGGGGCCGTGCCTCGCTTGGGCACTGGGCCCTGGGCGGCGGGCGCGGCGATCGAGTCGCGCGGGCGTCCCGCGACCGGTGGGGTGACACTCGGCGTCGAGTCGCGAAGAACCGGCACGGTGGTCGTCGCGGGACGTCCCGCGGGCGTGCCCGGTGCCGCGCAACAACGCGGCTGCAACCACCACCAGCCGACCATGGCAAGCAGCGCCACCACCGAGAGCACCAGTGCCACAGGCCGTCGCCGCGACGCCGGCTCCGGAATGGCGGCATGCTGGGCCGGCGAATGCCGCATGACGGCAGGCGCCTCCGTCGCGAGCCGCGTGCGATCGGTGATCGGTGCGCCACGCATGATCCAGCCGAGGGTCACGTCATCGCCACTGCCCTTGGCCGAAGCCTCCGCGAGAAACGTCGGCACGTACTCGCGCACCTCGTCGGCGCGCTGCGCGAAGAGCCGCAGATAGTCGGGGCCGATCTGATGAAAGTCGGCCGTGGAGCGGAAGGCATTCACGTAGCCGTCCGACGCCAGGAGCACCAGCGCCGCCGGAGGCAGCGCGTGCACGTGCGCGACGGTCTCCGCGTCGTGCATGGCCAACGAGTCGGTCTGGTTGCCGATGCGCGCGCGCGCGGTGGGAAAGGCTTCCGCGACCCGTCCGGCGTCATCGACACAAAGAATAGCGCCGTCGCCGATCTGCAGCAGCAACAACTGGTCGGGCGTGGCGACCGCCACCAGCAGCGTGGTGCCATACGCGAGCAACGGCGCGGTGGCGAGTTGGTCGAGCGCCACGGCCCGTTCGTCGTGCGGATCGAGCCAGGGGGCTTCGGCGGGCAGGAACGGCTGCGTGGTGGCATCCGCCAGCACCGCGGAGCGCCAGGCGGCCACGAGTGGCACCAGCAGCTGGGCGCGAACGGCGTCGACCGTTATCGCGGGTCCCCGCAGCATCTCGACGCGGGCGGCGATCGTCTGGATCGCGAGCGTCGTCGCGAGCTGGGCGCCGGCGGCAGACCGGAAATGCCGCGCCGCGCCGTGTCCGTCCGCCACCGCGACCGCGGCCACGGAACCGTCGGGCGACAGCCAGTGCTGGGCTGCATCCTGATTGGGCATGCCGAGGCGCTCGTGGGCCGCGCCGCGCACCGAGTTCACACCCAGCGTCCACATCGGCGCGGTCATGCGCCCGTCTCCGACCAGGTCACCCAATCGCCCGATTCGTTCGGGCGTCGCGTGGCCACCGGAATCTCCTGACTCAAGCGCCGATCCCCTTCAGCGACACTCGACGACAGCCACTTCATGTACGCGACCAGCGCCTCGGGGTTGTCGGCATCGAGCGGTTCGAGCGGCTGCCCGTGCACCTGCACGTCACCGATGAAGCGCGCCAGCATCGGGCGATCGGCGTCGGCACCAATGGCAATGGCGATCCGCACCGCCTGTGCGCCGGCCGGCGTGGCGAGCAGCCGGGCGAGTGCCGCGTCGGCGTCATCACTGGGCAGCCCGTCGGAGACCAGCACGAGCGTGGGGGCGAGATCGCCCGACTGCATCGCCTCGCTCGCGCAGTACTCGGCCACCAGATCCAGAGCCGCGCCGAGGTCGCTGGCGCCATCGGCTTCGATCGACGGCCAGCGAAACTGCCCCACCGGGATCGGCGCCGCCGACAGCCAGCGCGCGCCGTCGCCGAAGGCAATCGCACGCATCATCACGCGCACCTCGGCGTTGCGGTCGGCCGCGTCGGCAATGACCGGCAGCGCTTCCCGGATCGCGGCGTTGAGGGCCTGAATCGGACGCCCGCGCATGGACCCCGAGGTGTCCACGATCCAGACAAAGTGCAGCGCGCGATACGCGAGGGCGCCGCCTGGGCTGATCGGCATGGGTGCGCTCCGTCAGATCGATGGGGTCAGGTCAACCGCACCAGCGCATCGCCGGCTGTGGTGCGAATGCGCATCGCAGATTCCAAGGGAACCACGCCGCGCGGCGCGACCGTCAGCAGCCGTCCGTCCGACACGCGCTCGACCGTCCAGGCCACCGTCGTGCCGTTGAACAGGCCATAGACGCCGGCCTGCTGCGGGTGCGGCCGCAGTTCGGCGACGTAGTCTCCGCCGTCTGCGGGCGTGAGCCCCGGCCACTCGTTGACATGCACCCGGCGGCCACGCGTGAGCGACAGGGCCCCCGCCGGTGTTTCGAGCACGCCAAGCGGCTGGTCGTCAGCCGCGCTCACCGCTGGGGCTGCGGGTGTGGATGTGGGTGTGGGTGTGGGTGTGGGTGTGGGTGCCGCCGAGGGCGTACTCGCCGGCGCCGGCACGAACTCGGAGCCGATACCCGACTCGCTCATGACCAAGCGCGCGCGATCGGGGGAATACTCACGCGCCGTTTCAAGGGCGAGCAATAGGCCCAGAAAACTGCAAACGCCCACCAGAATCTCCAGCAACATGCGGGTCGCGAGGCTCACGTCTCCCGGCAGGCTGTCCCACGTGCCATGCAGCACGGCCGCGATGAGGAGCCCCGTCAGCATGAGCCGAGTACGCTGCGCGGGATAGCGCATGGCCAAGCCGAGATAGTACCCGAAGATCGCACTATAGGCGATATGGCCCGTGATCGCATCGATCACGCGCGGGATTACCAACTCGAGCTGCGTGAGCGCATCCGGCCGCATCTGCACGTACTGCCCGAGCGTCTCCGCATAGATGAACCCAGCCGCCGATGCCGCACCGATGAGCACACCATCCAGCGGCTCGCCCACCTTGCAGCGAGTGCGCCAGGGCTCGGACCCCTGCAGAGTGATCGCCATCGCGACGAACATCGGGACCGCCTTGAACAACTCCTCCGGGACGCCGACGCCGAGCGTGTACCCCAACCAGCGTGAGGGCCAGTCGTCGGCTCGCATCAGGCCGCCGACCGCATCGCGGAGCGGCCCAATCAAATCGAAGTACACGTCGCCGATCGGTGACCCGGGCCAGACCGCGACGGCACTCGCGCAGGCGATGCCGAAGAGCGCCAGGCCGCGAACCCGGCGCCCGCCGCGGGCGTACAGCACGTACACCGACAGCCACAACACAAACACGGCGAATGCGATGCGGAACTGCTTGTCATAGCGCTCGCGCTCCGCGCGCAGCGCGCTGATCCCATCGTAGCTGGCGCACTGCTGCGCGAGCGCCTCCGAATACGGTCCGATCCGCAGCGCTTGGGCGAGCGATTCGCGCTCGAGTTCGGGCGCGGTGCAGACCATGAGCTGCGAGGCGCGATTCGACGCCATGCCGCCAACGGCATACAGAATCGAAATGGCGGCGCCCAGGACCACACCCATGCTGAGCAGGCCACGCCGACCCAGTCGGGCGTAGCGCCGCGTATTGCGGAACGGATTGAACTCGGAGCCGCGGCTGTCGACGGCTTCCGCGAAAGCGCCGCCCGGAGCGGGAGGCAGATCTGGGGTAACCGGCATGAGACGGGAGGGTGTGGCGCGAGGGCGCGTGAACTCACAGAATGAAGCGCCGTTCAGCGTTTCGGGACAGGACATCCACCCGGACGTGACATTCCCGCTGACCTGACCCGCCATGTTTTCGTTTCGTGCTGCGCTGCTGGGCGCGTTCCTGTTTCTGGTCGTCGCGGTCGGGGTCGCCTATCGCGAGGGCGATGCCGTGCTCCCCACGGGTGCCGCCGCCTGGCACTATGAGGTCCAGCCGGCCACCGCCACCAGTCTGGCGCAGGAGGGCGGGTGGATCGATGTACCCGCCGCCGGAACGATTCCGGCCGGCTATGCGGGGGTGGTGTGCGTCCCGAATCGCGGCATCCGGCTGCGCATGGGCGTCTTTCCCGGGAAGCCCCTGTCGGCCAGCCCCACGGACTCGCTGCGCTTTGTCGACGCGGAGGCGCGGGTGATTTCGCGTCGTCCATTCGCACGCTGGTGGCGGCAGCCGGTCGTGCTGGGGGGCACGTGGGTCTGGCAGCCCAACGCCAACGGGACGAGCTACCACGTCGTGCGTACGGGAGCGCCGGTGGTGGCCTTCGCGGGCGCGTTCGTGAGCGACGCCGAACTCGAGTTGCGCGTCGAAGGCGAGGTCCGCCGCTATTCATTGGCCGGGGCCGATTCGCTGACGGGTCGCGCGATCGAGGTCTGCCAGACCATGCAATAACGCGGCAAGCGCGGATCAATCGCGGATCAATCGCGCACGATCAAGACGCTCGGCTCAGCGATGACCCATGCGTCGCTCGCGCGCCGCCTGCCAGCGAGCCCAGCCCCAGAGCGCGAGGAGCGTGATCACGAGCATCAGCACGAGCTTGGTCTCGAGCGCCCAGCGCAAGGCTCGCCCTTCGGGCGATTCTCCGGCCGGCGATCTCAGCACGAGGCGTAGCGCCAGATACGCCGCACCGACTCCACCAATCGCCGAGATGAGACGCGCGGCTCGCGCGGGCACGGGGGCCGGGTCCGGGACCGGCGCGGGAGTCGGCACGGGACTCGGCACGGGACTCGGCACGGGACTCGGC
>JBDHVK010000114.1:0-13079 GCA_039809645.1 Gemmatimonas sp.
TGGTGGCAACCCGGACAGAGCGCCCAGCGGCTCGTGGGGCGTCGCGACACGACGCTGCTCCCCGCCGACGTGGGCTACTATCGCGATCGCTACGGCGTGGTGCTCGACAACCTCCCCGATCGCATCCGTCTTGGCGACGGGCAGGATGTGCGCGATGTGCCGCATCCGCTGGCCGCGAACGCGATGGGCATCTACGAGTACGCGATGGGGCGCCCGCTCGTGATCACCATTCCGGGGCGCGAGATCCTGGTGGACGAAGTGAAGTTTCGCCCGCGCAATGCCGCGATGGCGGCGGCGGTGGGCTCGGTCTATCTCGATCGCGCCACGGGTGCGGTGGTCCGTCTTTCCATGACCTTCACGCGTGCGGCCATCATCGACAAGCGCATCGAGACGCTCGTGGTGACGCTCGAGAATGGGCTCGTGCGGGAGAAATACTGGCTCCCGCGTCGGCAGGAAGTGGAAGTGTCGCGCGGGAGTACGTGGTTCGACATTCCGGCGCGCGGCATCGTGCGTGGCAAGTGGGAGATATCGGGCTACACGGTGAACGAGCGGGTTCCGGACGCCGTCAAACTGATGCCGCGCTGGAGCTCGGCGCCGCGTCAGGAGTTGGCGGCGCACAAGTTCGAGGGGCGCGTCGTGGATGTGCTGCCACCGGACATCCAGGTGGCGACCAGTGAGGATGTGGTGCAGGCGCGCGTGCAGGCGGAGGCGGCGGTTCGGGCGGCGATGCTGGCGCGACCGGCAACCGCGTCGGTATCGGGACGCGGCATCAGCGACTTTGCGCGCTTCACGCGCGCCGAAGGGTTGGCGGTGGGGTTGGGGGGCACGCACAAGAGCAGTAGCGGCATCATGCTGAGCGCACGGGCGCGCTATGGCGTGAGCGACCAGCAGCTCAAGGGGCAGCTGTCCATCGCGCGGGTGCCGGCGTTTGGGCGTCTTCCGACGCTGCAGCTGTTCGCGGAGCGGGACTATCGCGAGTTGAGCTTCGCCGAGCGGGCGGGCGTGACGAACTCACTCGCGGCGGCACTCTTTGGCAGCGACTACAGCAATCCGGTGGATACGCGCGCGGCGGGGGTGCAGTGGCGTCACTCGCCGGCAAGTCGCTTCACCTGGCGCGTCGCCGCGGAAGAGGATCGCGCGGTGAAGGTTGCGGCGAAGCCGGCGAGTGGCGTGTTCGAGCCGGTGATTCCGGCATGGCCGCTCAAGGGCGCACGCGCCGAGCTGAGTGGCACCGGCGGCTGGGTCTCGCAGGACCCGCAGTCGACGCGCGGGACGTGGCAGCTGTCGGCGGGTGCCGGAGCGTACAGCGGATCGTTCGATGTGCCGTGGGGGCCACTGGTCGATCCCGTGCCCGGCGCGCTCCTGCCGCGGCGATCGGTGCGGCCGTTGGTCGGGCGGGTGATGGGGCTCGTGCAGGTCACGAAGCCGCTGGCCCACGATCGCGCGCTGTTCCTGCAAACGTTCGCCGGCGTTTCCGGTGGACGTGATCGGCCGCCGCAGTGGAATGTGTTCGCGGGCGGTCCGTGGTCAGCTCCGGGATACGACTATCTCTCCTTCGCATCCGATGCGCTCGTCTCGCAACGGGTGGAGTTCCGCAAGCCGGTGTGGGGGCCGTCGATTCCCCTGGGCAAGTATGGCAAGAGCCCGGCGCGCGTGGTACTCGCCCCGTACGCCCAGCTGCTGATGACCACGCGGGGTGGCGGGCGCGTGGCCGGTGGCTACGGCTCGGTGGGGATGGGTACGCTCTTCTTCTATGACCTGCTGCGCGCGGATGTCGCGCGCGGTCTGCGTGATCGCACGTGGCGCTTCACGATCGACATCGACCGCGGCTTCTGGGGCATGCTCTGATGGGACGGACGAGTGCCGGGGCTCGCCCCGTCAGTGCGTATGATCAGGCGTATTTCGACAAGTGGTACCGTCATCCCACCCATCGGGTGAAGTCGCCGGCTGAGTTGGCGCGGCAGAGTGCGTTCGTGCTGGCCACGGCCGAGTGGGTGCTGGGGCGACCGGTGCGGACGGTGCTCGATGTGGGGTGTGGTGAAGGGCAGTGGCGGGCGGCGCTCCGCCGGCATCGGCCGCGCCTGCAGTACACAGGCGTGGATCCGAGCGAGTACGCGGTGGCGCGTTATGGCGCCCGCCGTGGGCTGCTGCGAGGTGGCGTGGAAACGCTTGATGCCCTGCCGCTGGCCGATAGCTATGACCTGGTGATCTGCTGTGGCATGCTCAACTATCTCACCCCGCGCGTGCTGGAGCTCGGCATGACGCAGGTGGCACGACGGACGGGTGGTGTGGCCTATCTCGAACTGTTCACCAAGGACGACGCCTTTGAAGGCGACACGGACTGGCCGGCGCCGCGATCGGCGTCGTGGTATCGCGCGCTGATGCAGCGCGCGTCGCTCGTACCGATCGGGCTGCAGTGTTACGTGCACGCGCGCGATGCGCAGCGCGTGTCGGCCCTGGAGCGCCTGTGAGCGCCGCTCGGGAAGACGCGCGCGAGGCGTGGCGTGCGTTCGTGGAGACGCTCAAGGTCGAACGCAGCGATGCGGCCGCTCCGCGACCCGTACGGGCGATGGCCGACGAATTCGCGCGGGCAGCGCTGGCGGTGCTCTTTCCGCAGTTCGCGCACCCGGCGCGCCTGGGTGCCGCTGGGGTGGAGGACGAGGCTGCCCATCTGGAAGCGGTGCTTCGTGCCGTGGTCACCCCGCTCGTGCCGGATGGCGCGGCCGCCGACGTGGTGACGGCATTGCTCGGCACGCTGCCGACGGTGCGCGCCGCCTTGCTGGTTGATGCGCAGGCGATCACGAGTGGCGATCCGGCGGCCGGCAGCCTCGAGGAAGTGATCATCGCCTATCCCGGCTTCCTGGCCACGGCAGTGCATCGGGTGTCGCACGAGCTGTACCGCCTGCAGGTGCCGCTCTTTCCGCGCGTGCTGTCCGAGTGGGCGCATCGCGAGACGGGGATCGACATCCATCCGGGCGCCGAGATCGGCGCGGGATTCGCGATCGACCACGGCACGGGCGTGGTGATCGGGGAGACGAGCACGATCGGGGATCGGGTGCGGATCTATCAGGGTGTCACGCTCGGAGCGCTGGCGGTGAGCAAGAAGCTGGCGAACCGGAAGCGGCACCCGACGATCGGCAACGACGTGGTGATCTACGCGAACGCGACGATTCTGGGCGGGACCACCGTGGTTGGCGATGGGTCGATCATTGGCGGCAACGTATGGCTCACGGCGTCGGTACCGCCGCGGTCGGTGGTGCAGTTTCAGAGTACGGTGGAGAAGCGGCAGGAAGATGATGGGATTGAGTGGCACATTTGAAGGGCGGTACTGCTACGGCAGATGGGGTACTGCTACAACAGTTTGGGTACTGCCACAACAGTTCGGGTACTGCCACAACAGTTGGGGTACTGCCACAGCAGTTGGGGTACTGCTACGACAGTTGGGGGAGTGCTTGAACGGACTTCCGGCTGCGTGCGGTTGAGACGTGAGAACTGAGAGGAGGGGGAAGGCGGATGAGAGCGAACTCGATTCTCGAGACGATCGGGCGGACGCCGCATGTGCGACTGGCGCGGCTGTTCCCCAACCATGACGTGTGGATGAAGCTCGAGCGGGCGAATCCGGGGGGGAGCATCAAGGATCGCATTGCGCTCATGATGATCGAGGACGCGGAACAGCGCGGGTTGCTCACGAAGGACAGCGTGATCATCGAGCCGACCTCGGGGAATACGGGGATCGGCCTCGCGATGGTCGCGGCGGTGAAGGGGTACAAGCTGGTGCTCGTGATGCCGGAGTCCATGAGTATCGAGCGGCGGCGGCTGATGGCGGCGTATGGGGCGACGTTCGATCTCACGCCGCGGGAGAAGGGCATGAAGGGCGCGATCGCGCGGGCGCAGGAGCTGCTGGCGAGCACGCCGAACAGCTGGATGCCGAATCAGTTCGAGAACCCGGCCAACATTCGCGCGCACGCCGAGTTCACGGCCGAAGAGATCATTGCGGACTTCCCGGATGGGGTGGACTACGTCATCACCGGCGTCGGGACCGGCGGGCACATCACGGGAGTGGGCGAGGTGCTCAAGGCGCGCTTTCCGCAGCTCAAGGTGTTGGCCGTGGAGCCGGCCAAGAGTCCGGTGCTGAGCGGCGGCGAGCCGAGTCCGCACAAGATTCAGGGGATCGGTGCGGGGTTCATTCCGGCGAACGTGCATACCGACGTCCTCGACGGCACCGTGCAGGTCACGGAGGAAGATGCCTATCTCTTCGCCCAGCGGGCCGCGCGGGAAGAGGGGATCTTCCTTGGCGTCTCGAGCGGGGGGTCGCTGGCGGCGGTCAATCAGCAGCTCGACAAACTCCCGGCCGGCGCGCGCGTGCTCACGTTCTGCTATGACACGGGCGAGCGGTACTTGTCCATCGACGGGCTCTTCACCTGAGCGGGCACTGAACATGGCAGCGCGGCCGTTGGTCTTCCTGCATGGATACAGCGCCGACGACCGCGCCTTTTCGGCGTGGTGCGGTGCGTTGCGCAGTGCGGGGTGGTCGGAGGAGCAGCTGTGTGTCGTGAGCTACGAATCGCTCACGAATGAAGTCTCCGTGCGTGACATCGCCGAGGCGTTTGACAAGCTGCTGCGACAACGGGTGGGGCTGGCCGATGACGCGCCGTTCGACGTCGTGGTGCACAGCACCGGGATGCTCGTGTTGCGCGCGTGGCTCACGCGAACGGGCGCCCAGGCGGCGCGGCGCGCGCGGGTGAAGCATGTCATCGCGCTCGCGCCGGCCACCTTCGGCTCTCCGCTGGCACACAAGGGTCGCAGCTTTCTGGGTGCGCTGGTGAAGGGGCGCAAACAGCTCGGTCCCGACTTTCTCGAGGCGGGTGACCAGGTGCTCGACGCGCTCGAGCTCGGGAGCCGCTTCACGTGGGAACTGGCGCATCACGATCTCTTCGGTCAAACCACGTTCTACGACGGCAAGCGGGATACGCCGTACGTGTTCGTCTTCTGCGGGACGAAAGGGTTCGGTGGCATCAGTGGCGCGTTCGCCAACACGCCCGGCACCGACGGCACGGTGCGATGGGCGGGGTGTGCGCTCAACAGCCGCAAGCTGGTGCTCGACCTGAGCGACGACTGCGCGTCCGACGAACGGGTGCAGGCGTGCGATTGGACGCAGGACGACGTGCCCCTGCATCCGGTCGAGGGGGTGGATCACGGTACCATTCTCGCCAAGCCGCCGGCGTGGCTGGTGGAGCGTGTGGTCGCGGCGCTGGGCGTCTCGTCCAATGCGGCGTATGTCCAATGGAGCGCCGATACCGATCGGCAGGTGCGCACTGCGCGCGAGGCGCTCACGCCGTGGCAGCAGTTCGTGGTGCGCGCCGTGGATGAGCGCGGCGATCCGATTCCCGACTGGAACCTTCAGCTGGCCCTCCGCGATGGCACGCGCCTGACGCCATTCTCGCAGGATGTGCACGTGTACGGCGCCGATCCGAGCCTCCGCACCTTTCATGTGCGGCTCGATGCGCTGAAGGATCCGGCGCTGCTCAACGGCCGACCGCGTCAGCTCACGGCGCAGCTCTATGCGAGCACGGGCACCGGGCGCGTCCTCTATCGCGGCGCGATGACGGGCGCCGATGGCGCCGACGCGCCGGGCAAGGCGGGCACCTGGTACGGCACACTCGATCTCTCCAACGTGCTGCCGGGTGGGGCGCTCAGCTTCTTCCATCCGTTCACCACCACCTTCGTGGAGGTGCGCCTCGACCGCGACCCGCTCACCGGCGGTGGCGCGGTTGCGCGCTGGGGAGGGGCCTAGCCCGATGTACGAATCGCGCCGTCACGCCCCCCTTCCGCGGCGTCGCTTTCTCCTCCGGCTGCTGGGCCATGCGCTGGTCGCGTGCGCCCTCATGGGCGTCTCCATCGGCGGCGGCATGCTCGGCTACATGCACTACGAGTCGCTCCCGTGGCGCGACGCCTTTCTGAACGCCACGATGCTCCTGGGCGGCATGGGGCCCGTCGACGCGCCCAAGACCGACGCGGGAAAAATGTTCGCGGGGTGGTTCGCGCTCTATTCCGGTTTGGTGTTCATCGTGACGCTCGGCTTGCTCCTCACGCCGGTCGTGCATCGGGTCCTGCACCGCTTTCATTGGGACGCGGAGCGGTAGATGGAGGTGGGCGCCGGCGGAGCCGGCGCCCCTCTTATTCGGATCAGTCACGAGTCAGGAGATCCTGGTCAGGAGTCTGGCGATCTGAGAGGGAGATCAGCGATCTGCGTCGTCTGAGACAAATGAGATCTCGGAGACTTCCGAGACCTCCGGGGTCACTGCTCGCAGGTTGTCGCTGCTCGCATCGGTCTCAGATCTCGCATGCGACGCAGACGCAGATCGCAGATCCCAAGTCGCAAATCTCCCCCTCAGATCGCCAGACTCCTGACTCGGATCTCCCGACTCGAGACTGACCAGAATGATTGGCGCCGGCGGAGCCGGCGCCTTCCGCATCGGCGGTTCGCCGTTCATCTCACGTCTCAGTACCTTGCAGCGCATGGAACTGCTTCCCTGGGCCTGGGCGCTGATCGGTTTCGCCACTGGCGCGATCCTCGCGTGGCTGGTGAGCCAGCGCATCGCGAGGTCCGACGTCGCGCGTCGGGTGAGCGAGGCCGAGTCCCCGCTGCGGGCGCAGCTTGCTCGGCATGAAGCCGAGGCGCAGCTCACCGCGCGCCACGGCAACGTCGCCGAGCTGCTCGCGCCGATTCGCGAGACGCTCGCCCGGTACGACGATGCGCTGGCGCAGTTGGGCCGGGCGCAGGCGCAGGTCGCGGGGCAGATCGGCGAGCGGTTGGATGCGGTGTCGCTCGCGGGTGAATCGTTGCGACGCGAGACGCAGCAGCTCTCGCAGGCGCTGCGCGCTCCCACGGTGCGCGGGCAGTGGGGCGAACTGCAGCTGCGGCGCGTCTGCGAGCTGGCCGGGATGCTCGCGTACTGCGACTTCGAGCCGCAGGTCACCGTGCGCACCGAGGACGGCGTGCAGCGTCCCGATCTCATCGTGCGCCTGCCGGGGGAGCGGCGCATCGTGGTGGACGCGAAGGCGCCGCTCACCGGGTATCTCGAGGCCATGTCCGCCGGCGATGACAAGCAGCGCACCGCGCGGCTGGCGGAGCATGCCGCGCAGGTGCGCGCGCACGTGCAACGGCTCTCGAGCAAGCGCTACTGGGCGCAGTTCCCCGATACGCCCGACTTCGTGGTGCTGTTCCTCCCCGGCGAGGCGTTCTTTGCGGCCGCGCTGGATGCCGATCCGTCGCTGCTCGAGGCGGCGCTCGGGGACCGCGTCCTGCTCGCCACGCCGACCACGCTGATCGCGTTACTCAAGGCGGCGGCCTATGGGTGGCGACAGGAGCGCGTGGCCGAAGAAGCGGCCGAAGTGGCGACACTTGGCCGCGAGCTGCACGAGCGGCTCTCCGTGTTCGACGAACAGCTCATCGAGATGGGACGCGGATTGCAGCGCGCCATGACCGCGTACAATCGCGCGGTGGGGAGTCTGGAAAGTCGCGTCCTCGTGTCGGCGCGGCGGCTTGGCGACCTCGCCCCGCTCACGGCCATCGAAGCCGACCTTCGCAAGGTAGATTCTTCCGAATGACGACCCGCACACTGTCCCGCACACTGCTTTGCACGGTGGTCGCGCTTGCGGCCAGCGCGCCGCTCACGACGGTGGCGCAGCGCCCCGCACCGATCTACACGCACGCCGACTCGCTGCGCGGTGGCAACGGTCCCGGGCGAAGCTGGTGGGACGTCGAGTTCTACGACCTGCGCGTGCGCGTCTCTCCAGTCGACAGCAGTCTGCGTGGGGTGAGTGGCATCACCTACAAGGTCACCGCGCCCGCCAAGGCGAAGCAGACGCAGTTGCAGATCGACCTGCAGGTGCCGCTCGAGGTGGACAGCATCGTGCAGGACGG
The DNA here is from genome assembly GCA_039809645.1 of Gemmatimonas sp. GTDB lineage: Bacteria > Gemmatimonadota > Gemmatimonadetes > Gemmatimonadales > Gemmatimonadaceae > Gemmatimonas. The sequence goes on from JBDHVK010000114.1 coordinate 7,928, forward strand.
CGTGCGCCTGCCCTTCACGCGGGATGGCAACGCCTTCCTGGCCACGATCGCCGCGAATCAGAAGGTCGGCGAGCGACGCACCGTGACGACGTACTACCACGGCAAGCCGCGCGCGGCCAGGAATCCGCCCTGGGATGGTGGGCTCATCTGGCGTACCGACAGTACGGGCAACGCGTGGGTTGCGACCGCCAATCAGGGGCTCGGCGCGAGTGTCTGGTGGCCCACCAAGGATATCCAGGCCGACGAACCCGATAGTCAGCGCGTCGCGATTCGCGTGCCCGACCCCATGGTGAACGTGTCCAACGGGCGACTGCGTCGGGTCACGCACCACGACGACAAGACGACGACGTGGGAGTGGTTCCTCGTGAACCCGATCAACAACTATGACGTCGCAATCAACGCCGGTACGTACGAGCACTTCAGCGAGATCCTTCAGGGTGAGCGCGGTCCCCTCACGATGGACTACTGGCCGCTCGCCTATCATCGCCAGGCCGCCGAGCAGCAGTTTCGGCAGGCCAGGCCGATGATCCAGTGCTTCGAAAACTGGTTCGGCCCCTACCCGTGGTACGAAGACGGCTACAAGCTCGTCGAAACGCCGCATCTGGGCATGGAGCATCAGAGTGCCGTGGGCTACGGCAATCGCTTCCAGAACGGCTATCTCGGCACCGATCTCTCGGGCACCGGTGTCGGGTTGCTCTGGGACTTCATCATCGTGCACGAAAGCGCGCACGAGTGGTGGGGGAACAGCCTCACGTCGAAGGATCTCGCCGACATGTGGGTGCACGAAAGCTTTGCGAACTACGCCGAGAACCTCTATGTGGAGTGCCGGCTCGGCAAAGCCGCCGGCTCACGCTACGTAATCGGCACACGGGCCAAGGTACGCAACGATCAACCGATCATCGCCGCCTTTGGTGTGAACGCTGAAGGGTCGGGCGACATGTATTACAAGGGCGGCAACATGCTCCACATGATCCGCCAGATGATCGGCGATGATGCCAAGTGGAAGCAGATCCTGCGCGGTCTGCAGAGCACGTACGCGCATCAGACCGTCACCGGCGCTCAGGTGCAGAGCTATGTCGCGCAGCAGGCCGGCATGGACCTCGCGCCGGTGTTCGCGCAGTACCTCACGACCACCAGGATTCCGGCGCTCGAATGGAAGGCCGACGGGGATGGCGTGCAGGTGCGCTTCGCCGATGTGGTGCCGGGCTTTGCGCTCGACGTGCCACTCTCCGCCGCGGGCTCAACGGTCAAGGCACGCGTGACGAGTGAGTGGACCCGTGTGGCGCTCACCGTGGGGGCGGGCGCGCTCCGTGCCGACGAGAACTACTACGTCACGGTGCGGAAGGCGCCGTAGACTACAGCGATCCGAGGAGATCGTCGATCGCCTTCTTGTCGGCGTCTTCGAGCGGCTCGGCGCCGTTGATGATGCGCTGCAGGATATCGACCGCTTCGGCGGCGAGGTCGTCGGGGTGGCGACGGTCCTTCTCGAAACGGACGATGTGGCCAAGCAGGATCGTCTCGAACGGGGCGTCCTCCGTCTCGTCCTCATCGTCGTCGTCGTCGTCCTCGTCGTCGTCGGCACCGACGGACGCCTCATAGCTCGGGACGCTCGCCTTCCAGGGTTCGGACTCATGCGCCTGCGACTCCAGGAGCGCGCGGGGCACGAGAGCGAAGAGGCGGCACTGGAGACCTGGCGCTTCCTCGAAGGCGAACAAGCCCAGCTGTACCGGTTCGTCGAAGAGCTTGAGATTGAGCAGGCGCTCGATCGCCTCGGGCGGCATCGCACTACGGGCCACGAGGCGATCGTCGATATATGACGCCAACGCACAGTTCTCCGGCGCCCGCGGATCGTCGAGCTGGGTGACGTGCAGCGTGATGGGTTCGCGAGTGGTCACGAACACCGCCTGTCGCTGCTCGCCCTCCTCCTCGTCGCCCGCATCCGGCTCATCGGGATACTCGTCGTCGGGGTTGAAGTCGTCGTCGGGCTCGAACTCGTTGGCGGCCATTGGAGCGTCGTTCGGATCGGGATACGGCGGAGGGACACTCGCAGGTTAGGCAGCTTGCCTGCGGGCGGGAAGGGCCCCGGCTCAGGCTGCGGCGGCAACCTCGGCCACGTCGGTTTCCTCGAACACCGTGCCGAGCCATCGCCAGACTGGCCAGAGCTCGAGCGCGATGATCGCATTGGCGACGAGCGTGGCCAGCACGACCGACCATCCGTCCCAGTCGCCGGTCAGCCAGAGAATCAGAAAGGCGGCACCGGCCGGAAACACCAACGCCACAGCGGCCACGAGTGTCGTGGCGCCGGTGGTGAGGAGATTCTGCCCCATCGTTTCAAAGCCACGGGCTTCGGTACCGAGACGCACCCAGGCGGGAAAGAGCAGCGCCGTGGCGTTCTGGACCGTGAACATGAGCGCGTTGAACACCGGCACCCCGACGACCACGGCCACAATGAGCGGTATCGTGGCACCGCTCTGGAAGAAGAGCGCCGGATCCTGCATGAACATCACGAGCGGCACGGTCATCAGTGACCACACGGTGATGCTGTGCAAAACGGTGACCGCCACGATCTCGGCGCCCACGATGCGCCAGCCGGGGAGCGGCATCGTCTTGAGCTGCGCGAGCTTGGGCAGGTCCAGCCGCAGGTCGAAGCGCATCCACAGCGGCCCCACGAAGAGCAGCATGGCCCCCCAGCCAAGCGTGACGCCCATGAAGGCGTCACCGGCGCGCGTGGACGCGGACCGGGTGACCGCGGCGAGGACCGCGAGGCCGATCGTGAATGACACGAGCTGCGTCGTCCAGGCGCCGCCTCGCACTGCGGCGACGATGTTCTTCCACACGATCGCCACTTCGGGGCGACCGGTGAGCCTCAGCCGGGGCACGCGGGCGAGCTTGCCACTGCGGCTCCGGGTGCGTCCCATCTGCGAGGCGCGGAAGCGCTGCAGGCGCTCGGCGCGGTGCTGCGTGGCTTCGATCGCCGCCTCTTCGAACGCCCGATCCAGGCGCACCACCCACGCGTAGTGCATGAGCAGCAGCGTGCCCGCGCCCGCCAGTGCCGGCCAGTAGGCGCTCGTGCGCGTGAGCTGCACGGGCTCGAGCAGCATCCGCACCGGCCAGAGCGCGGTCGCCGGCACCGGCGCCTGCAACGCGGCGGTCATGGCCTCGATGAGCGCCTTGAGGCCGTTCGTGCTGGCGAGTCGAAGTGCCGGCAACTCGATGGCCAGGCCATAGACCACCATGCCGACGAGTGCGCCGAAGATCACGAGTGGCACGACCCCGCGCCGCGCCCCGGCGGTGCCGTGTTCGAGGGCGCTGGCTCGCACGATGGCGGCGCCGAGCCGATGCAGCGCCAGCGTCGAGAAGATCACCCACAGCGCGAGGCCCCGCTCCCACGAGGCGAGTTCGCCCGCATTCCCGCGAAAGAGCACCGAGAAGATGAGCGTGTTCAGGAGGATCGCGAGCTGCATGCGCAGCAGCTTCGCGTGGACGAGCCCGCGTCGCGAGATGGGCGCCGGAAAGAGGAACTGCACCTCGGCCGGCGCGAAGGCGAGCGCTCCACGCTCGCTGCCGAAGAGCCACCAGCGTGCCGACGAGAGGAGCAGCAGGGTGCTCCCCAGCACCAGCAGCGGCTCCGACTGCAGCAGCGTGTTGAGCGGCGAGCTGTTCATCTGCGCATTGCGGAACAGCGCCCACCACAGATACAGCGCGCCAAGTGCGACGGCGGCGAGATAGCGGGGGCTGCGCACGCGTCGCGTCTGCTGACGCAGGCGATTGGCGAACGCTCGCGCGTAGAGGTAGAGCAGCGCGCGCAGCGGCGCCGGCTGTCGAACGAGGGCCGTCACGACGGCTTGCTACGCCGCCGCGGGGGCCGGGCCGGAGACCACGTCGTCGCCCGTGAGGGCAATGAAGATCTCCTCCAGGGAACGACCGGCGAGCTCCGGGCGCTGTGCGACGATCTCGCTCATCGTGCCGAACGCGACCATCTGTCCCCGACGAATGACCAGCAGCCGCGTACACAGCTCCTCGACCAGATGCAACAGGTGCGAGCTCAGGATCACCGCCGAGCCTTCGCGCGCGCGCGCGGTGATCGTTTCCTTCATGCGGCGGATGCCCACCGGATCGAGTCCGGTGAGTGGCTCGTCGAGCAGCAGCGCCTTGGGCTCGTGCAGCAATCCGCAGGCAATCGCGAGCTTCTGCTTCATGCCGCGCGAGAGCTCGGTCGGCAGCGCATCGCGCTTGGGGGTGAGTTCGAGCTCCTCGAGCAACGCCGGAATGCGCGGCTCGGCGCCGGCCACCCCGTAGAGCCGCGCGCAGAAGCGCAGGTGTTCGGTGACGGTCAGATAGTCGAAGAGCGCCGGCTCGTCGGGGATGAACGCCAGCTGGGACTTCGCCGCGACGGGGTCCTTGGCGAGATCGACGCCGGCGATCTGAATCGTGCCGCTGGTGGGTTGGAGAATGCCGGCGAGTGCGCGCAGCGTCGTGGTCTTGCCGGCACCATTGGGCCCGACGAGCCCCAGCACGTCGCCGGGAGCGACGTGAAAGGAGAGCCCCTGAACGGCCACGACATCGCCGTAAAGCTTGGTGTACTGGGAAACGTCGATCACGGAGTGGACATGGGGAGAACGAGCGGCGCGGACAGCGACACGCTAATAGTGGCGCCCGCTGCCAGACAGCGCTCGTTGACGCGACTCCGTTGCGCAGCGACCGTGCCGGCCGCGGCGCCGCCGGCGGCCCCGATGACGGTGCCCTTGGCGCCGCCGCCCAGAATCCGTCCGAGAATGGCGCCGGCCACGGCGCCCGTGATGACCTTGCCCTTGTCGTTGCCTCCGCTGACCGATCGATCGGTCATGGCGGCGTCGCTGACCGTGACGGCGCCTTCGGCGGGCACGAACTCGCCCTGGACCTGCACGCCCCGGAAGCGGAAGGTGAAGCCATCGGGGCCGGCCGTCGCGAGCTCAATGAGCACCGGGGTTCCGGCCTCGAGGACGGCGCCATTGCTCCCCGTTACGGTGCGGGCCAATGAGACCACGAAGCGATCGCCCGGCCGGTTGGCCAGCGAGCAGATCTGGGCACTGGTCGCTCCGGCGAGCACGGTGCCGGCGCCGATGCTGCCGCGTGCAGCGGGCGCGGGTCCCGGGGCGGCTGCGGCCGTCGG
>JBDHVK010000115.1:0-12929 GCA_039809645.1 Gemmatimonas sp.
CGCAGCGGCGGCTCATGACCGTCGTGGCCAACGGGCGCTGGTTCGGGGGAGCCTTTCATATCGCGCCCGACGCCGCGCTCGACGACGGCGTGCTCGACATCATCGACATCGGAGACGTGTCGCCCCTGCGCCGATTGCCGCTGTTTGCCCGCGCGACCCGCGGTACCCACGTGCACGCCCGCGGCGTGCGCGTGCATCACGGTGCGGCGTTTACGCTGGAGTTCGACGGTCCCCCCGCGTTCGAGGCGGACGGCGAGCTCTGTCAGGCCGTCGGGCCGGTGGTAAGCGTGCGGATCAGATCGCAGGCGTTGCGCATCGCGGTGTAGTTCGCCGCCACGCCATCGAAAACATTGCGACCCGGTCGTCTCGTGCCGAATCACGAGACGCCGGGTCGCCATGTTGTCCACGCCCCCTCCACGAAGCGCGTCCGTCCCTTCGATACTGCACCCTTCACAACTCTTCACCCTACGGTCATTCAGACACCAACCTCCTTGGAAAGGTTCGTATCTGGTGTTGCATCCTCCTGAAGCCGACTCAGCGCGGGGTGCGCACCTGATGACCGATCAGGCCACCGAGGACTGCGCCGCCGAGCGCCCCAACGGCCGCGCCCTTGGCCTTGTCACGCGAAGAGATCACGCCGATCGCCGCACCGGTCGCGGCACCGATCACCGCGCCCTTCTGCGTATTCGTTCGACCCGCGCCGCCACTGCCCGAGCCGGTGCCACCACTGCCACTCCCGGATCCGCCACCACCACTCGAGGTGCGAACGGTCGTGGTACGCTGCGGCACGTACACCACCTGCGGCCGCGGCGCCGGATACGGCTGGGGATAACCGGCCTGCGGGTAGCCCGCCTGCGGATACGGATACGGCGCCGGGTAGCCCGGCGGCACCGCCTGCGGATATGGCGCGTACCCGTTCGGTTGCGGCGCATACCCCTGCGGATAGCCCAACTCGGCCGGGCTCGCGAACTGGGCGCGATTGGCCGGCGCCTGCGACGCGGCCAGCAGATCGGCCTTGAGCTGCTCATCCACCGACGAGCGTCCGCACGCCGTGAGGACGCCGAAGGCCAGCGGAACCAGGACGACCGCCGCCCAGCGGGCGTGCGACCAGCGCGGCGTCGCCCAGCGGGCCGTCGGGAACAAACGACGTCTGTCCATGGTCTGCCTCCTCGTTCCGGGCGGGCTGCATGCGCCGCCAACGGAAGCCTTCAGGGGCAGGGGTCGTGCCAGCGCGCCCACCGCGCACGGCGGGCGGTTTTCGAGAGGGGGATCACGGAAACCGCCTGCGGGCACCGATTCGTTGTCCTCCGGCGAGGTCACCCCACCGTCCGGTGGCGGCGACAGCGTCCGCCAACTAGCGTTCCCCGCGGTTCCCACCTCTCGAACTCCTTCAGGAGTGCTGCATGTCCGTGTCGAAGTCGCTGGTCCGCGCCGCCCTGGCGGCCGCCACGTTTGTTGCTGTGCCGTCGTTTGCTTCCGCGCAGGGCACGCCCGCTCCGGCCCCGTCGCCGCTCAAGGTGGGAGACGCCGCCCCCGACTTCACCGTGCCCTGGGTCACCTCGGCCGGCCTCGAGAAGAAGCCGTTCAAGCTCTCCGAGCATAAGGGCGAAACGGTCATCCTCGCGTTCTTCCCGAAGGCCCGCACCAGCGGCTGCACCATGCAGATGGAGAACTACCGCGACAAGTACGCGGATGTGTTCAAGGGCGGGAAGAAGGTCACGCTCGTCGGCGTGAGTGTCGATCCCGACAGCGCGCTGACGTCGTGGGCGACCGATGCGAAGTTTCCGTTCCACTTCGCCGCCGATGTCGACCGCAAGGTCGGCGTGGCGTACGGCGCGAGCGCGGGCACCGGGTACCACAAGCGGTTCCTGTACGTGATCGACCCGGCCGGGAAGATCGCCTATGTCGCGACGCCGTTCCTGCAGATGTCGCAGGATGCGTACGCGGAACTCGGCACCGCCATCACGAAGGCCGGCGGCACCAAGTAACCCGATGGTCGGTCACGCGACCGCGTGATGTCGATGACCGCGTTGGATTCCCGCGCCCTGCTTGCCGCGTTGTACGACGCGGCGGTGCAGGGCGCGGCGCCGTTTCCGTGCACGCGCGACGCGGTCGCGCGGTGGTGCGGAGCGCACGCCGTCAACGACCGCACGCGCGTGCATGTCATCGCCACCGGCAAGGCCTCGCCGGCCATGATGGCGGGGGCCCTCGCGGCGCTTTACGACTGCAGCGCCCGGATCGTGGGCACCATCGTGGTGGCGGCGCATGATCCGGTCGCGACCGACTGGTTCGGGGTGTCACGTCCGGCGACGATGCGGGTGATGCGCGGTGATCATCCGGTGCCGGGTCCCGCGTCGCTCGATGCGGCCGACGCGATCGATGACGCCCTGCTCGCCATCGAACCGGGCGATGTGGCCCTCGTGCTGATCTCCGGGGGCACGACCGCGCTGTGCGCGGCGCCGATCGCGGCGCTCGCGCAGCATGTGGGCGACGCGGATCGGGCCCAGGAGATCGTCGCGCAACTGGCCAGCACCTTGCTCGGCAGCGGGCTGGCGATCCACGAAATGAACGCGATTCGTCGCCGCCTCCTGCGCTTTGGTGCCGGTCGCCTCGCGGTGCAGCTTGCGCATCGTGGCGCCACGCACATCGGTGCGTTCGCCATCAGCGATGTGATCGGTGACGATCCCTCGGTGATCGGCTCGGGCCCCTGCTCCCCCGATCCGTTCGACGACGCCACCTTTCTCGCGCTCGTCGACGCGCATGGCTTGCGCGATCAGCTCGATCGACGCGAAGCCGAGGCGCTCGGCCTGTTGGGGACGAGCACGCCCCCCGCGGTGCCGCTGCCGTCGCATGAGGCGTTCACGCGCGTGACGTACGAAGTGGTGTCAGGCAATCGCGCGGCCACCGCGGCGATGGCGCGTGCGGCGAGCGCCCACGGCATCGACACGGTATTGGTCGACGAGCAGCCCATCGAGGGCGAAGCCGATGGTGTGGGCGTCGCCCTCGCGCAACGCGCGCTCGCGCTTGCGCCCACCCTCCCCACCGGACGTCGTGCACTCCTCGTGAGCGGCGGCGAACCGGTGGTGCATCTCACCGCGCTCGAACACGCCGCGCTCGAGCGCGCCTATGAGGCGCACCTCGCGAACGAGTCGCCCGACGCGTCCGTGTTCGATCACGATGACCTCGACGACGTGCCGCACCGGTTCGTGCCGGTCGACCCGATGCGCGGGGGGCGCATGCAGGTCGTGGCGCTATCCGCCGCGCTGCAGCTCGAGGCGAGTGCCGCGAAGGGCGATCGTTTCGCCTGGCAGATCACCATGCTTGCCGCCGGTACCGACGGTCGCGATGGCCCCACCGACGCCGCCGGCGCGATCGTCGACGCCGCCGTCCCCGCCCTCGCGCGCCGTCACGGCCGCTCGCCCGATGACGACCTGCTGAACGGCCGCTCGTGGTACGCGCTTGAAGCGGCCAGCGCGCTGCTCAAGCCCGGGCCGACGGGGACGAATGTGATGGACGTGGTGGGCATCCTCATCCGCGGATAACCCCAAACACCAAACCGAAAACCCCCAACCCCCAACTGATCAGTTTGGGGGTTGGGGGTTGTGAGTTTGGCGTGTTCGGGTTGCTAGTACCGGCAATCCGTGCTGTACGCATCCTTCGCGAACCCCGCCGCTTCGGCATCCTTCACCGACGCGAAGCCGATCCGATCGGCCGGCTTGATCAGCTTCACGGTGCTGCACGCTGCCGGGTAGAACTTCTTCGACTTGGTCGAGCCCACGAACGGCGCGTTGAGCGCGTCGATGGCGTTGGAGATCGAGGTCTGCGCCGCGCTCGGCACGGCGTTCTGGGCGCCCGCGGCCGGCTTGGCGGCGGAGGCGCAGGCGGCAAGCATGACCGCGGTGGCGGCGGCCGTCAGGAGGCGAAGCGAACGAGGCATCGGCGTGGAGTCTCCGGGTCGGGGCGCGGCGCCGCCTCAATGCGACGCCCTCGTCATGACCTAACAAAGCGCCATGACTTAACACTGTTCAATTTTGACGGTGGCGTCACATTGTCAAGTGGCGCCCGTCACCCTATCGTCTTCCAATGCCTCCCCGCCGATCGGCCGACGCCCTGCCCGCCCCTGCGGCGTCGGTGACCCCGCCCGAGCCCCCCGCCGTGTCCGCCGCCGTGTCCGCTGCCATCGAGCCCGCCGCCGACTCGCCCGACGCCTTCCGCCGACGCCCGCGGCAGAGCCGCGGCCAGAAGCGCGTCGAACTGCTGCTCGACGCCGCCGCCGCCGTCATTGCCGAACACGGGCTCGAGGGGGCCACGGCGGAGGCCATTGCTCAGCAGGCCCGCACGGCAAAGGGGTCGCTGTATCAATTCTTCCCCAATCGAGACGCGGTCATCGCCGGCCTCGCGCTCCGCTACGCCGACGAAATGCGCGCCATCCACGAGCGCGCGTTTCCCCTCGACGCGCACGAACTGCCCCTCGAGCAGCTCATCGATCGCATCGTGCGTCCGCTCGCCGAGTTCCACGATCGCAACCCCGCATTCCGGCGCGTCTTCGCCAGCCACGAGGGCCCGACCGATGACACACGCTCGGCACCCTCACGGCTGCGCTCGCAGCTGTTCGAAAGCTTCGTCGACCGGCTCGACGTGCTCTTCGCGGCGCGCAATCCCGCCCTCGCCAATCGCGATCGACGCCGCGCCGCGCTCGTGGCCGCCACGATCGGTCAGGGATTGCTCCGGGCACGGGCGCTGTCGAGCGACAAGAAAGCGCTGCTCGACGAACTGCGGCGGGTGCTGATGGGGTACCTGGGGCCGTTGCTAGAACTGGCGGAGGAGAGGCCACGGCGCGGGCGGAAGAACCCAACACCCACGACCTAAGACGCGGAACCCAGAACCGATCAGTTCAGGGTTTCGGGCTTTAGGTGTTGGGTTCTGGGTTGGCTATCTTTCCTCGATGTCCCCCATCGTCAAAATCGGCATCGTCCAGGACACCGCGTCCGACGACCTCGAGGCCAACGTCACCCGGGCGGTGGCGCGCGTGCGCAGCGCCGCCAGCCAGGGCGCCAAGGTCATCTGCCTGCAGGAGCTCTTCAACGCGCCGTACTTCTGCAAGACCGTGAAGCCGGAGCGCTTCGATATCGCGCAGCCGTCCGACGGGCCCGTGGTGCAGACGTTCCAGGCACTCGCCAAGGAGCTCGATGTCGTCATCGTGGTGCCCTACTACGAGCGCGAGGCGCCGGGGCTCTACCGCAACTCGGCCACGGTCATCGATGCCGACGGCTCGGTGCTGGGGACGTATCGCAAGATGCACATCCCGCACGACCCGCTTTTCGAGGAGAAGTACTACTTCGCGCCGGGCGATGTGACGGGCGATCAGCGGCAGGACACGCATCCCGGGTACAACGGCTTCCGCGTCTGGAAGACCAAGTACGCCACGATCGGCGTGCTGATCTGCTGGGATCAGTGGTACCCGGAAGGTGCGCGCATCACGGCGCTGCTCGGCGCGCAGATCCTGTTCTATCCCACGGCGATCGGCTGGCATCCGGCGGAGAAGGCGACGTTCGGCGACGCGCAGGTCGATGCGTGGCGCACGGCGCAGCGCGCGCATGCGATTGCGAACGGCGTGTTCGTCGCGTCACCCAATCGCGTGGGCTTTGAGCCGGAACCAGGGACCGATGGCCTGGAGTTCTTCGGACAGTCGTTCATCTGCGACCCGTTCGGCCGCTACCTCGCGCAGGCGGGCACCGAGCCGGCGATTCTCACGGCCGATTGCGATCTCGCGCTCATCGAGGAGACGCGGCGCAACTGGCCGTTCCTGCGTGATCGTCGTATCGACGCGTACGGGCCGATTCTCAATCGCTGGCTGGGCAAGTAATGGCGGCGCCCGTGGTCGCGAACGCGGTGCGTTGGCCGGCCGAGTGGGAGCGGCAGGACGCCGTGTGGATCGGCTGGCCGCATCACGAACCGGATTGGCCCGGCAAGTTCGGGCCGATCCCGTGGGTGTATGCGGAGATCGTGCGCGCGCTCGCGCCGTATCAGCGCGTCGAGATCCTGTGCCACTCCGACGCGGTAATGGCGGAAGCGCGCGAATGCCTCACGCTGCACGGCGTCGACGAGGCACGCTATCGCCTGCATCTCGAACCCACCGATCGGGTGTGGTTGCGCGATTCGGGAGCGACGGCCGTGCACCGCGCCGATGGCTCGGTGGCGCTCGTGCGCTGGGGCTTCAACGCGTGGGCCAAGTACGACAACTACGCGCTCGACGCGAACGTCCCCGCCCGTATGGCGCAGGTCACGGAGCTGCCACTCATCCAGGCGGTGCGGCACGACAATGGGGCGCCGCTCATTCTCGAAGGCGGCGGCATCGAGACCGATGGGCTGGGTACGATGCTCGTCACCGAAGAGTGGCTGCTCAGCGACGTGCAGGTGCGGAACCCGGGCTACACGCGCGCCGATTACGAACGCGCATTCCACGACTACCTCGGCATCACCAGAACCATCTGGCTCGGGGAAGGGTGCGTGGGCGACGATACGCACGGCCATGTCGACGACATCGCGCGCTTCGTCGCGCCCGGTGTCGTGGTCCTCGCGCACGAGGCAGACGCGACCGACGAGAATCACGCGCGGTCGCTCGACAACCTGCATCGACTGCAGGCGGCGACCGATGCGCGCGGCGAGACGCTGCGCGTGGTGACGCTGCCCTATCCGCGCGCGGTGATCATGGACGGCATGCGCCTGCCGGCGAGCTACGCGAACTTCTACCTTGGCAACGGGGTGTGCCTCGTGCCCACGTTCAATGACAAGAACGATCGCGTGGCCCTCAATACGCTGGCCGAACTGCTGCCGGAGCACGACGTGATCGGCATCAACGCCGTCGATCTGGTGTGGGGACTGGGGACGCTGCACTGCCTGTCGCAGCAGCAGCCCTCGGCCCGGCCCTCGGCGCGGCCGTCGGAGATGACATGACATCGTTCCCCCCCGATCAGGATCCTGGCCGCGAGCCGGAGTCACCGGTGTCGCGGGAACACCCCGAGGTGCCCGCGCCGTCCACGGAACCGGAACTCCCGCGGTGGGCGCGTCGCGCGCAGCAGCAGCCCTCGGGAACCCCTCTCACCGAGGCGCGTCTCGCGGCGTACATCGGCGCCAAGTGGGAGAGCACCTATCGCCGGAAGCTCGCCCCGTTCGTCGAGGATCCCACGTTCGTCCCCACCTGGAACTGGAGCGCGGCCATCGTACAGATCATGCTCCCGTCGGCGTGGTTTCTGTACCGCAAGCTCTATTTCCCGTTTGCGATCTTCTTTCTCGTGCCCAGCATCGCGCTCCGCTTCCTGACCGACGCGGCGGTGCCTCAGACGATGGCTGACCTGCTCAAGCCCGAGAACCAGTGGCTGCTCACCATGATGGGGGCGGTCAACTTCTCGTCCGCGCTCGCGGCGGGAGGCACGGCCAACTGGTTCCTCTTCCGGCGGGCCCGGGCGGCGACCATGTTCGTGGCGCATCAGGAACTGGCACCGGCCGAGGACGCCGCCCTGATGGCCCGGCTGGGCGGGGTGAACCGGATGGCGACGGCGCTGTTCGTCGCGATGACCCTCCTGTTGACCCTTGGGAGCCTTGGCGCCTGAGCGCCGGCCGTTCCGCCTGGCGGGACGGCCCGGCTGGGCCGCTCGTCCCACCCGGCGCCTTCAGCGACCTGGACTGTTACGCACCGTTCAGGTGACGGATCGCCTGTTTCCGCTGTTGTTTCACCGATGACCGACGCGGAACTGGTCGCCCGGACCCGTGCCGGAGAGCCGGACGCCTTCGGAACGCTGGTGGCGCGGTATTACGACGCGTGCTGGCGGTTCGCCTACCACATGCTCGGAGAGCGCGCGGATGCGGAAGACGTGGTGCAGGACACGTTCCTGCGGGCCTATCTCGCGATCGGCCGGTACGACGAACGTGACCAGTTCCGCGGCTGGCTGTTCCGCATCCTGACGAACCAGTGTCGCAACGCGCAGACCTCTCGTGGCCGACGGACACGGCGCTTCGTGCAGGACGACGCGGCGCTGGATCTCGCGCCGGCGCCGCCGCCGGGCGCTTCAACCGGCGTGGAAGACGCCGCGTTGGTCAAGGCGCTCGCGAAGCTGGATCCGCTGCAGCGCGAGGCGTTGTTGTTGAAGTACGCCGAAGGGCTCGAGTACTCGGAGATGTCAGCCATGACCGGCGCCGGGGAATCGGCCCTGAAGATGCGGGTGAAGCGCGGCAGCGAACGGCTGCGCATGCTGTTGGGCACGATGCCGGATCTTTTGGAGGAGCGCTGAGCATGGCAACGGCGATGCCGGCGCGACTCATGGAGTGGAGTGATGACTGAGCCCCGGGAACTCCCGTTCCCGTCCTTCGACGACGATGCGGCCGACGCGGCCCTCGCCGAGCGTCTGTCGCGCAGCTACACCTCGCTGCCGCCAGTCGCGACGGCGCAGGTGGAGGCGTGCGTGGCGGCGGTGCTGTCGTCGGCGTCCGGTGGCGGACGGTCACGTCTGCTGCAACCGCGCTGGTGGTGGGGGGCGGCGGCGGCGGCGGTGCTCGTGGTCACCGTCTCGCGCCCGTGGCGGGCCGATCTGCCGCAGCGCGCCACCGACAGCACGGCGGGGCCAACGGCGCTCACGCCGGGGGCCGTCACGCCCAGCGCGCCAGTCGGCGCGATTTCCGAGGACGCCGCCGGCAACGTGCACTTCGAGCTCGCGCTGCCGAGGCAGGCGCAGGCGGTGTCGATTGTCGGCGACTTCAACGGCTGGGATGCGAAAGCCACGCCGATGACGCGAGAGGGCGGCGAGTGGAGCGCCAAGGTGGCCCTGCCACCCGGACGCCACGTGTACGCGTTCGTGGTGGATGGCGCGACCTGGGTGGTGGACCCGATGGCGCCGCAGGTTCCGGACGCCGGCTATGGCCCCACGAACGCCGTCATCGTGGATCCGCGCTGATGGCCCTCGTCGGCACGACGCTGCTGTTCGTGGCGCAGTTCAGCGCCCAGCTGGCAACCACCGCGTTGCCGGCGGCGCGCGCCGTCGTGTCCGATACGCTTCCGGCGATCACCGCCCCCGCCCGTCCGCTCACCGGTGCGCCGCAGCCGGCGCAGTTCGACGCCTCACGCTTCGACTCGCTGACGGCCACCAGCCTGCGCAGCATCTTCGACGAAGCCTACGACCGGGGGCTGCCGGTGCGGCTGCTGGTCAACCGGGCGCTGGAGGGCGCCGCCCGCCGGGTCAGCGGCCCGCGCATCCTGCGGGTCGTTCGCGAGTTTTCCGACGCGCTCGCCGCCGCCAAGTTCGCGCTGGGAGAGGGCTCCACCGAGGCGGAACTCGACGCCGCCGCCACCGCCATCCGCGCGGGTATCGAGCCGCGCACGGTGGCCGGCTTGCGCACGACGCGGCCGGCCGGCACCGCGGTGACCGCGCTCGTGGTGCTCACCGACCTGGTCGGTCGCGGCGTGCCGTTGCCGACGGCCCGCGAAGCCGTGACCACGTTGGCCACACAGTCGCGCTCGGATGAGGCGTTGACGGGGCTGCAGCAAACGGTGGCAAAGAACTCGCAGCGCGGGCCCGGTATGGCTCTCGATGCGCTCAATCGCTATGTTCGGGGAACAGTCTCCGGGACGGTTCCGCCCGGAGCATCGGCAGGCAAACCAGTTCGCCCACCCGATCCGTGACGCACGCCCGCTCCGCTCTTCGCGCGTCGCACCGCCACTCGCCGAGTCATTGGCTCGCGAGCCGCGGATGGGCCGTGCCATGTGTGGTCACGTCGGTGTTGGCCGCGCTCGCGCCCGCGGGGCCTGCGTCGGCGCAAGCGCGCGGTGACGCCCCAATCGCGCCGGCCGCGACGATCGGTCCGGTAACCGACGGGTCCACCCTCTCGGTGCTGGGGCTCGCGTCCACCGACGGATCCAACAGCAGCCTCACGAATCGCAACGAACTCTGGTTCGGTGCCACGCAGCGTGTGGGGCAACTCGGCCGCGTGAACTTCGCGGCGATGGCGAGCGGCAACTGGCGCTTCCGTGATGCCCTCGGCGGGGATGCGACCACGCAGGGCATCCTGGCGTTCCGCGCCCGGACGCGCGTTGGCAATCAGCGGCTCTGGAGTGCGCTCAGCTACGGTCAGGCCAACCTCGACGGCAGCTCGGCCAGCGGACTCGTGGGCATCGCGCCCGTCTCCATGACGAGCGGCAACGTCTTCGACTCACCCGCTGCTGACACCACCGTTTCCCGTCGCATCGACGTCGGGCGGATCAGCCGCGCGGAGGCGGGGATGGTGTCGAACCTGAGCGGCATCGAGTTCTCGTTCGGCGTCAGCCTCGAGCGGGCCTCGCGCGTCACCACGCAGACGATCACGGTCAGCGAAGCCAACGCGGTGCCGATCACGACCACACTCGGTCTGGTGCGCCGCTCCACGAGTCGTACGCAGCGCACGTTGCAGCGCCGGGATGTCGCCACGGGCATGGCGTCGATGGGGTTCAACACCGGCTCGACAACCTGGCTGCTGTCGGTGGCGACGCCGCTCGCGACCTCACTGAGCAGCGACGATCTGGCCCCGAAGGCGGCGCCGGTGCCGACCATCGCCTCCATCGCCGTCGTCCAGCCGGTCACGCAGTGGCTTTCCCTGGTGGGCGCCGCGGCCTCCAACCCGGCCACGATGGGCGGCGCCCAGTTCCGCGATCAGGTGCAGGGCGGACGCCACGACTTCTCGCCGATGGTCGCGCTGGGCGTGCGCATCTCGCGCTTCCACGACCGCGACGCCGACGGCACGCCCGGCGGCATCCTCGCCTTCGAGACGCGCACATTGGGCGCCGTGGACTCGATCTCGATCGAACGCGCGCCGGAAGCGGTGACGCGCATCGAGGGCGACACGCTTCGCGTCGTGCTGCTCATCGACGCGCCGCGCGCGGAGTCGGTGGAGCTGATGGGCGATCCAACCGAGTGGAGCGTGCGCTCGATGCGACGCAACACGTCCGGCCGCTGGCGCGCCGAGCTCAAGCTCGCGCCTGGCATGCACCGGATCATCGTGCGGTCCGACGGAGGCAAATGGGTGGCGCCGCCGGGACTGCCGGTGTCTTCGGATGACTACGGCTCGCCGGTGGGGATGATCGTGGTGAAAGGAAAGGCCGGGCGCTGAAGCGCCCGGCCTTCTTGTTCTGGTCAGTCTGGAGTCTGGAGATCCTGGTCGGGAGTCTGGCGATCTGAGATCTGGATCTGAGATCGGGGATCTGAGATCGGGGATCGGGGATCTGAGATCGGGGATCTGAGATCGGGGATCTGAGATCTGAGATCTGAGATTCGTGAGTCATCTTGGACCCCTGCGACGAGCGAGGAGCCGAAGCCGACCACCGTCCAGGATCTCAGAACCCCCAGTGTACAGACCGGGATGATGGGTAAGGGACAGGCCGGGAGGATGGGTAAGGCCCGGCGCGTCACATTCGAGCTCCACGCGGAGGAGCTCGATGCCCTGGCAGACCCAGACCCCCATGTCCCAGCGGTTGGAGTTTATCGAGGCCCTCGTGGCCGGCCGACGCCCGATGCGGGCGTTGTGCAAGGAGTTCGGCATCGCCGAGAAGACCGGCCATAAGTGGCGCAATCGCTTCTTGGCCGGCGGGCCGGCGGCGCTCGCCGATCGTTCGCACGCGCCCGTGGTGCCGCCACACCAAGTGCCGCCCGCGCAGCGGGAGGTGCTGCTCACGCTGCGCGAAGCGCATCCCACGTGGGGCGCCCGCAAGCTGCGCGCGTTTTTGGCGCGGCAGGAGCCCACCACCGCGTGGCCCGCGCCGAGTACGATCACGACCCTGCTGAAGCGCGCGGGCCTCATCACGGCGCGCCGGCGCCGCGACCCAGCCGCGTCGCGCTGGGCCACGACCGCCTTGACCCAGCCGGGCGGGCCCAATGACGTGTGGGCCACCGACTTCAAGGGCGAGTTCAAGCTACGACCGGGGGCGTACTGCTATCCGCTCACCGTCAGTGATCTGCACTCGCGCTATCTCCTCGGGTGCACGGCGCTCGCGTCCACGGCCAGCGCGCCGGTGCGCGTCGTCTTTCAGCAGCTCTTTCAGCGCTACGGACTGCCGCGCGTGATTCGCAGTGACAATGGCGTGCCCTTTGCCTCGCCGGCGGCCCTCGGCGGACTCTCCGCGTTGAGTGTCTGGTGGATTCGCCTCGGCATTCGCCCGGAGCGCACCACCAAAGGCAAGCCGACGGACAACGGGACCCACGAGCGCATGCATCGCACGATGAAAGCGGAAGCGACGCGCCCCGAGGACTCGCTCGACGCGCAGCAACGACGCTTCACCGCGTGGCAAACCGAGTTCAACACCTGCCGCCCGCATGAGGCGCTGGGGCAGACGCCCCCCAGCGCGCACTATCACGCGTCCGATCGCCGCTATCCGGCGCGCCTGCCCCTGTTGGACTACGCCCCGCATCTCCTCCTGCGACGGGTCACCGCGGACGGCTTCATCCGCTATCGCAATCGCCGCATCTCGCTCTCGCTCACGTTGGCCGGGGAGTACGTCGCCCTCGAGGAGCAACTCGAGGATCGCTGGCAGATCCGCTTTGGCCCGCTCCAGCTCGGCCACTTCGTGGCCATCGACGATACCTTTGAACCCGACCTAGCGTGGCTGCCCACCGCGCCGTGATCCCTGCGCCTCCGCAGGCCTTACCGATCCTCCCGGTCTAAGCCTTACCCATCCTCCCGGCTGAACACAGCTCTCAGACGACTCAGATCCCAGATCTCCGATCGAGATCTCAGATCACCTGACTCCTGACTAGGATCTCCAGACTCCAGACTGACCAGAATAAGCGTCGGGCGCCGCAGGCGCCCGACGCTCGATCTACCGCCCCGCCTTCACGCGTATCACCTGCGACGTGGAATCCACCACGCCGCTTCCGCTCACCAGGAGCGTGAGCTGGTACTCACCCGCC
>JBDHVK010000116.1:0-12890 GCA_039809645.1 Gemmatimonas sp.
TACGTGGGGCGCATACGGGGGGCGCATACGGGGGGCGCATACGGGGGGCGCATACGGGGGGCGCATACGGGGGGCGCATACGGGGGGCGCATACGTGGGGCGCATACGAACTGCGCATACGTGTAACGCATACGTACCGCGGTGGCGCTTCACGTATGCGCGTCACGTATGCGCAGTGAAGTATGCGCTCCACGTATGCGCAGTTAAGAATCGACACCAACCTCCGCCACAGCGCAATTACCTTTCCCCAATGTCTCCCACGCGCTGGCTCCTGACCGTCCTTTCGTTCGCGGCCATGCTGGGCGTGTCCGGGTGGGTCGTGTCGCAGAACTGGCCCGCGGGCGGCATGCCGTGGCTGGGATGGACGGTGCATGCGGCGGCGCTTGCCACGGTCACGGCGGAGATCCTGACGCGGGCGTTCAAGATCCAGGCGTCGGCGCGAGCGTGTGGTATTCCCCTCCGGTTCGGTACGGCGCTGCGGGTCTGCCTGGCGGGCGACTTTGCGGCGGCGATCACGCCGGCGCGCTCGGGGGCGGAGCCGGCGCGGTTTCTGGTGCTGGCCGAGAGCGGCACACCGGCCGCGCAGCGCGTGCTGGTGCTCTTTCTCGAGCTCTTCCTCGAAATGGGGTCGCTGGTGCTCGTGTGCACGGTGCTCGCCGTGCTCTTCCGGGGACGCGGCGCGTCGGCGTCGGGATTGATCGCCCTGGTCGGAGGTTACAGCACGTTCGTACTCGGCGCCGGAGCGGCCGGATGGTTCCTGTCGGCGCGCAACGCGAATGGACCGCCACCGGCGTGGGCAAAGGCGCTGCGCCTTCATGCCGGTCGCTGGCGCGCCGTGCAGCGTACGCTTCGCTCGCTGCGCACCGCGGTGCAGGCGCTGCGATCGGCGAACCCCCTGCTGATGCTGCTCGCCTTCGGGGGCTCGGTGCTGCATGTGCTCGGCAAGGTCGCCACGCTGCCGATTCTCGTGTACGTGGCCGATCGTGGATTCCCGCTCACGATGGACACGCTGGCGCCGCTCGTACTCTGGCCACTCGCGCTCTTCTATGGTGGCGTGGCGGTACCGGCGCCGGGTGGTGGCGGTTTCATTGAAGGCGCGTTCGCCGCCACGCTCAAGTCGGCGATTCCGCCGGCGATCTTTGTGGCGTCGCTCGTCTGGTGGCGGTTCTACACCTTCTATCTCTACATCCTCGTGGGTGGCATCGCCGCCGGTGACGCGGCGCTGCGTGCGCTCAAGCCCACCCCTTCGTCTTCGCATCCGACGTGAGCGCTCGCCCCACCCCCGCCACCCCGGCGCATGTCGTCCCGCGCTGGCAGTTGATCGGTGGCTTCCTGATCATCTATGTGGTGTGGGGCTCCACGTATCTGGCCATCAAGTGGGCCGTGGAGACGATTCCGCCCTTCTCACTCGGCGCGATGCGCTTCCTGATGGCCGGGGGAGCGTTGTATGCGTGGAGCCGATGGCGCGGGGCGCCGAAGCCGACGTTCGAGAACTGGCGCGCGAGTGCCATCGTGGGCGTACTGCTGCTGTTCTTCGCCAACGGAGGGGTGAGTTGGGCCAGTCAGCGCGTGAGCTCCGGGATCGAATCGGTGCTCGTGGCGACCGTCCCGCTCTGGCTGGTCGTCAGTGAGGCATGGATGGGAAAGCGCCCGCAGCTGACCCAGCTGCTCGGTGTGCTGATCGGGCTGGTGGGTGTGGGGCTGCTGGTGATGCCCGCCCACGGGGCGGGCGGAAAGGCGACCGCGGTCGACCCGATCGGCGCGCTCGTGCTGGTGCTCGGCTCCCTCAGCTGGACGGTGGGCTCTCTTTACTCGCGCACGGCGCCACAATCCAAGAGCCCGTCGCTCGCGATTGCCATGCAGATGCTGGTCGGCGGCGCCTGCCTCGCGCTCTTTGCCGCCGCCACCGGCAACTGGGCGCAGCTCGCCGCCGGTAATCCCACGACGCAGTCCTGGCTGGCACTCGGATACCTCATCACGTTCGGAAGCCTGATCGGCTTCAGTACCTATATGTGGCTCCTGACCGTCGCGAGTCCCGCCGCCGTCGGAACCTATGCCTACGTGAACCCGCTCGTGGCCGTGCTGCTCGGCGTGTGGCTGGGCGGTGAGCGCCTGCCGACCACGGCGTTTCTGGCGATGGGGATCATCGTGGGCGGGGTGGCGATGGTGAACGTGGTGGGAGCCCGAAAAACCCGCTAAACCCCGAACCCCCAAACCCCGAACCCCAAAACCCCGAACCCCAAACTGATCAGTTTGGGGTTCGGGGTCTTGGGGTTTGGGGTTCTTGGGTTGGGGTGTCCGCTCGACACGCATTGCCGCGCGTGAATCCCCCGCGCTGCCGTCGCGTACGGATGGCTGTCCTCAACCCTGGAGTCGCAGGTGCGCACCCATGTGAAGGTCGTCGGGCTGGTCAATCTCGCGTACAGTGCCATCGGGCTGCTGGCGGCGGCGGGCGTGTTGTTCGGCGGGATCTTCGGATCGCTGGCGTCGCTGAATCCGGTAGCCATCATGATCGGTACCGTGACCAGCGCGGTGGTCGCCGCGGTCATCGGCATCATCAGCGGTCTCGGGCTCGTGGCCAGCTTCGCCCTGCTCAATCAGCAGAATTGGGCGCGCTATGCGATCATCGTGGTGAGCTGCTTCCGGCTGTTCCGCTGGCCGTGGGGGACCGCGTTCGCGGTGTACAGCCTGTGGGTGCTGACCCACGAGGAAACCAAGCGCGAATTCGCGCTGGGCGTGTAGTCGATCCGGTTTCGGACGTCCGATCCCGGTCGGGATTCGGAGTTCGGCCTCACCATCGCACGTCGTTCGTCGGGCCTCGGGCCTCGGATCTCTGACCAGAGGTCCGAGGCCCGTTTCGGATATCGGATGGCGAGACAGAAATCTGAATCCCGCTTCGGCTCGGACGTCAGAAACCTGATCATTGTACGACGGGCGCTGGTGGCGTACCCTAGGGAGTGCCGAGCGACCTCCCCGCCCGAGAAAATCCGTGAGCCAATCGTATCTCTCAGCAAAGCAAAGAGATGCACTCACATGCTTCGCGCGAGTTCTCACGGAGGCAGCGCCGGGGTACTCAGTAGATGCCGAGTCACTGGCGCTAAAGTGCTGCGATAAACTCGCGTCAGTTCCCGCGCACAAGCGCGCCCAGCTCGGACAGGCGCTCGACCTCCTCGCCAGCCCGATCGGCCCGCTGCTGGGCATCGGCCGCCTCACGCGCTTCGCCAACCTTGGCGCCGCCGACCAGCGCCGCTGTCTCGCGGCGTGGGGCCAATCGCGGCTTCCGATCCTGCGAACGGCGTATCAGGCGCTCCGCCGACTCGTGCTGGTGACGCACTACGGCGCGCCCGATGCCGGCCAGTCGATCGGTTACCTCGGCGCGTTCCGACAGCGCGCGCCGCACTTCAAGTGGGAGGGCCCGCTCCCCGCGGTGGACTCGCATCCACCA
The DNA here is from genome assembly GCA_039809645.1 of Gemmatimonas sp. GTDB lineage: Bacteria > Gemmatimonadota > Gemmatimonadetes > Gemmatimonadales > Gemmatimonadaceae > Gemmatimonas. The sequence goes on from JBDHVK010000116.1 coordinate 3,446, forward strand.
GAACCCACGGCGCGGCAGCCGATCACGCTGCCTCTCGAGATCGCCCCTGAATCGCCGCCACCGGGGGTGCACACGCATCTGACGGCTCCGCGGCATCGCACCGCCGATGTCGTCATCATCGGAAGCGGTGCCGGCGGATCGGTCGCGGCGGCGGAGCTCGCCGAGGCGGGCTTTGAGGTCGTGGTGCTGGATGGCGGCGGGTGGCACGGCCGTGCCGACTTCAATGAAGACGAGGCGGCGATGGCCGACCGTTTGCTCGCCGAAGGCGGCTTGCGCACCACCGATGATGGCGCGATGGCGCTGCTGCAGGGCGAGACCGTGGGCGGTGGGACGACCGTCAACTGGATGCTTTGGCTCCGCACCCCGGAGTTCGTGCTCGACCAGTGGGCACGTGAATCGGGGCTCTCCGGCCTCGGGGCCGCCGATCTTGCGCCCATCTTCGCCGAGCTCGAGGCACGTCTCCATGTCGCCGCGGTGCCCTCCGAGGCACACTCGGCCAACAACCGCCTCATTCTGGAGGGCGCCGCCCGCCTTGGTTGGGCGGCGCGCGGCGGGACCCTCAATGCCAAAGGGTGCATCCGCTGCGGCTTCTGCACGGCCGGGTGCCGGCACGACGCCAAGCAGTCGGCGCTGGTGACCTGGTTGCCGCGCGCGCTCGCCGCAGGAGCGCAGCTCCATGCCAACACCGCGGCGGAGCGTATCGAGCTGCGCGAGCGTGACGGGGGCTCGCGGCGCGGATCGACGCCACCGCTCAAGCGCGTCCATGCCCGCGACACCGTGACCGGCGCACCGCTCACGATCGACGCGCCCATCGTGATTGCCGCCGGCGGCGCGGTGGGGACCCCCGCGCTGCTGCAGCGCTCCGGGTTCGGTGGCGACGGCGTCGGTCAGTTTCTCCGCGTCCATCCGGTCACGTTCGGCTTCGGCGTCTACGACCGCGAGATCGCCGCCAGCACCGGGATCCCCATGACCACGCTGTGCGACGAACATCTGCGTTGGGACGGGACCGACTACGGCTTCTGGATCGAGACTCCCCCCGTCGCCCCCTGGTTCGCCGCGGCGGCCATTCAGCAGTTCGGCCCGGCGCACGCGGTCCGAATGCAACAGTTCAACCGGCTTGGCGTCTTCATCAGCCTCACGCGCGATGGCGCGGACCGGGCACGGTCAAGCGGACAGGTTGCAGTGAACCGCCGGGGCGAAACATCGATTCGCTATCACCTCACCGCCGAGGACGCGCGCCGGGTGCGCGCCTCCATCGGGGCGATGGCCGAGCTGCATTTCGCGGCCGGCGCGCGTGAGGTCTTCACGAGCCATGCCGAGCCACAGGTGGCGCACCACCCCCGCGACATTCCCCGTCTGATGAATGCCCCGATGGGGCCGAATCAGCTGGCGCTCGGCTCGGCGCATGTGAACGGGACCTGTCGCCTGGGCGCCGATCGCCGCACCAGCGGCGCGACGCCCGATGGCGAGCGCCACGGCGTTCGGGGTCTGTACATTTCCGATGGGTCACTGCTGCCGACGGCGCCGGGTGTGAATCCGCAGGCGACGATCATGGCCGTGACCACGGTGCTCGCGCGACGTCTCGCGGCGACGCACGCCGGTATCCTTCGCGTCTGACCCGAGCGCCCGACGGCATGAGCAAGGGAGAGAAGAAACGCAAGCGCGCGCTGGAGGCGTACAGTGCCCTGCAGCGCGCCGCCGCGCTCGCCGCCGCGAGCGTGGACGACGCCGTGCAGCCCTTCGGCCTGTCCGCTTCCCAGTTCGGGGCCCTCGAGACGCTGGCGACGCGCGGCCCAGTCCATCAGCAGGAACTCGCCGAGAGTCTCGGCCGCAGCAAGGCGCAGATGACCGCGATCATCGACGCGCTCGAGTCGCGCGGCCTCGTGCGTCGCGAGCGGCATGCCGTCGATCGTCGCTTCATTTCGGTCTATCTCACCGAAGCCGGTCGTGTCATGCTCACCGACGCGACGCCGGTGCGCACGGAGGCCATCGTGCAGCTCATGCGCGAGCTCAGCGGCGACCAGCGCACCAAACTGACCCGCCTCTGCAAGCGTCTGCTCCGCGCGCTGGGTGATGAACCCGACGAATCCAGCGCCGACGGCGACGAGCCCGTTGAAGACACAGTACCGCAGCCCAGCTAGCCCCCACTCCCCAGAGCATGCCCGGACGACACTTCCTGCAGATCCCCGGTCCGACGCCGGTGCCGGATCGCCTCCAGCGCGCGATGCATCGCCAGATGGAGGACCATCGATCGAGCGCCTTCCCGGCGTTCACGCGGTCCATTCTCTCGCGCCTGCCGCACATCGTGCATCAGACCAAGGGCGACGCGTTCGTCTTCCCGGCCACCGGCAGTGCGATGTGGGAAGCCGCGCTGGTGAACACGATGAACCCCGGCTCGCGCCTGCTCGCGCCGCGCTTCGGGCAGTTCTCGCACTTGTTCATTCAGACCGCGCGTGCGCTCGGCCATACGGTGGACGTGATCGAAGAGCCGTGGGGCGATGTTGCCGATCCGGCGAAGATCGAAGCGGCGCTCGCCGCCGACACGCACCACGAGATTCAGGGCGTGCTGCTCGTGCACAACGAGACGGCCACTGGAGTCACCACGAATGTGGCCGCGGTGCGCGCGGCGATGGATCGCGCGAAGCATCCCGCGCTCCTCCTCGTGGACGGCGTGAGCTCCATTGCGAGCCTCGACTTCCGCTTCGATGACTGGCGCGTGGACTGTGCGATCACCGGCTCGCAGAAGGGCTTCATGCTTCCGGCAGGGCTCGGCATTCTGTACATGAGCGAGAAGGCGCTGGCGCGCGTGGACGCGTGCACCACGCCGCGCGCCTACTTCGATCTGCGCGCCATGCGCGCGAACAACGCGCAGGGCTACTTCCCGAGCACACCCGCGCTCTCGCTGCTCTATGGGCTCGACGAAGCGCTCACCATGCTGCTCGAGGAAGGGATGGACAACGTGGCGAAGCGTCATCGCTTCCTGGCGACGGGTGTGCGTGCCGCCGTCAAGGCGTGGGGTCTTACCGAGTGCGCCAGGCGGCCGGAGATCGCGTCCGACTCGCTCACCGCCGTCGTCGTGCCCGAAGGCCACGATGCGCGGAAGGTCATCGACATCGCCTTCAATCGCTATGACATCGCGCTCGGCTCGGGGCTCAGCGAAGTGGCGGGCAAGGTGTTCCGCATTGGCCATCTGGGCGACATGAACGCGCTGACGCTCGCGGCCGCGCTGAGCGGCGTGGAGATGGCGCTCGGTGATGCCGGCATTCCCATCACGCTCGGCAGCGGCGTAGGCGCCGCGCTGTCGTGCTGGCGCGTTCCGGGCTGACGCGATGGCCAATCCACTCCGCGTGGTCGTCACGCGCAAACTGCCGGAAGCCGTCGAGGCCGATGTCGCCTCGCGCTACGATGCCCTGTTCAACCGCACCGACGTGGGGCTCAGCCCCGACCAGCTGGTGCAGATCCTCAAGGAAGCCGATGTCGTGATGACCACGGTCACCGACAAGTGGCATCCGGGCATCTTCGACACGCCGGGCATTCGCTGCAAGCTGCTCGCGAACGTCGGCGTGGGGGTCAATCACATCAATCTCGAAGCGGCCAGGCGCGCCGGCGTGATGGTCACCAACACGCCCGATGTGCTCACCGAAGACACCTGCGACATCGGCATCGCGTTGATGCTGATGGTGATGCGCCGGCTGGGCGAGGGCGAACGCCACCTCCGCAGCGGAGCTTGGGGTGGGCTCCGTCCCACGTTCATGCTGGGGCGCACGTTGCGCGGCAAGACGCTGGGGATCATCGGCTACGGCCGCATTGGTCGCGCGATGGCCCGCACGGCGAGCGCGGCGTTCGGCATGCACGTCGTGTATCACGCTCCGCGGGATCCGCGCATCGACGATCCGGCAACGGCCGGCCCCGAGAGCGCCGAGCGCGTGGGCACGCTCGAAGAATTGCTGCAGCGAAGCGATGTGGTGTCGCTGCATTGTCCGGCCACGCCGGAGACGCGTCATCTCATGAACGCGCGCACGCTGGGGCTCATGAAGCGGGACGCCTATCTCGTGAACACGGCGCGCGGCGATGTCGTGGACGAGCGGGCACTGGTGGATGCCCTCAAGGACGGTACAATCGCCGGCGCCGGCCTCGACGTGTACGAGTTCGAGCCGAGTGTCACGGCCGAACTCAAGGACATGGAGAACGTGGTGCTGCTCCCGCACCTGGGCAGCGCGACGATCGAGACCCGGACCGCGATGGGGATGCGGGCGCTCCTCAATGTGGATGCGTACGCGAAGGGCGACGCGTTGCCTGATCGGGTCGTCTGACCGGTCGGTAGACCCGTTAGCTTTCGGGGCCATGATTCACGTCGGCCTCGACCAGACGCTGCACCCCGAGCCGCCCATCCCTGTGATGGTCGGCTCGGTGTTGCATTTCAACGAGATCCGATCGCGCTTCCTGCCGCAGGCACACGATGTCATGGTGAGCCTGCCGCCGGGCTACCATGAGCAGCCCGAGCGGCAGTATCCGGTGCTGTACCTGCACGACGGGCAGAACGTGTTCGACGATCTCCCGCTCTCACCCTTCGGCGTGCAGTGGGGCGTGGACACCACCGCGCGTGCGCTCACCCATGCCGACGTGATCGAGCCGGTGATCATCGTGGCCATCGGCAACGCCGGGCGCGACCGCATCGACGAGTACACGCCCACGCGCGACAACATGCACGATGCGGGCGGGCAGGCGGATCGGTACGGGCAGATGCTGGTGTATGAGATCAAGCCGTGGGTCGATCACACCTGGCGGACGAAGCGGGGCCCGGCCGATACGGCGCTCGCCGGCAGTTCGCTCGGCGGGCTGCTCTCGCTGCATCTGGGGCTCACGCATCCGGCGGTGTTCGGGAAGCTCGGGCTGCTGAGCCCGAGCGTCTGGTGGGACGACCGCTGGATCGTGAAACAGCTCGTGCAGGGGAGCGTAGGGCACCGACCAGCGCTCCGCATCTGGCTCGATGTGGGCACGGGCGAACGGCGTATGCTCAAGGGCACCCGCTTGCTGTATCGCATGCTGCTGCGCAAAGGATGGCGCATCGGGCGCGACCTGGCGTACATGGAGGCCGAGGGCGCGCTGCACGACGAGCGCGCGTGGGGCGAGCGCACGGGGTTGTTTCTGCGATTTCTCTTTCCGGCGCACGCCATCGCGCCGCATCACGACCTGGCCAGCGTATGAGCGAATCCTTCACGCAGTTCTCTCCCAAGGCGTTCACGTTCCTGCGCGGCCTCAAGAAGCACAACCGCAAGGAGTGGTTCGAGGAGCATCGCGCGACGTACGACGCTGAGTTGAAGGAGCCCCTCAAGCTGCTCATCGAGGAGGTCGATGTCGCGCTGGCCACGATCGCACCGGAGATCATCGGCTCACCCAAGAAGAGTGCGTTCCGCATTCATCGCGATGTGCGTTTCAGCAAGGACAAGAGCCCGTACAAGACGCACGTGGCGTGCTGGTTCTATCATCGCGATGCCGGTCACGGCGTGGGCGGTGAGGCGGCGCATGGCGGCGCGGGGTTCTATTTCCATCTGGAGCCGGGGGGCTGCTTCTGTGGCGGTGGCATCTGGATGCCCCCGCGGCCAGCGGTGGCGCGCATCCGGCAGCACATCGTGGATGATCTCGAGGGCTTCGAGGAGATCGTCAAGGCACGAAGCTTCCGGCAGCGCTTCGGCGAGCTCTCCACCGAAGGGAAGCTCACTCGTACGCCGCGAGGCTTCACGCCCGATCATCCCGCCGCCGAGTGGCTCAAGTACCAGAGCTTCATCGTGAGCGCCGAGTTGGACGCGGACGTGGTCACCAGCCCCAAGCTGCCTCAGGTACTGGCGAAGCACTTCGCCGCGATGACCCCGTTTGTCCGGTGGCTCAACAACGCGCTCGGGCTCAAGCCCGTGTCGATGCGCTGACCTCATCCGCCCGTCATGCCGAAGAACCTCAAGCTCGCGCTCGACATTCTCATCGGGGCCGCCCTGCCGTGGGCGATCCTCAAGTACGGCACCGCGCCGCTGGGGACGCTGCCCGCGTATCTCACGGCGGCGCTGGTGCCGGTGGCGTGGGTGCTCCTCGATCTCTTCGTCATTTCCCGGCACTTCAACTTCATCACCACCTACAGCGGCGCGAGCGCCATCATGCGGGGCGCGCTGGCATTCTGGTACGTCGAGGGGGCGCTGTTTGCGTTCAAGGACAGCGCCAGCTATCTGCTCGCCTTTCTCGTGTTCGGGCTCACGGCCTTCCTCGGCACACCGGTGACACGTTCGATCGCGTGGCAGGGCCTTGGTCCCGATTCGCCGGAGCGCGAGGCGCAGCTCGAGCGGCTCTTCAATGAGCCCACCGTGGTGCAGGCCATGAAGAAGGCCACCCTGATGATCGGCTTCACCAACCTCGGCGCTGGGATGGTGAACTACGTGCTCAACTACCGCATCGTCACCGCGCACTTCAATACGCCAGCGTTCAATGATCAGGTCGCGAATGTGAACGCCATTACGCGCGTCGTGCTGGTCCTCCCCGACATGATCGCGCTCTTCTTCGCCTTCCAATTGATGTACAAGGCGATGTACGCGCTGCTACCCCCCGACGATCTGCCGGGTCAGCCGGAGAGTGGAGAGTTCTGGGCGCTGCTTGCGCGACGGGAAGCCGAACACACGGCCCAGAACGCATCGGGTGGGGTGACCGATGCGGCCGGCCGAGCGGCAGCGCAGGCACGCAGCGAGTTCGGCATTGGCTGAAACCACCCCGGGTACATTCCTCGGCGTTCCACAGCGAAGGTGAGGTAGCCCACACCCATCTGTGACGCTGTGCACGTGTCTTGCACCCTGCTTGGAGCAACGCCCTGAGGGCGGCATCACGACGATGTGTCTCCAACCGATAGGGAACCATGATGACTCGACACGTGCTCTACACCGCGGCGTGCACGGCAGCGCTGACGCTCCCGCTTGCCTTGTCCGCCCAGGACACTACCCGGACGCGGCAGGACTCGACCATGCGTCGAACGCAGAGTTCGAGGCCCACCACGACGCGGACGCCCCGCGCGACGTCGCAGCAGCGCTATCGCGTGCAGAAGGGCGGTGAAGCCGCCGGAACTCTCGAGACCACGCCGACTGCGGAGCAGCCCCGGGCCGACTCCATCGCGGCGGCGGAGAAGGCGCGTCGCGATTCGGTCGACATGGCGATGCAGCGCCAGCGTGACTCGCTCGCGAACATCGAGCGCATGCGTGCCGATTCGGTCGCCCGGGTCGAGAAGCAGCGCGCGGACTCCATCGCCGCCATCGAGCGCGCCCGCGCCGATTCCGTCGCCCGCGCGGACTCCATCGCGGCGGCGCGTCAGGCGGAGATGAGCCGATATCGCTTCGGCGGGAACGGCTGGTATGTCGGGCTCGCGGCCGGCGCCTCGGCGCCCACCAGCGACTTCAAGAATCTCGGCTACAACAGCGGCCTGGCGGTGAGTGTACCGATCGGCTGGCATCGCCCGAACAACGCGCTCGGCGTGCGCTTCGACTTCGGCTACACGCGCTTCAGCGGCCGCACCTTCACGGGCAACATTCCGGCCGGCTCTGCTGTGACGCTCGAGAACCCGAATCCCCAGGTGTTGTCGGGTACGGTGAACCTCACGCTGGCCACGCCGCTGTCGCTCATGCGGAACGTGCGGCTGTATGCGGTGGGCGGCGGTGGTCTGTACCACTTCCGCAGCTTCGGCGGCGGCTCCGCACTGGGCGGCTTCCTGGGCAACGACGTGCTGCAGAGCAACGAACCGAACAACAAGGTCACGCGCAACAAGTTCGGCGCGCAGGTTGGCGGTGGGTTCGACTGGACGGTGGGGACCTCGGCAGTCTATGTCGAATCGCGCTTCGTGAACGTCTTCACCGATCGCGATGACAACGTCGCCTTCAACGACTTCTTCGGCGACAATCGCAGCAAGACGCTCAAGTGGGTCCCGATCACGCTCGGCGTGAAGATCCGCTAACTGGCGACCCATGCGCCTGATGCTGTGCGCGATGGTCGCGATGACGGCGGCGGCGTGCGTGCACGCCGCCGCTCCGCCATTGCCGGCCCAACAAGGCAGTGATGAACGACCGGACACGACCGCGCGGGTGCGCGATACGGTCGTGACGCCAGACAGCGCCGCGCTCGCCGCCCTCGCGCTGCGTCTGGAAGCGCCCGCGTTCGTGCTGACACCGCGCAATGTGCGGCTCGAAGTCTCGGTCGCCCGGCGGCGACTGCTGGTCATTGCCGGATCCGATACGCTGCGACGCGCTACGGTGGCGGTGGCGTCGGGGCGTGACTTTGCGTATGCGGGTCAGCTGTGGCGCTTCGCCACGCCGCGCGGCGTGCACATCATCAAGGGCAAGCGAACCGAGCCCACGTGGCGACCACCCGACTGGCACTACGCCGAGGTCGCGAAAAACCACGGGCTCCGGCTCAAGCGTCTGCAGGGGCCGGTGCGATTGACCGATGGGTCACGGCTCGTGATCCGCGATTCCGTGGTGGGGCTCATCGCAGCAGGCGACACGGCCTTCCTGGCGCTGCCGATCGACGAGCATATCGTGTTCGATCAGACGCTGTTCATTCCACCCACCTCCACGCTCAATCGGCAGCTGCGCAACGAGCTCGGCGCGTACGCGCTCGATCTCGGCGACGGCTACATGCTGCACGGCACGTGGGACCGCACCTCCATCGGCACCGACGCGACGCATGGATGCATTCGCGTCGGTGACGAGGATCTGGCGTGGCTGTATACCTATGTGCCCGTGGGGGCGAAGGTGGTGATCAGGTGATCAGCTCACTTCTTCTTGGCTGGCGCCGGCGCTGCCGCTTTCGCGCCATCGTTGAACTCGATGCGATCGTCCTTGCCAAACTGAATCGCCAGGTTGGCCGCAGCGGTGAGCGCCTTGGTGGCGTCGCCCGAGCTCGACAGCGCGACACGCATCGAGACCGGCCGGTCCTCGACTGACGGATCGGTGATCGCGGCGTTCAGGCTGAACCACCGCACCAGCTCCGGCAGCACGACCTTGAGCGGCTGATTGTCGAACACGAGCGAATCGCGCGTCCAGGCCATGGCGACGTCGCGCGCCACACCCTCGAGCGGCGTGATCGCGCCGCCGGCGAACTTGATCGCCGAGCCGGCGGCGACATCCTGCGTCTTGCCGCTCTCGCGGTCCTTCACCTGTACCGTGCCTTCCTTCACATCCAGCGTGACTGCGTTGTCCTCCGCGTAGCTGCGCACGGTGAACACCCCGCCGCTGGCGGTGAAGGTCGCGTTGCCGGCGCGCACCGAGAACGGCAGGGCGTCGGGACCGCTGCCCGGCGGCGTGGGCGTGAACGTGGCGGTGCCTTCGAGCGCAATCGTCCGCTGCTTGGCCGTCGCAAACTCTTCGGGCACGCGCAGCTTGCTGTCGCTGCCGATCGCCGCCTTCGTGCCGTCGCGCAG
>JBDHVK010000117.1:0-12175 GCA_039809645.1 Gemmatimonas sp.
CCGCTCGGGTTCACCGCCAGTCCGCAGTCCACGGCACAGGTGACGCGGTGCACGCGAATGCGCTGATTTTCACCGAGCGAGACTTCGGCGATCTGGGCCACGGTCGTCCCGAACGCCATGTGCAGGGCGATCCCGCGCGCGCGCGGGCGACCGTCGTCGCCGGCGCTGATCGGCGCATTCCATCCGGCGCGCTCGGCCGCGGCCTTGAGCACGGCGGCGGCACGCGGATGCCTCGTGAGCAGCGACAACCGGAACGCCAGCGGATCCTGCGTCGTGGCCGCGGCCAGCTCGTCGATGAAGGACTCGAAGAAGAAGGCCTGATGCGAATGGCCGACCGAACGCCAGGAGCCCACCGGAACCGGAAACTCGCAGTCGGCATGTGACGCGCGCAGGGCGGGGAACTCGTACGGTTGATCCCACGTACCTTCGCTGGTCGTGCGATCGGGGCCGTGTTCGGTCCAGATGAGCCCCACCCGCCGGCTGAGTTCGCGAAAGGGTGCCTGCCCGGCGGAGTGGGCCACGACGCCGGTGATCTTCCCCTGCGCATCGATCGCCGCCCGCAGGCGCGACACGGTCGCCGGGCGATACGGGGCCTGTCGCGTGTCATCCTCACGCGCGTAGAGGAGTTGCACCGCCACGCCGGGCATCGCCTTCGCAATCGCAGTGCACTGCGCGATCACATCGACCTCGAGTCGGCGACCGAACGCGCCGCCGAGCAGCTGCTGATGCAACGTGACCTGGTCGTGCCGGACTCCCGCGATACGCGCCAACGCCGCCACGGCGAACGTGGGCACCTGCGTGCCAACCCAGCATTCCACGCCGTTGGCGGTGACGCGGACGGTCGCATTCATCGGCTCCATCGGCGCGTGCGCGAGGTATGGCGCCTCGTACACGACGTCCACCACGCGATCGGCGTCGGCCAGCGCGCGCAGCGCGTCTCCGGTGCTGCGCAGAGGTAGTCCGTCGTCGGTGAGCGCCTGTGAGCGCAGCGTCTCCATGATGCCTGCCGTGGACAGCGCACCGGCGGGACTCAGACTCCACTGCACGTTGAGAGCACCGACCCCTTGGCGCGCCTGCCACCAACTGTCGGCGACCACCGCGATCGACGGCGGATCGCCGTAGGAGCTTCCCGGCAGGACGATGATGTCCCGCACGCCAGGCTTCGCGCGGGCGGCCGCCTCGTCGTATCGAAGCGGCGTGCTGCCAAGCGCCGGTGGGATCGCGACGGCAGCGTGCCGCATCCCATCCACCCGCACGTCGATGCCGAAGCGAGCGGCACCGGTCACCTTGTCCCGCGCCTCGAGCCTTGGGCGTGACGTGCCGATGACGGTGAACTGCTTCGCGTCCTTGAGCGTGACCTTCGCTGGCGTGCGCGCCGCCGCCGCCGCCACCAGTTCACCGAAGCGGAAGGTGCCCTTGCTGCTTCGGACCACACCCTGCTCCACCGTGCAGGCGTCCGGCGTGATGGCCCACCGCTCGGCGGCCACCTGCACGAGTGCGGTCCGCGCGGTGGCGCCGGCAACGCGCGCGATCTCCCAGCAATCACGCACACTCGACGAGCCACCGGTCATCATCACGCCGACCTCGCGCATCGTCTTGGCGGTGAGCCAGCGGAGGGCGCGAACGCCGACGTTGTCGTCGAGATCCGGATTGAACGGCAGTCCGTCCACGATCGCGGCGACGTTGTTGTAGATCGCATCCACGGGGCTGTAGCGGACGGCGACCTTCGACCAGTCGCACCCGAGCTCCTCGGCGATGAGCATGGCCAGGGCGGTGTGCACCCCCTGTCCCATCTCGGCCTTGGGCGCAATGATGGTGACGGCGTCGTCTGGGGCGATGGCGAGCCAGCCATTCAGGGGAATGCTGCCCGTGGCGACGTCCGGCGTGGCCGATCCACGCAGCCGCTGTCTGGGCGGCACCAGCGACCATCCCAGAAAGAGCGCGCCGCCGGCGCCCAGCCCTGCCAGCAGAAAGGTCCGCCGTCTCATATTGTGAAGATATTCGGTCCGGCGACATTCAGCTGGCCTGATTCACGCCTTCGCCACGCCTTCCCTGGTCCTGCCGATGTCTCGTCTCCGTCCGATTGCCGTTGCCGCACTGTGTGCGCTGGCGGCCTGCGCCAAGAGCGACCCTCAGGACGCCGCGGTGCAGGCGGCGGCCAGGCAGGCGGCGCAGACACGGCTCCTTGGCCCCAACGACCTGCAGATGGTCAGCGCCGACGGCACGATCGCCATCGAGGTCATCGGCGACACCGTGCACATGATGACCCCGAACAGCAAGGTCAGCGTGCCGGCCACCTACCTCGAAGACGTGAAGTTCGCCAACGAGCGTCTGAGCTTTTCGGTGAAGGGCGTGGGCGCCCAGATGTTCGATGTCGGCAACGGGGCCACCGGCGCGGTGTTCCAGCCGGACGAAGTGCTGGCGTTCGTGGCGGTGGTGCTGGATCGGCAGAACGCGCTCGAAAAGAAACCCTAGAGGAGGCGACGATGCGACGGTCGACGACATTGCTGATGCTCGCAGGTGCCCTGCTATTGGGCGCCTGCAGCGTGGGCGACAAGCGCTCGGACAAGGTGGCGGTGCAGTTCTCCTCCGACTCGAAGGAAGTGACGGCGGAGAACGAGGGCGAGGTGAAGATCACCAGTACCGATGGCGCCCTGGTACTCGCCGTCGTGAGTGACTCGGTGGTGATTCAGCTCTCCGACAGCCTGCGTCAGAGTGTGGCCGACAGCATCAGGAAGGACACCGACAACAAGGGCGGCGTCGGGGCGATCATCGGCAATGCGGTGAGTGCAGCCGTGAACACCGCCATGGGCTTCAAGGTGCGTGTGCCGGCACGCGACGTGGAGAATCTGCGCTACGAAGACGGTGAGCTGCACTTCGACGTGAAGGGCGGCAAGGTGCAGATGAACAGCTCGTCGAAGGGTAGCACGTCGAACGGCGGACGCTTCACGGAAGAAGACGCCCGCCGCTTCATCGACGCCGTGAAGGCGGCGCAGACGCGCCAGCCGGCGATGTAGTCAGCTCGAGCAGGACAGCATCGAACAGCCGGCCTTGGTCCGCGCCCACTCGGGGCGACGCTGCGCGTACTGGGCAACAGCCGGCTGTTCGTCGTAGGGACGGCGCAAGGCCTCGAGCAGGGTCCGCACGAGGCTCGCATCGCCCGCCTCGGCGGCATCGATCGCCTGCTGCGCGACATAGTTGCGCAACACGAACCACGGGTTCACGGCGTGCATGCGCGTCCGACGCTCGGCGAACGGCACCCCGCTGCCTCGCACCAGTGCGTGCCACCGCTCGAGCCATGCCTGCACGGTGGCGGCTTCGGCGTCGCGCTTGGCGGGGTCGTAGAACACATCGCCGAGCAGGTCGATCGCCGACGAACCCGGGAGTGCATCGGGGATCTCGCCGAGTGCGCGGAAGAACAGCGTGTAGTCGACCTCGGCATCGTAGAGCAGCTTGAAGCCCTCGCGCATGAGCGTCTTTGCGTCATCCGTGAGGGGGATCCCAAACTTGGCGGCGTTCATCGCGTCGTACTCACGCACGAACGTGTCGGCGAAGCGATCGATGCCGGCCTGCAGATGCTGCCCGGGCGGGAAGAGTGGCGCGATGGCCTCGGCGAGGCGCACGAGATTCCATTGCGCAATCGTGGGCTGTTGCCCGAAGCGATAGCGTCGGCCGTGCGCGTCGGTTGTGTTGGGCGTCCAGGTGGGGTCGAAGTTGTCGACCCAGCCATACGGGCCGTAGTCGATCGTGAGCCCCAGGATGGACATGTTGTCGGTGTTCATCACGCCGTGCACGAATCCGACGCGCATCCAGTGCACGACCATCGTTGCGGTGCGCTCCGCCACTTCGGCGAACCACGCGATGCGCTTGTCGTCGGTGGTGCCGGTGAGATGCGGAAAATCGCGCGCGATGGTGAAGTCGACGAGCTGTGCGAGGAGCTCCATCTCGCCGCGAGCGGCAAAGATCTCGAAGTTGCCGAAGCGGATGAAGCTCGGACTCACGCGACAGACAATGGCCCCCGGCTCCTCGCGCGCGTTGCCGTTGTAGAACATGTCGCGCACGACCGCTTCACCGGTGCTCACGAGCGAGAGCGCGCGCGTGGTGGGGACGCCCAGATGGTGCATCGCTTCGCTGCAGAGGAACTCCCGAATGCTCGAGCGCAGCACCGCGCGCCCATCAGCGGTACGCGAGTAGGGCGTCGGGCCGGCGCCCTTGAGCTGTAGTTCCCATCGTTCGCCGCGCGCGTTGAGCACTTCGCCCAGGCTGATCGCGCGGCCATCGCCAAGCTGCCCGGCCCAATTCCCGAACTGATGCCCGCCGTAGTTGGCGGCATAGGGGCGCATCCCGGGCAGGAGCGCGTTACCGCCGAAGACGTTGGCGAACTCCGGCGTCTGTTCGGCGCCGGGTTCGAAGCCGACGAGCGCCATGACGTCCGACGACACCGCCAGGACGCGCGGCGCGGCAACGGGCGTAGGCGCCACCGGGCTCCACGCGGCGCCGACGACCTGGCGACGGGTGTTGGCCGGATTGGGATCGCCGGGAAGGCGGGTGGTGAACTGGTTGTCGAAGGTCAGGGGCACGTTGGATTATACCCCAGCTGTGGTTGATCGGATTTCTGACTTCTGAGCCTGATCGGGCTTCAGACTTCGGTCTCTCCTTCTGGCGTCTGGCCTCTCGACCGCCCTCTGATGTCAGAATCCCGATGCCAGAGGCCCGACTCCCGAAAGAGAGACTGAGGTCTGAAGCCCGATCAAGCTCAGAGGTCGGAATCCCGATCAACTCCCCCATACCTGCGTGGGAACTCGGGGTTGTGAAAACGGCTACAATCTCCCATGACCAACGACACCAAATCCTACGCGAAGCCGTCCAAGGACGAGCTCGCGCAGAAGCTTTCGCCGGAGCAGTTCGCTGTCACGCAGCAGTGCGGTACGGAACCGCCGTTCCGGAACGCCTACTGGGACAACCACGAGCCCGGCCTGTATGTGGACATCGTGAGTGGCGAGCCGCTGTTCGCCAGCACCGACAAGTTCGACTCCGGCACCGGGTGGCCGAGCTTCACGAAGCCGGTCGCGCCCAACGTGACCGAGCACGCCGACAATGCCTACGGCATGCGGCGCGTGGAGGTGCGCTCCAGGCACGGCGACTCGCACCTGGGCCACGTCTTCCCCGATGGCCCCCGCGAGGCGGGCGGCATGCGCTATTGCATCAACTCGGCGAGTCTGCGGTTCATTCCGGTCGCGGAGCTCGAGACGGAAGGGTACGGCGAGTACGCGCACCTGTTTTCGACTGGCGGCTCGCATGGTGGCTCGCATGGTGGCTCGCATGGCTGAGGCGCGTCCGCAGGAAGTCGCCATTCTTGCCGGCGGCTGCTTCTGGGGGATGGAGGAGCTGATTCGCGAGATCCCGGGCGTGCTCGACACGGACGTGGGCTACACTGGCGGCTGGCTCGAGCATCCCACGTATCACGACACGCACGACAGCAAGAGCGGTCACGCGGAAGCCGTACGCGTCGTGTTCGACCCCACGGTACTCAGCTACGAGACGTTGCTCGAGAACTGGTTCTTCCGCATGCACGATCCCACGACGCTCAACCGGCAGGGGAACGATATCGGCACCCAGTACCGGAGCGCGATCTTCTACACCACGCCGGAGCAGCAGGAAACGGCGGAGCGGGTGAAGGCGCGGGTGCAGGCGAGTGGGCTGTGGAGCAAGCCGATCACGACCGAGATCGCACCGGAAGCGACGTGGTGGACGGCGGAGGGGTACCACCAGGATTATCTCAAGAAGAATCCGGGCGGATACACGTGCCACTGGATGCGGTAGAACTGCGGTAACAGCAACTACAGTTTGGGTACTGCAACAACAGTTTGGGTACTGCAACAACAGTCGGGGTACTACCACTACAGTCGGGGCACTGCCACTACAGTCTGGGCCCCAGACCGTTGTTGCAGTGCCCCGACTGTTGTTGCAGTGCCCCGACTGTTGTTGCAGTGCCCCGACTGTAGTGGCAGTACCCCGACCGTAGTGGCAGTTACCCGCGCCGAATCCTCAACGCCCCACTCGGGCATCGCGCCACCGCCGCTTCGATATCAGCGTCGGTGGCGTGTTCCGTTTCCACCCACGGCTGACGGCGCGGATTGAAGACGCGCGGATTGGCGCGCACGCAGTTGCCGCTGTGCTGGCAGAGGGATTGACGCCACTCCACGACGAGGGAGCCGGCGGGGTACTCGCGAGTCGGTTCATCAGGCATCGGACCTCCAGATCGCGTTCAAGGGGTCGGAGTTGTTGATCGGTCCCGATCAACGCCTCCGATCAACAACTCCGACCCCTTGAAACTACACGCCGGGCGTTCGACCCCCCTCGCTCAACGCCCGGTTAACGCGCACGTTATCCCCCGGGCACCACGCCCCCGAAGGTCCCCCTCAACACCAATTCGTCCCATGTCCCGTTCCCTGCGCGGGATCGCCCCTCTTGCGATCCTGACCCTGGCCGGCGCCTCTGCCCCGCTGCTGGCGCAAGCGCCGAAGGGCAAGGCACCTTCCAAGGCTGCGGCGGCGGCGGCGCCGATGGCGCCTGTGCCGGTCGCGACCGAGTTCGACAAGCTCCACTTCCGATCCATCGGCCCGGCCACCATGTCGGGACGCATCTCCGATTTCGCGGTGTACGAGGCCAACCCGGCGATCTACTACGTCGGCACGGCGCACGGCGGCGTCTGGAAGACCACCAACAACGGCGCCACCTACACCCCGATCTTCCAGGATCAGGGGCTCATCGCGATCGGCGACGTGGCCGTGTCGCAGACCAATCCCGATCTGCTCTGGGTCGGCGCGGGTGAGTCGAACAACCGGCAGAGCACGAGCTGGGGCGGCGGCATCTGGAAGAGCACCGACGGCGGCAAGACGTTCGCGCTGATGGGGCTCCCCGAGTCGAAGCACATCAATCGCATCGTCATCCACCCCACGAACAACGAGGTGGTGCTCGTCGCGGCGACGGGCCCGCTCTTTGGCCCGGGTGGTGAGCGCGGCGTCTACAAGACCACCGATGGTGGCAAGACGTGGAAGGCGGTGCTCAAGGTCGACGACGAGACCGGCGCGAATGATCTCGTCATGTCGGCACAGGACCCGAACGTGCTCTATGCGAGCACGTATCAGCGGCGTCGCACGGCGTGCTGTATGAATGGCGGTGGCCCCGGCAGCGCGCTGTGGAAGAGCACCGATGGCGGCGAGACGTGGAGCAAGATCACCGGTACGGGCTTCCCGACCGGCTCACTCGGCCGCATCGCGGTGGACGTGTTCCGCAAGGACCAGAACATCGTCTATGCGCAGGTGGAGGCGCCGACGCCGGTCGTTGCCGGTCGCGGCGCGAACGCGGCGGCCGAAGGCGCGGAAGCGCCCGAGGCACCGGCGGGCGGACGCGGTGGCGCGGGTGCGAACACCGGCGCCACGGGCACGTACCGCTCCACCGATGGCGGCGCGACGTGGACCAAGATGAGCGCGACGAACGCGCGCCCGATGTACTTCTCGCAGATCCGCATCGACGCGAACAACAGCGATCGCCTCTACGCCGGTGGCGTCGGGTTGCACCTCTCCGTCGACGGCGGCAAGACGTTCGAAACCGATGCCGCGCTCGTCATTCATGACGACATCCACGCGATCTGGGTCGATCCGAAAAACGGCGATCATGTGCTGATCGGTGGCGATGGCGGTGTGGCGATGTCGTACGACATGGCGAAGACGTGGCAGGCACACCTCACCATTCCGGTGGGGCTGTTCTATCACGTCGGCTACGACATGGAGTATCCGTTCAACGTCTGCGGCGGCATGCAGGACAACTACGACTGGTGCGGCCCCAGCGCCTCGCGCCACAGCCGCGGCATCTACAACTACGACTGGTTCCAGATCCTCGGCGGCGACGGCTTCGTGGCCATTCCCGACCAGTTCGACTCGCGCATCGTTTACACCGAGTCGCAGGACGGCAACATGATTCGCCGCAACAAGGTGACCGGCGAATCGCGCTCCATCCGCCCCACGCCGCAGAATGTGGTGAACGCCACGCGCGGCGAGACGTATCGCTTCCACTGGGACACGCCACTGCTCCTGAGCGGCGCGGATGCGCACGTGCTGCTGGCCGCGGGCAATCGCGTGTTCCGCTCGCGCGATCGCGGTGATTCGTGGGAGGCCATCAGCCCCGATCTCACCAAGAACGAGATCCGCGACTCCATCGTGACCATGGGGCTCAAGGGCAAGGACATCACGATCGCCAAGAACGACGGCATCGCGGCATGGCCCACGATCGTGTCCCTCGCCGAAAGTCCGAAGCAGGCCGGCGTGTTCTACACCGGGACCGACGACGGCACCGTGAGCATGTCGAAGGACAACGGCAAGACGTGGACCAACATCACGAAGAACCTGCCCGGCTTCCCGGCCGGCCATGTGTTCGTGAGTGAGGTCGTGCCGAGCCGCTTCGATGCGGGCACGGTGTACATCACCGTCGACAACCATCGCCTCAACGACTACCAGAGCTACATCTGGGTGTCGAAGAACTATGGGCAAACGTTCACGAAGCTCACGAACAACCTGCACGACGAAGTGGTGAAGACGCTCACCGAGGACACGAAGAACCCCGACGTGCTCTACATCGGCACCGAGACGGGCATCTTCCTGTCGATCGATCGCGGCACGACGTGGAAGCGCCTCAAGGCCAACTTCCCCACGGTGCGCGTGGACGAGCTCACCATTCACCCGCGCGACAACGCGCTCATCGTGGCGTCGCACGGCCGCGCGATCTGGATTCTCGATCACCTCGAGCCCATCCAGGAATACGCCGCGGCGCAGGCGGCGGACGCGAAGCTCTTCACGCCGGGCCCCGCGCTGCAGTGGAAGAGCAAGGACGATCGCAACGAGGAGTTCTGGGGGCATCAGTTCTGGACGGGTGAGAATCCGCCCACCGAGGCGGTGATCCAGCTGCACTTCAAGAAGGCGGTCGGCAACCCGTCGCTCCGCATCACCGATGCGAACGGCGCGCTGGTGCGTGAACTGCCGGTGCCGGCCGCGAAGAATGCGCCGGGCCTGCAGACCGTGTGCTGGGATCAGCGGGTCGAGCCGATCAAGGATGCGAACGCGCCGGCCGGTCCGCCGGCAGGTGGTGGTCGCGGGGCGGGTGGACCGGGTGGCTTCCAGCCGCGCGTCGTGATTCCGGGCTATCCGGAAAACCTGCCGCCGGTGGGCTATCAGGCCGAGAACCCGTGCGGTGGCGCGGGCGGCTTCGGTGGCTTCGGTCGTGGCGGCGGCGGCGGCCCACAGGGTCCGCAGGTGCTGCCGGGCACGTACAACGTCGCGCTCGTCGCCGACGGCAAGACGGTCGAAACGAAGAAGCTCACCATCGTGATGGACCCGCAGGTCACGCTCACAGTCGCCGAGCGCGCCGCGTGGAACGCGAAGGCGATGGAGCTGCACACGGCGCAGCAGCAGGGCACCGATCTCGCCGCCAAGCTCAACGCGCTCAACACCGCGCTGCGGGCCGCCAAGGCGAAGCTCGATTCCACACCGAGTGCGAGTGCGGACGTGAAGGCGCAATTCGATGCGTTCCAGAAGGAGTGGGACGCGTTCCGTCCGAAGCTCGGCGTCGGCGTGCCCGCGTTCGGCGGTGGATTTGGCGGCGGCGGTGGTGGTGGTGG
Organism: Gemmatimonas sp.; assembly: GCA_039809645.1. GTDB lineage: Bacteria > Gemmatimonadota > Gemmatimonadetes > Gemmatimonadales > Gemmatimonadaceae > Gemmatimonas. The sequence goes on from JBDHVK010000117.1 coordinate 9,677, forward strand.
TGCAGCCGCCGCGGCGGCCGCGCCGAACGCGCTGCAGATGGTGGCTGGTGCCAAGGGCAATCTGCTCGGCGAGTGGGCCGTGCCCGGTGACGGACAGCAGAAGCAGATGACGGCAGCGCTTTCGGCGCTCAGTGCCGCGATGAGCGAAGGGCAGGCGATGCTTGCGAAGGCGCGTGCGCTGGCGACGGCGCTCCAGGGGACCGGCGTAACGCTGACCGTGCCGGCAGGCATGTAGTGGATCAGGCATCAGAATTCTGAGCCCCGATCGGGTTTCGGAATTCTGTCTCGTCGTCGGGAGTCGACAATCGGGCCTCGGGTTTCAGACATCGCTACCGCTGTCTGAAATCCGAGGCCCGATGTCTGATGCAGACCTCCGCTGGCGAGACGGAGTTCAGAAGCCCGATCGGGGCTCCGAATTCCGACGCCTGATCAACTCACCGCAGGAGCCGGAAAGCGCTGCGTCATCCACGTCTCCCACGTCGTCTGCTCGCGCGCGGCGCGCTCCTTCGCATCATCGCCATAGTGATAGAAGTTCACCGCCACCATGGTGTGATCCGCACCCGGATACGTGTACACACCGAGCGCACCGATGGCTTCACCTGGCTCACGGACGCGGAAGAGCGCGTCCATGGGCGATTCGGTGTAGAACTCGAGCACGCCGCCGAACGTCGGGGCCCCCGCGGGCGATGAGAACGCCTCGCCCACTGCGCGCCCCTTCACGCCAACCATGGTCGTGAGCGCGTCCCACGCCTCGGCCTCGCTCATCGCCGCCGGCAACGCGATCTGCATGACCGCGCTCGGCTTGCCCAGGAAGTGCGTGCAGTAGATGCGCAGCGTGCGCAGGAAGCCTCCGAACGCGCCGGCCGCGCCGAGCAGCTGATCATCCCAATCGGCCGTGTCGGCGAAAAGGCTGTACACGATGCGAATCGTGCACATGTCGCCGCTCTTGGCCTCGACATGCCACTCGGTGGCGAGCGGCGGTGAGCCGGGAATCCAACCCTGCATCTCGGTGGAGAACATGCGCGGCGCATCCCACGCGGTGACCTTGGAGCGCGCCACCATCTCAGGGCCGAAGGTCGACGCTTGCATGACGACCTTGCCATCCTGCATTTCGAACTCAGTGGGCTGAAACCAGCTCGACACGCCTTCGCTCGTGGCGATGGCCTTCCAGATCTGTTCGGGAGTGCCCGGCACTTCGACGTCGATGGAGACCGATCGCCGGCCGTTGGGATCCTGATGCACGCTCATGAAAGCTCCGTGGGGGTGGGCGGCAGTACCATCGGCGAACCCGGTGGTGTCTGCTCGGGGAGAGGATGCGCCGCCACAAGGAGGCGATGGGGGCGAGCGCCGGGCGCCGTGGGGCGGTGGTACTTCGCCACGAGGTCGGCAACCGCGTGGGCGAGTTCGTGCGTGAACGCCGCGCGATCGGCGGGCGAGGCGAAGTGCACTTCGGTATCGATCGACAATGTCGCGAGCCGCTTGCCGGCGTCGTGCGCGCGCCGGACGAGCGCTCCGACTTCGCGCACCATGCGCGCGCCGAGTGCCACGAGGTAGCTCGCCGACAGGCGGTCGCGGCTGTGCTCCGGAGTGATGGCCGCCGGACCCAGCGCCTGCGGGGAGACCATGTAGCTCGCGGCTGACGCCACCAGCCGCCGCTCGGTGAGTCCGCCCCACTGCTTCTCCTCGGCGAGGTGCACCAACCCGTGCGCCTCGAGGGCGCGCAGGTGGTAGTTGACCTTCTGCCGGGCGAGCCCCACCCGCGCGGCGAGCGCGGCCGCCGAGGCGGGCTCGGCGAGTTCGGCCAGGAGGCGGGCCCGAACGGGGTCGAGGGCGACCGTGGCCGCCGCGGGATCGTCGATGACGTGGACGTCGAACATGGGGATACGGTAGCTTTGACAACTTTTCTTGTCAATAGCGGATTTCGAGTTGTCAGAGATCGGTCAGACGCCGCCCCCCGCCCGGGTGTGGGACGGCCCGCGCGCTATGCTGGGGGATGACCCACCGCCCCCGTGTAGATGCTGTCGATCTGGCCCGCGGCCTGATCATGATCCTGATGGCGCTCGACCACACCCGCGACTTCTTCGGCATGCCGGGCGCCGACCCCACGAACCTCGCGACCACCACGCCCGCCCTCTTCTTCACGCGCTGGATCACGCATCTGTGCGCGCCGATGTTCTTCCTGCTCATCGGCACGGGCGCGCGGTTGTCGCTGCGCAAGCAATCGGTCGCGGCGCTCTCGCGCTTTCTGGTCACGCGCGGTCTCTGGCTGATCGTGGCGGAATTCACCCTCGCGCGCTTCGCCTATCAGTTCAACGTGGACTACCAGGTCACGATGCTCCTGGTGCTGTGGGCGGCGGGGTGGTGCATGATCGCGCTCGCGGCCCTGGTGCATTTGCCCACGCGCGCCGTGCTCGCCATCGGCGCCCTGATCGTGGCCGGACACAATCTGTTCGACGGCGCGCCACTCGGCGGCTGGTGGTGGACCGTGTTGCATCAACC
>JBDHVK010000118.1:0-11929 GCA_039809645.1 Gemmatimonas sp.
CCGTCGGCCACGATCACCTGCCCGGCGTGCAGCGAGTTGCCGATGCCCACGCCGCCACCGTGATGGAACGACACCCAGGACGCGCCGCTTGCGGTGTTGAGGAGCGCATTGAGAATGGCCCAGTCGGCAATGGCATCGCTGCCGTCCTTCATGGCCTCGGTCTCGCGGAACGGCGATGCGACACTGCCCGTATCCAGATGATCGCGACCGATCACGATGGGAGCGGAGACTTCACCGCGGGCGACCAGCTCGTTGAGCGCCAGCGCAAAGCGGGCGCGCTCCCCCTGTCCCAGCCAGCAGATGCGCGCCGGCAATCCCTGGAACGCGATGCGCTCCTGGGCGAGGGAGATCCACCGCTTGAGCGCGGCATCCTCGGGGAACAGCTCGAGCACGAGGCGATCGGTGCGCGCAATGTCCGCCGGATCACCAGAGAGCGCGACCCAGCGAAACGGCCCCTTGCCGGCGCAGAAGAGCGGGCGGATGTACTCGGGGACAAACCCGGGAATGCGAAAGGCGTCATCCACTCCGGCGTCGAAGGCCACCGTGCGGATGTTGTTGCCGTAGTCGAACGCGATGGCGCCACGGTCCTGCATGGTGCGCATGGCGCGAACATGCTGCACGACACTCGCGGTGGCGCACTCGAGGTACGCCGCCTCGTTCTCGCGCCGCAGTGCGGCGGCCTGCGAGAGCGTGAGACCCGAGGGGATGTAGCCCACGAGCATGTCGTGTGCGCTCGTCTGGTCGGTCACCGCGTCGGGCGTGATGCCTCGACGCACGAGCTCCGGCAACACGTCCGCGGCATTGCCCAGCAGGCCCACCGACAACCCACGCCGCTCCGCCTGCGCCTCGCGAAGCCATGCGAGCGCCTCGTCCAGCGATGCGGTCTTGCGATCGCAGTAGCGCGTGCGGATCCGCATGTCGATGCGGGACTCGTCCACCTCCACGCCGAGTACCGCCGCACCGTTCATGGCGGCGGCCAGTGGCTGCGCACCGCCCATGCCCCCCAGCCCGGCCGTCACCACCAGGCGTCCGGCGAGCGTTCCGCCAAAATGGCGATCGGCCACGGCGGCAAACGTTTCGTACGTCCCCTGCACGATGCCCTGTGAGCCGATGTAGATCCACGAGCCGGCGGTCATCTGCCCGTACATCGTGAGCCCCAGCTGCTCGAGCCGACGAAACTCCGCCCACGTGGCCCATCGACCCACCAGATTGGCGTTGGCAATCAGCACGCGCGGTGCATCGGTGTGTGTTCTGAACACCGCCACTGGTTTGCCGCTCTGGACGAGCATCGTTTCGTCGTCGGCCAGCGTCTCCAGCGTGCGCACGATGGCGTCGAAGGCCGCCCAGCTCCGTGCGGCACGTCCGGTCCCGCCGTACACCACGAGATCATCCGGACGCTCGGCTACCTCGGCATCGAGGTTGTTCATGAGCATGCGGAGCGCGGCCTCCTGCTCCCAGCCCCGGCACCGGAGCGTCGCGCCACGCGGCGCACGAACCGGCCGCGGGCCGGACACAGGTAGGGAGGGGGACGCGATGGCGGTCATACGAGGACGGGTTCGGTGATCGAATCGAACGCCCCGGCGGCGATCGCCAGCCCGAGACGAGTGATATCCGGCGAGGGCGGCCGATCGCCGGCCGCCTTGGCGACATACTCGCGAACAACGGCGTGCGCCCGCTCCACGGCCGCACTGCTGCGCAGCGGACGCCGATGCTCGAGTCCCTCCGCCGCGGCGATGAGCTCGATGGCCAGCACATGCCGCAGATTGCGTACGGAGCGCCGCAGCTTGGTGGCCGCTCCCATCGCCATGGGCACAATGTCTTCCTTGTTCCCGTCGGTCGGGATCGAGTCCACGCTCGCCGGATGCGCGAGCTGCTTGCACTCGCTGGCCAACGCCGCCGCCGTCACCTGTGACATCATGTGCCCTGACTCGAGCCCAGGCTCCGCGGCAAGAAAGGCCGGCAGCCCCTGATTGAGGTCGGGATGCACCAGGCGATCGATGCGCCGCTCGGCCACCACCGCGAGGTTCGCGCTGACGATCGCCAGGAAGTCGCTGGCCATGCCAACCGCCTGACCGTGGAAGTTGCCGCCGCTCAACAGTTCGCCGCTTTCCATGACGAGCGGATTGTCGGTCGCGGCATTCAGCTCGCGCGTGATGATGCCGCTCGCGAAGCGCAGCGTATCGAGCGCGGGGCCATGGACCTGTGGTACGCAGCGGAGGGCGTAGGCGTCCTGCACCCGCGGATCGCCAAAGCGGTGCGACTCGCGCACTTCGCTCTGGCCGAGCAGCGCGCGCAGCAGCGCGGCCGATTCAGCTTGTCCGTGCTGTCCGCGCGCATCCTGAATGCGCGGATCGAAGGCGTCGGGTGTGCCGAGCAGCGCGTCCAGACTCATCGCGGTGGCGACGTGGGCCGCGCGCCAGAGCCGCTCCAACTCCGCCGCGGCGAGGGCCGCCACGGCGGTGTGTGCCTGGGTGCCATTGATGAGCGCGAGCCCCTCCTTGGCGGCCAGAACCACGGGAGAAAGACCCGCGGCCGCGAGCATGGTGGCCGATTCACCCTCTCGCCCCTGATATCGGGCGGTGCCTTCACCGATGATCGCCAGCGCCAGATGCGCGAGCGGCGCAAGGTCGCCGCTGGCGCCGACACTCCCCTGCTCCGGCACCAGCGGCCACACGCCGGCATTGAGCATCGCGAGGACGGCATCCACCACCTCGGGCCGTGCGCCGGCGTAGCCGGTGGCGAGCACGTTCGCGCGCAGCAGCATCATGGCGCGCACTTCGCGTTCGGGGAGCGGATCGCCGACGCCGGCGGCATGGCTCCGCACGAGATTACGCTGCAGCGCCGCGAGCCGATCGTTCGGAATGGTGACTTCGGACAGCTTGCCGAAGCCCGTGTTGATCCCGTACACGGGCTCACCCTTGGCAACGGCGGCGTCGACCACCGATCGCGTGCGTTGCATACGGGCGCGCGCCTCGGCGGACAATGCCACCGGGACGCGCTCATCGGCCACCGCCACGACATCGGCGATGCGAAGGGAACGACCGTCGAGTTGGAGCACGGAGGGGAGTCTCCAGTCGCCCTGGGGCGGGGTGAACTTCAGGCGGGAGGAAACCGGCTAGAACGACGAGTTGCGGTACGTCTGCCGGTCGTAGTTGAACTTGAGCTCGGGCTGAGCCTTCAACGCAATGTAGAAGTTGAAGGAGAAATTGCCGGTGGGCGTTTGCGAGAACGCGAACACGGCGTTCCAGTCATGCAGCGCGCGCTGCAAGCCGACCTGCTGGCTGGAGAAACGCTTGCGCACGGCGTCGTACTGGGTACTCCACTGCGCCGCCCAGTTGGGCGTGATGTTGAACGAGAGGTTGGCCGACACGTTCTGCGTCGGCGGCTGAATGAACACCGGCGCGCCGATGGCGCTTTGCCCACTCGTGAGACCGGTCGCCTGTGCACTCTGCGCCTGCAGCAAACACGCGTCGTACGCGAGCACACCCAGCGATTGCTGACCTTTGCAGAGTGTGGCCGGATCGTTCACGATCTGCGTGCCACCACGGGGCGGTCGCTGTCGGGCGGCGTTGTATTGGAGATTGAGTCGCCATCCGCCGCCCGATGGCAGCGCCATCTGAAGACCGCGCATGTTGGCGCCACCGGCGGCGTTCATGGAGCGCGACTGCCGCGTGATGTTCTGATCACCCAGCGAGCGTTCGCCGGCGGCCGTGCGGGCGCCGCCCCCCGTGGAGTCGGCCACGATGTCACTCCGGCCACCGAAGAGGCGCCCGAGGAACGCGAACACCGCGGACTTGCTGTCCATGGAGAAGGTGACCCCGAAGTCGGTACGATACGGACTGAATGTGGCCGTATCCGAAATCGGGTCGCCCTGGAAGAGGTCGTACGCCATGCGGAAGTCGAACCCCGGGAGGAGGTCGGTGCGACCGCTGATGTTGAAGTTCTTGTCGGTGAAGCCGTTGCCGGTGTCGGCGCGCACGAAGTCGTACGTCAGCGACGAGAAGTTGAGCGACAACAGCTTGATCTTCCGGCCACTCTCGGGCGCCGAATCGGCGGGCGCGCGCAGCTTCGCCTCGAGATTGGTGTTCAATGACAGCGTGACGCGATTCTGCGCGAGCGAGCCCAGATAACCAACGCGCGTCCGTCCCAGCGCCGCCAGATACTCGTCGCTGACGTCCTGCTTCCGCGAATACGACCAGCTGAGCCCCGGGCTGATGGAGTGCCGCAGCTTGGCGATCGGCCCGAGGCCCGGCAGCATGGCATAGAAGGTGGGCGAGGCGCCCACGCTGTAGCTCAGTCGCTTGGACTGGGCCACGAACTTCCCGCCGCTTCGCTCCGTGCGCACGAAGAGCCCCGACGCGCCGTCGACGTTCGCGACGCTGATGGACGGTGCGATGTTCCAGGTGCCCTGGAAGAATCGCGGCAGGTTGAACGCCGTCGTCCAATCGACATTCGTTTCGTACGTCCGATCGAAGACGCGAATCACCTTCTGTGAGGTATCGCGGACCCCGATGATTTCACGCTGCTCGGGATAATTGCGAACATTCTCGTTCACGGTGAACGAGTTCTGCCACTGGAAATCCCAGAGCTTGATGGGCGTATCGAATCCGAACTGCATGTTGCGGCGGCTGGCATTGAAGCGCGTGCTGTCGATGCCGCCGGTGCTGTTCGAGCGATACACAAACGGGAACTGGATGCCCTGGTCCATCTTCTGCTGCCCGGAGATGGACAGGCGCAGGGTGGGCGTCCACGAGGCGGCGCCCGCCTGCAGGGTGCCGGTCGTGACGTTCAGGGTCGGGAAGTCCATGTCGACCTGCGAGCGTCCCGGGTACTGCACCCGTGACCCGCCGATCGACACCTGCGCCGGCCCGACCTTCGTCTGGTAATTCAGCTGCGAGCGAATGGTGGCCATCGACTGAAACGGATTGATGGCCGTCTGGCGCTGCACCTGCGTGTTCTGCACCCAATTGAGGCGCGCCGTCAGGCGCGTCTCCTTCGAGAAGTCCTGATTGTGATTGAGCGTCCAGGACGAGTTCGTCGTGCCGTTGCGCAGGTTCTGAAACGAGTACGCCAGCTCGCCGTTCACGAACCGGTCGAGCCACTTGTAGCGCAGTTCGGCATTGCCCCGCAGATAGCCGGGGTCGGTGCTCGTGGAGCGCGCGCCGCTTCGCCAGTCAATCGAGGTTTCGGCGTTCATGAAGTCGTTGATGGCGAAGAAGTAGCCGATGTTCGACACGCTGCGCCGGTACGACGGGCTGTTGCGGAAGAGTTCCGCCACGCCAAAGTTCGGCGTCAGCATCCCCGAACGACGCCCTGACCGAACGTCCTGAAAGAAGAACGGGATCCAGAAAACCGGCACTTCACCGATGTACAGGATGCCCGGGCGCGCCACCATCACGTTCTCGGACACGAACTTCATGTCCTTGGTGGTGAAGTGAAAATGGGGCTCGGTGTGATCGCAGTACGTGAATGACCCGTTCTTGGCGTAGACGAGGTGTCGTCCACTCACCAGCGTATCGGCGATGATCGTGCTGCGCTTGGCGGTGAGGTAGAGCCGCTGGCCCGATACCACCGACGTCGCAAACGACCCGGTCACGCCCTGCCGCGCCTCGAGATCGTACTCGATGCGACCGGACGCCACGAAGTCATCCGCGTCGGCCTGCGTAGGATCGCGCAGCAGGACGGTGTCACCCAGTGCCACGACTTTTTTGGTCGAGTCGTTGTACACGATCGAGTCGCCCACGAGCATGGTCTCGTCGCGCTGCACGCCGGAGGGTTTGCCCTTGAGCGTGAGCAGGCGCAGGACCGCATCGAACGTGACCGTATCACCCTGATACAGGACGCGCTTGTAGCCATCCTTTTCGAGCAGGCTTCGCATCGCCGAGTCGGGCGTGGCAAAGTCGAAGACCTTGCGTTCCTTGCTGAGCTGACGGGTGCTGTCGTTCGGCGAGCGCTTGCCGCCCGGCTGCGCGCCTGTGGGCGGTTGGGCCGGGGGTAGACCACCGGTCGGCCGCTGGGCGAGCGCCGGACGCGCGCCCGCGAGCATCAGCAGAGCGCCGCTCAGCAGCGTCCCCACTCCGCGACCAACGCGCCGGGCGAGGCGCGCGAGGCCCGGCCCAGCGTTCACGCGACCTCGGCGGAAAGTCGGGTTTCGCGACGTCGCGCGATGACGCGCGAGACGGTGATCGACGCTTCGTACAGGAAATACAGCGGAATCGTGAGCAGGATGAGCGAGGTCGGGTCACTGCCTGGCGTGATCAGCGCCGCGGCGATCAGGCAGCCCACCAGCGCATGGCGGCGGAACCGCGACAGATACTGCGGCTGCACGATCCCGAGCGCCGAGAGCAACGCGATGACCACCGGCAATTCGAAGACCGCGCCAAAGGCGAGGCACATCGGAATCACCAGCGAGAAGATGTAACCCTCGACCGTTTGAAGCACCTGAAACGAGTCGCCCTGAAAGCTCATGTAGAACCCGATCGTCACCGGCAGCACGTAGTAGAAGCTGAGTGCCATACCAGCGAGGAAGAGGAGCGCCGCCGAGACGAGCGCCGGAATCACGACCTTCTTTTCGTGACCATACAACGCCGGCGAGAGGAAGCCCCAAATCTGCCACACGATCACCGGCGACGCCGCCACGAGCCCGAGGGTGATCGCGGCATCCATCACAATGTCGAAGAGGTCACCGACATGCGTGACCATCAGCTTCTGGCCGTTGAGATACGGCTTGATGGGCTGCTCCAGGAACGCGTACAGATCGAGCTTCTTGGAGTACAGGAGCGCGAAGGACACGCCCACGCCGAGCGCGATGGCCACGGCGCAGCGGAACAGACGCCAGCGCAGTTCCTCGAGGTGCTCGAGGAACGGCATTTCCGCAGAAGAGCTGCCTGACATGCGAGATTCGGGTCGGCGCTGAGCTCAGCGCAGCGTCTTCAGGGTTTCCGCCGCGAGCTCGGCTTCGTCGGTGCGCGGGAAGCGCGCAATGACCTGCTCGAAGTACTGTCGCGCCTGCGGGATGTTCCCCAGCTGCACCGCCACCTGGCCGCGCTTGTACAGCGCGTTTCGAACCCGTGACGAGTTGGGATAGCTCGAGACCACCGCGGCGTAGGCCGGATCGGCCGCCGCCCAGTTCTTCTCCTTGAAGAGCGACTCGGCGAGATAGTACTGCGCGTCGGGCGCGAGATCTGACGTCGGGTAGGTGGTCAGCATCTCCTGCAACACCGCGCGTCCGGTGGCGTACGACCCCCGGTTGATCAGATCAAGACCCTTCTGGTACAGCTGACTCGGCCCTGGCTGCGTCCCCGCCACCGTGGCGGTATCCCCGGGCGCCTTGGGGGGCACCACTCCGCCCGTCGTACCGGCGGGGACCGTACCTGGCGCGGGCGCCGCCGTCGGCGGCGGCGCGTTGCGAGCCGCTTCCAACTCGCTGCGCAAACGCGCCACGGTGGCCTGACTCTGCCCCAGGAGCGTCTGGATCTGGAGCAGCTGGTCGCGGATGGCGCGGGTCTCTCCGCGCAGGTCGCCCTGCAGTCCCACCGTGCGGGCGCTCACCCGCGCGAGCGAATCGCTTGCGTTCTGCAGCTGCCGCGCCACCTGCGTGAGCGCGTCGCGCTGCTCCTGCTGATTCTTGAGCACATCCGTGCGCATCTGGGCGATATCGCCCTGCAGCACCCGCACGTCGCCGCGCGTGGCAAAACAGCCCCCCGTGGCGGCCAGCGCCACGAGGGGAATCGAGCGGATCACGCGCCACAGTCGGGTGGGCATCATGTTCTGGTCTCCGGTGTGGCGCATGGTGTTACTTGGCCGGCTTGAGCGACTCGCCGCCGGCGAGGATCTCGAACTCGTCGCGACGATTCTTCGACCACGCTTCTTCGCTCGAGCCCGGCACCGCCGGACGCTCGCGGCCGAACGACTGCGTTTCAATCCGCGCCTCGCTGATCCCACGATCGGTCAGGTACTGCTTGGCGGACACGGCCCGACGACGGCCGAGCGCGATGTTGTATTCATCGCTGCCGCGCTCGTCGCAGTGACCGGCGATACGGACCCGGAGATTCGGATTGGCGTTGAGGATCGCGATCTTTTCGTCGAGGATCGCCTTGGAATCGTCGCGCAACTCGTCGGCATCGTATTCGAAATAGATGGTCGCGAGGAGTGCGGCGCGGGCCGACGCCACCTTGGCGTTGTACTCACCCATGGTGTCTCGCGGTGCGGGCGCAGGCGTGCTCGGGCGCGACGGGGCGCTTTCCACCGGCGCTGGCGTCGGCGTCGGCACGGGGGCGGCCGGCTTCTTCTTGCAGGCCCCCAGGACGAAGGCAGCGGACGCCATCAACAGCATCGGACGAGCAACACGCATCATGTCGGCAACTCCGTTTCGGGAGGGGAGTGATGAACAGGAACGGACCACACCAGCACGAACCACCACCGCGTCGACGAGGGGCGAACCCAGCGCCCCGTGTGCGACCAATGGCTTACTGCGACAGCAATCGCGGCGACCAGGCGGCGAGTCGCGCTTCCGGCCCGAACGTCAACTGCCGCGAGGTACCGGATTCCGTATCGACAATCCACAGCTGGCGCGTCCCCGACTTCGTGGACGTGAACACCAGATGTCGCGAGTCAGGCGCCCACGACGGATCCTCGTTGCGACCGTCGGTCGTGACGATGCGCGTCGTCTGATCCCGCAGGTTGATCGTCATGATCTGAAACATCTTGTTGTTGCGCGACGAAAAGGCCACGAGCCGGCCGTCAGGGGACCAGTCGGGCCCGGACCGGTAATCGTTGTCGCCGAACGACCCCGACGTGAGCAGATCCACGTTCGAGCCGTCCAGATCGGAAATATAAACCTCGGGGTGCCCCGAACGGTCGCTCATGTACACGAGTCGCTGCCCGTCGGGACTGAAGCTGGGCTGCGTCGACGCGCGCCCCCGCCCCACGGTGATGGGCCGGGCGTTGCCGCCCTCGAGGGGCTGGGCATACAGATCGGTACCGGCCTCCGTGCCGCGGGCGTACACCACCGTCCGCCCATCGGGGGACACCGACGCGGCGCTGTGCTCCACGCCCGGTGCGCTCGCGATCGTGCGCTGCGCACCAGTCACGAGATCGGTGTACAGGATGGGATTGCGCACGCCATCGAGCACGTGGTACACGATGCCCCGCCCCGTCGGGAGCCACTGCGGCGACATGCCGCTCGGGGTCACGGCCGACACGTTGGCGCCATCGCTGTCCACCGTGTAGATCCGGCCGCTGCGGGTAAAGGCGATCCGCGTCTGCGCGATGCCGCGCTGGCCCGTGATCCACTCCTCGGTGGCATCGGCGATGCCATGTACCGCCATACGCCAGGCGGGAGAGAGCGCGGGCGTGGGGAGCGGAAAATCGCGGGTATTCTTCACCGACTTGAGCCCCACGTCGTGCAGCGCCACGCGAGCCCACCCCGAGGGGAGAATCGTGACCTGCACGATCCCGTCGACCCCCAGCTTGGCGAAGAGCGCATAATTGGGCGTGCCGTTCACCGGCGGCGCCGCCGAGGTGCCCACGACGCTGAACCGGTCGCTGTTGACGAAATCGCGGCTCAGCATCGTCGCCAGCGTATCGCCGCGCGGTCCGCTGATCGGCAGCACGATGAGCGCCTTCTTCTCACCGGCCACGACCTTGAGCCCCAACCGGACACCCGGCTGGTCTTGGGCGCGCAGTGGCACGCCAGCCAGCGGCGCCGCCGCCAGCGAGAGCACGGACAGGGCGCCGGCGCACACCGCGGCGCGACGAATGACGAACGGGCAGCGCAGAGCCATCACTTGGGGCGCAGAGAGTAATCAAACGTGAAGTACACGACGAGCACATCGGGACCCCAGCCCTGCGGCAGGGCCCCGAAGCTGCGTGAGGTGCCGACCGCTTCGATCGCGCCACGCGCATCCGCATCGTACAGGATGTCGCCGGAGCGCTTGACGACCTGAATGTCCACCACCGAGCCGTCGCGGCGGATGGTGAACCGAACCTCGGTGACCAGCGCCGCCGACACCTTGCTGGGATCCCAGTTGAGGGCGATCTGGCGCGTGATGTTGTTCAGGTACCCAGGATACGGAAACTCGATCCCGTCGGTCTTGATGTTGGCAACATCGGCGCCCGTCTTGCCACCGCCCGCCCCGGCGCCGGCTTTCGGCGCAGCCTTCGCAGTCGACGTGGGCGCGGTCTTCTCGCCTGCCTTCTTGTTCTTCGCCGGCGATGGCGTGGCCTTCGGTGTGGCCGCGGCCTTCTTGACGGCCTTGGTCCTGGGTGCGGCCTTCTCCTCCGGCACACGCTCCGCCCCGGCGGCCTCCGGGGCCGGCGCCGCCGATTCGGTGGACTTCTCCACCCCGACGCGACGCGGCCCCAGCTGTCCCACGAGCTCGACCCGATACACCGGCGGCCGCACCGGCTCCGGGCGCCCTCCCCACCAGAACACGAACGCGACCAGCGCCACATGCACCACGACCGAGGCCGCGATCCCGCTCCCCAGCCGCGTCGTGGGCGCGCGTCCCGTCGGATGACCACCCGAGCGGAGCGCCACCTCGCTCACCGCGACTCCTCAGGCTCGGCCATCAGGCCGACCTCGGTGATCCCCTTCGACTTCATGGCCGCTACCACCCGCAGGATCACGCCGTATTGCGCCCCCTCATCCCCGCGCACGAGCACCCCACCGCCCCCCTTCTTGTCGTGGAGCGCCTTGATGCTGCCCGCGAACTCGGTGAACGAGAGGGGAACATCGTCGACGAAGATCTTGCCGCGCCGATCCACGGTGACCACGAGTCCGCTCTTCGGCTCGAGCGGCGCGACATCGGCCTTGGGGAGCGACACATCGACCCCGCCGGTCATGATCGGCGCCGTGATCATGAAGATGACCATGAGCAGCATCATGACGTCGATGAGCGAGACCACATTGATCTCGCCATTCACGCCCATGCGCTCCCCGCGACGACCGCGACGCATGCGTCAGATCCGCCCTTCGCGCACCATCAGCGCGATGAGTTCCGACCCGAAGCCCTCGAGCGCACTGTCGAATCGATTCAAGCGGGCGGCGAGCACGTTGTAGGCAAACGCGGCGGGAATGGCCACGGCGAGCGCTGCGGCCGTCGCGAGCAGCGCAGTGGAGATACCCGGTGCCACTGCCCCGATGTTCCCGGAACCCTTGGTCGCGATGCCCTGAAAGGCTTCGATGACGCCGAGCACCGTGCCGAACAGGCCGATCAGCGGGCTCACGCTGCCAATCGTCGCGAGCCACGGAATGAATCGACCGAGCTCCTCGCGCTCGCGCCCCGTCTCGGCGTCGAGGACGAGCCGCAGCGCCTCGACCTGCGAACCCGACAACCGCGCCGTTCGATCGGGCGTGGCGCCCAACGCCGGCTTGGTGTCGTTGAGGAACTGCACCGCACGCGCGAAGACGGCCGTGAAGGCGCTCGGCTTGGAGCGCTGGGCGAGCAGCGCCGCCTCGTCGATGCCTCGCGCGCGCTCGAACTCGCGCACGAAGCTGTTGCCGCTGCGCTCCGCCGCCGAGAAGGCGCGCCACTTGGCGAACATCAATCCCCAGGAGAGCAGCGACAACACCGCCAGCAGGACAAGCACGCCCTTGGTCACGGTGTCGCTGTTCGCGATGAGCGTGACGATGCTGGTCGAAGCGGCCCCGCCCGTCGTGGAGAGTTGCAGCAACGCCAACACACCGGCGCCCGCAGCACTCACTGGGCAACTCCCTGTCGGCGATTGGCGAAGAACTGGAACGTGCGCTCGAGCCCCTCGCGCACCGTGACCTGCGGCGCCCAGCCGAGCACCTCGCGCGCCTTGGCCGTGTTGAGCGCCGAGCGAGCGAGCTCGCCCGCGCGCGCCGGGGCGTAGTCGATGGGCGCCGACGCACCGGACACCACCCGCAGGGTTTCCGCGAGCGTGTTGACCGACGTTTCGACAC
>JBDHVK010000119.1:0-11894 GCA_039809645.1 Gemmatimonas sp.
ACCGCGGCCGCCGGCACCGAGTCCGCCGCCCGCCTGCGCGAACGGATTCGCAAAGCCACTCAGCTTGTTGCGCGACGTGATCATGCCCACCACGCCCGCCTTCTCGAGACGCATGCCGAGCGTGCCCGTGCCGAGCGCCATCGAGTAGCCCGTGCCGCGATAGAGCTTGGTGCTGTCGGGGCGACCGTTGGTGGTCATCACGGCCCAGTCCTGCTGAACGCGCGCGACGGCGCTGTCCATGCGCGCCTTCGATTCCGGCGTCGCCCAGCGGATCCAGTCTTCACTCGGTCGGCACGTCGGGAAACTCGGCGAGAGGAGGACGACCTTGCCGCGCGCCTTCGGCAGCCACTTCACGAACTCGGTGCTGTCGGCAAACTTCGGCAGAATGATCGCCTCGGCCTTCACCGGGACGCCCTTGGTGCCCGGGCTCCACGCGAGCATGGTGCCGTCGAGCGAGCGGACGCGCGGCGAGACGAGGTCCACATGCGACGTGCCGCGACGCCAGCCGCGCCACGTGCCGTAGTTCTCGCGCTTCGCCTCGATCCCCCAGCTCTTGTACTGGGCGATGGCCCAGTCGCTGGCGGCGAGGAACCCGGGGCTGCCGGTGAGGCGCGGGCCGACGGAGTCCATCAGCGCCTGCGCGAGCGAGGCGACCTTGGAGCTGTCCATGCCGAGGCGCCACAGGCGCTGGATGACGGCGTCGTCGGTGGGGAAGGTGGTCTTCTGGGCGGCGGCCGGTTGCGCGACCGCGGTCGCAACCGCGAGGGCGGTGGCACCGGCCAGCGCTGCCTGGCGAAGGAAACGGGACATGAGGGGGAGCGATGAGGTGAGGCCGCAAAAAAGGCGCAGCACCCCAACGTACCACCGTGGGCCGGACCGCGTTGGCCCCCTCGGCGGCTCGTTAACCTGGCGGCTATTTCCGCTTCGGCGCCGGCGCGTCGAAGTCGTCCTTGGGGATGGCGCCCCAGTCCTTCTTGGGGGCGCCACGCTTGGGGCCGTCGTGCGGCTTGGTACGCTTGTCGGCCGGCTTTTGCTGCTTGCCGGTGCGGCCCGTGCCGCCTTTCCCGCCTTTCATCTCATGGCCTCCGTCGGATCAAGGGGTCAGAGCTGTTGAAATCTCGTGCGATCAAGGTGCGATCAAGGGGTCAGAGCTGTTGAAATCTATCGGTTTCAACAGCTCTGACCCCTTGATCGCCGCCTTGGTCGCCGTGATCGATCTGGCCGCCGAGGTCGGGAGGTCGTACAATCGCGCCATGGACCGTCGTGCATTCATGGCCGCTTTGGGCGGCACGCCGTGGGCCGCGCAGGGCGCCCTCGATCATGCTCTCTCGCTCGTGCGCGAGGCGAACCCGCGCGTGGCTGGGCTCGCGCCCGGGCAGGTCGCCGACGACGAAGCGTACTGGATGCGCATCCGCCAGGCGTTCTCGCTCGATGCCAATCATGTGAACCTCAACTCGGGGAGCGTGAGCCCCGCGCCGCGCGTGGTGTCCGACGCGATGCAGCGTTACTGGACGCTCACGAACATGAGCCCGAGCTACTACGTGGATGAGCTGCTCTATCCTGAAGTGGAGCTCGTGCGGAAGCGCGTGGCGAAGGTGATCGCAGCCGATCCGGAAACGATCGCGCTCACGCGCAACACCAGCGAATCGCTGCAGATCGCGCAGCTGGGGCTCCCTCTCAGTCGCGGCGACGAGATCGTGAGCACCACGCAGGACTATCCGCGCATGATCACCGCGTGGCAGCAGCGCGAGCGCCGCGACGGGGTGGTGCTCAAGCTGGTGAAGTTTCCGGTGCCGCCGAGTGGAATGACCGATCTGTACGACCGGGTGATGAGCGCGGTGACGCCGCGCACCAAGGTCATCCACATCTGCCACATCACGTACACGACGGGGCAGATCTTCCCGGTCAAGCGCATCTGCGACGAAGCGCGTCGGCGCGGGATCACGACCATCGTGGACGGTGGGCACAGCTTCGCGCACTTCCCGTTCACCATCGCTGACCTGGGGTGCGACATCTACGGCTCGTCGCTCCACAAGTGGCTGTGCGCGCCGGTGGGGAACGGACTGCTCTATATGCGCAAGGAACTCATCCCGCGGATCTGGCCGCTGCTCGCCGCGCCGCCCGCGCAGGACAATGACATTCGCAAGTTCGAGGCGATCGGCACGTATCCGATTGCGTTGCGCGTGGCGCTGAGTGATGCGGTCACCTTCCACGAGGAGATCGGTGGCGAGCGCAAGGCGGCGCGGCTGCGCTATCTGCGCGACCGGTGGATGGACGCGGTGGCGGATTTACCCGGCGTGGAGATCCTGACGCCACGCGACCCGGCGCAGAGCTGCGCGATTGGCGGGGTGCGGCTCAAGACCATGGGCGCGCAGGCGCTCACCGACACGCTGCAGAAGCGCTGGCGCATCCACGTGCGCCCACGCTTTGTTGAGGGCGAGTTCGAGTGCATCCGGGTGACGCCCAACGTGTTCACGGCGCTCGATGAGATCGATCTCTTCAGCGAAGCGATCAGGACGCTCGCGAAGGGGTGAACCGCGGGGCGGTCAGTGATAATTCCGCCCCTTCGCATGCTGCTCCCCGCCGCCGAGTTCGAGCGGCTTGAACTGCCTGGCGCGGACGTTCACGACATGTTGCTCGACCTGCAACGTGCCACGAATGAGGAGCAGGGGCGTGGTGGAGATGAGCAGCGCGTGCTGTTCGAAGCGGTCCGGCGTGATGACGATGTTCACCATGCCGGTTTCGTCTTCGAGGGTGAGGAAGACGAAGCCCTTCGCCGTGCCGGGGCGCTGGCGGCAGATCACAAGTCCCGCCACGGCCACCGGTTGCCCGTCCTTGCCGCGCTCGTGCGCTTCACGCGCGGTGAGCACGCCGTTCAAGGCGAGATGCTCACGCACATGCTTCATGGGGTGCCCCGCGAGCGAAAGACCGGTCATGCGGAAGTCGGCCTCGGTGAGTTCGACGGCGCTGTAGGCGGGGAGCTGCGGCGCCGGCGCGGGCGCCGCGCGCGGCGCGAGCGGGAGTTCGGGGCCGCGCGTCGCAGCCATCACCTCCCACAGCGCGATGCGGCGACGACGCTCGGGGGGCTCGTGCGCGAACAGACTGTCGAAGGCGCCGGCTTCGGCGAGGCGACGCCAGGCGGTGCGGTCGAGGGTGACGCGGCGGACGGCGTCGTCGATGCTGTGGAAGGGGCCGTTCGCTAGCGCGGCTTCGAGGGAACGGCGGGCGTGGGCGCCGAGGCCTCGTACCAGGCGGAGGCCCAGGCGGACGGCTAACTGATCAGTGTGGGGTTTGGGGTTTTGGGTTGGGGGTTGATGGGTTCCCCAGCGGACGGTGCCGTCGTTGGGCATCAGCGTTCTTCCATCGGGGAGCTCGAGGGTGTGATCCCAGATGCTCTTCGTGAGATCGACCGGACGCACCTCTACGCCGTGGCGCTTCGCGTCTTCGATGAGCGTGCCGGGTGAATAGAAGCCCATCGGCTGCGCGTTCAAAATCGCGCAGAGATACTCGGGGGCGTAGTAATGCCGCAGCCAGGCGGTGGCGTACACGATGAGCGCAAAACTCGCGGCGTGGCTCTCGGGGAAACCGTAATCCGCGAACGCGTTGATCTGGTTGTAAATGCGGCGGGCGGTGTCTTCGGGAATGCCGTTCTTGGCCATGCCGGCGATGAGCTCCTCGCAGATCGCCGCCATGCGTTCGCGGGAGCGCTTGTGTCCCATCGCGCGACGCAGATGATCGGCCTGGCTCGGCGTGAAGCCCGCAGCGGCGATGGCGACCTGCATCCCCTGCTCCTGAAAGAGCGGAATGCCGAGCGTGCGGCGCAGCACCTTCTCCACGCTGGGGTGCGGATACGTAATGGGCTCGAGCCCCGCTCGGCGACGGAGATAGGGATGCACCATCTCGCCCTGAATGGGCCCCGGGCGAATGAGCGCGACTTCCACCACGAGATCGTAGAAGCAGCGCGGCTTGAGACGTGGCAGCGTGTTCATCTGCGCGCGGCTTTCGATCTGAAAGAGCCCCACCGTGTCGGCCTTGCACATCACGTCGTAGACGGCCGGGTCACTCATGTCGAGTTGCCCCAGGTCGACGTTCACGCCGCGCGTGTGGCGGATGTAGAGCAAGCAGTCCTGCACGACGGTGAGCATGCCGAGCCCGAGGAGATCGATCTTCACCAGCCCCACCGGGTCGAGATCGTCCTTCTCCCACTGAATCACCGTGCGCCCCGGCATCGACGCCGGTTCGATCGGGACGATGGAGCCCAGCGGCTCTTCAGTGAGAATGAAGCCACCAACGTGGATGGAGCGGTGCCGCGGGAGCTGATGCAGACCGTCCACGACATGTGCGAGCTGCTTCACCCGCGGATCATTGGGGTCGAGCCCCGCGCGCGTGAGCATGTCGCGCCCACTGATGCCATCACGCGTCGCCGTCGTGCGGTTGCGACGCTCTTCGTGTGATTCGTCGGCGTGGGCATCGGTGTAGCCTTCGGCATACGTCTCGACGGGCACCCGCGACGACGGATCGAGCTTCGGACGCGCACGCCCACCCGGGCGCGAGTTGTCAGCGCCCTTCGCGAGCGGACCCAGATGCGCGCGTTCGTCGCCTTCGATCTTGCGTTCGGCCTGCAGGTCGAGCAACTGCTGCCAGGTGGCGTCGCGCTCGGATATCCCCTTGGGCGCCCGCTGCGCATTGGGCGAGCCATAGGGCTCGTAACTCGCCTTGGGGCGAGGCCGATCACTCGCCGTCAGCTTCGCGGTGGACGCGACCTTCCGCGCCGCCTCACGCACCACCCGTGCCTTGGTGGTCGCCTCGGTCCCGCGAATCATGTTCTGCCCAAGCCGCGAAGCCTCGCGGTTCCCATAGCCCCCGCCTTCCATTTTACCGCCGTCACCGCTTCCGCTTTCACAGCTTCCGTCGTTCTCGTCGTCGACTCGCAGTGCCTCCGCCGTCGATCGCGCACTGAACCGATCCGACAACGCCGCCAGCACATCCCCCTGCTCCGTACTGAAGCCGAGCACCCGCGCCGCATCGCGCACCGCACTCCGCCCGCGCCACGTGATCTGCTCGCACACCATCGCCGCGTGCTCGCGTCCGTAGCGGTTGTAGACGTACTGCAGCACGCGCTCACGGTCGCGGTGCGCAAAGTCGATGTCGATATCGGGTGGCTCCTTGCGGTCTTCACTCAGGAAGCGTTCGAAGAGCAGCTCCATGCGGATCGGGTCCACTGCGGTAATGCCGAGGCAGAAGCAGACCGCCGAGTTGGCCGCCGAGCCGCGCCCCTGGCAGAGAATCCCTTCGCGGCGTGCGAAGCGCACGATGTCCCATACGGTGAGGAAGAAGCCGGCGAGTTCGAGCTTGCGGATCATCCCCAGTTCATGCGCGAGCTGCCGATCGTGTTTGGCCGTGCGCGCGTTTCCCCAGCGTTCGTACGCGCCCTGCTCGACGAGACGGGCGAGATACTCGTTCGCGGTCACCCCCGGCGGCAGCGGAAACGCCGGCATGCTCGGCTTGAGCTGCTCGAGCCGAAAGGCACAGCGCTCGCCAATGCGCAGCGTCTCCCGCACGCCCTCTTCCGCACCACGCCACCGCTTGTAAATGAGCGACGGCTTCTTGAGCGCCCACTCGGCGTTGGGCTTGAGGCGCGTGCCCATGGTGTCGAGCGTGCGCTGATGGCGCAGCGTGGCAAGCACGTCATACACGATGCGCTGATCGGGCGTGGCGTAGTGCACGTTGTTCGTCACGACCCATGGCACACCGAGCTTCGCGGCGAGGGGGCGCAGCTGATCGACGAGCGCGCGTTCTTCGGGGAGACGATGATCCCAGCATTCGATGGCGAGATGCTCGCCGAACACGTCGCGGAGTTCGCACGCGGCGGTCCATGCGTCATCGACGTTGCCTTCAGCGAGCAGCTGCGGCACCCAGCCGCGCGGGCAGCCGGTGAGCGCGGTGACGCCCTGCACATGGCGCGTGACCAGTGCCCACGGCACACTCGGTCGGCCGCGTTCACTGTCCATGCGCGCGCGTGTGACGAGCGACGCGATGTTGCGATAGCCCTCACGCGTTTCGGCGAGGAGGACGAGATGGGTGCGTCGCTCGCGGCGCGGCCCGTTCCCGCTCAACTCGGGCATGCGCACGGTGAGTTCGGCGCCCAGAATGCCGCCAATG
Source organism: Gemmatimonas sp. (assembly GCA_039809645.1). GTDB lineage: Bacteria > Gemmatimonadota > Gemmatimonadetes > Gemmatimonadales > Gemmatimonadaceae > Gemmatimonas. The sequence goes on from JBDHVK010000119.1 coordinate 6,163, forward strand.
CCCACCGCCTCACAGGCGGTGCCGAAGCGGACGACGCCCCCCATGTCGTCGTGATCGGTGAGGGCGAGGGCATTGTAGCCCAGCGCGGCGGCGCGTTCGGCGAGCATCTCGGGGAGGGCGGCGCCGTCGAGGAGGCTCAGCGCGGAGTGGCAGTGGAGCTCGATATACCCGAACATATGCCGAAATATATGTGCGGGCGGCTGGTTTGAACGGATCAGTTTGGGGTTTGGGGTTCTAAGTGGGGGGTTGTGGGTGAATGGCGGTGGAAAATGTTCCGTGACAATCACTTGGACTGGTGGTCCGGAAGCATTTTTCGGGGTTCGTGCGTTATGCTATTCACACCTGCAGCCCCGATTCGCCTCTGTGACCGCTGAGCGCGCCGCGCCTTCCATCCGTGAGCTCCTCGAGACCGTCGACCTGATGTCGACGGCCGAACTCGATCTGCTGCCGTATGGCGTGATTCAGCTCGAAACGACGGGGCGCATTCTCAAGTACAATGCGACCGAATCTGCGCTGGCGTCGCTGCCGCCGAGCGAGGCGATCGGGAGGCAGTTCTTCACCGAAGTTGCGCCGTGCACGCGGGTGCAGGAGTTCTACGGGCGCTTTGCGAATGGCGTGATCCAGGAATCGCTCGATGTGAGCTTTCCGTTTCACTTCGCCTTCAAGCAGCATCCGCGCGATGTGCTGGTGCACCTCTGGTTCTCGCGGCGCACGCGGAGCGTGTGGGTGCTGATTCGCGACGTGGGTGGGGCGCGGGTGCCGACGGCCCCGCACAGCGGCGGGCGTGCCTGAGCAGGGCACGCCGACGCTCTCGTTCGAGAGCGGATTGGCCGTCGTACGCGGTGACCGCCTCCCAGACCCACCAGCGACGCTGGTGTGGGATCGCCGGCTCGCTGCTTGGGTCGCACCCGGGCACTGCTACCCGCTCCTTCGTGTGTGGGCCGAGGCCCACGGCGTACGCGAGACGTCGTCACCGTCGACCCTGGCGACCGATCGCGTGCTCGACTGGCGCATCCCGCGTGACGCGCAGCAGGAAGCGCTGGCGCGCTGGCAGGCGGCCGGGCGTCGTGGATCGGTGGTGCTGCCAACCGGGGCGGGGAAGACGTTCGTCGCCCTGCTGGCCATCGATGCCTGCGCCCAGCACGCGTGCGTCATCGTTCCCACTCGGGCACTCGTCGCGCAGTGGTTCACGCAGCTGGCCGATGCGTTTGGCGTCGAACGCGTGGGCGCCTGGTACGGTGACGAGAAGCGAGTGTGTGATATCACCGTCACCACCTATCACTCCGCGTTTGCCCTCTTCGAACGTCATGGGGCGCGCTTTGGCCTCGTGGTGTGCGATGAGGTCCACCGGCTGGCCGACCACGGGGACGGCCACGCGAGCAGTTGGCACGACGCGTTGACGATCGCCCCCGCTGCGGCGCGGCTTGGCCTCACGGCGACCTATCCCAATGGTCAGGACGCGACCCTGACGCGCCTGATCGGGCCCGTGGTGTACCGCAGACTCATCGGAGAAATGACCGACGCCGAGCTCGCGCGATTCGCGCTGGAGCGGCGGTATGTGGATCTCACCAGGGCGGAGCGCGCGCGCTACGATGCCTGTACCGCGCGGTTCGAACGGTACAGCGAACAGTCCCAGTGGCGCGCTCACGGGGAAACGCCGGCGGAGGCGTGGAAGCGGTTCGTCGCGCGTACCCGACGTGAGCCGGCGGCGCGGCGGGCCTTTCGCGACTTTCTGGAGCGTGAACGCATCGTGCGGATGGCCGAGGCCAAGTTCGACGAGGCGCGACGATTGCTGGGGCTCTTCCCGAAGGAACAGGCGGTGCTCTTCTGCGGCGGGGTAGACATGGCGCTCGAGGTGTCGCGCCGGTTCGCCGTTCCCCTCATCACGGCCACCACGCCGGCGTCGGAGCGACACGCCATCCTGCATGGCATGCGTGACGGCACCGTGCGCGCCGTGGCGACGGTGCAAGTGCTCGATGAAGGCTGGGATGTTCCCAATGCGAAGCTGGGCATCGTACTCGGCGACTCCTCGCGCGGTGGCGTGCGGCAGCACACGCAGCGACTCGGCCGGCTCTTGCGCCGTCAGGGCGACGAGGTCGCCTCGCTCTTCGAGGTGGTCGCGGCCGGCACCTGGGAGTTCTTTGCCGCGCAGAAGCGCACGGCCGGTGTGCGGCGCGTCGCCGAGTCGCAGCTGGGCTTCGGCCTGTGACGGGGTCGTCCGCATGCTGACGCGCGCCAACGTCACGCCGTTCATGACCGACGACGGGCGACGCGTGACGGTGCTTCCGTTGCGCGACCCCGATGGGCGTGTGACCCGATTTGCCGATCGCCTCTGCCGGCTCGTTCGCAAGCTCGAGGGTTGGCCGCGTGCGTCCGTGGAGGAGGCGCTGCGGCGGCAGGAGCGACGCGTGCGCGACGTCTCGCGATTGGGCGGGCTGGCGCAGACGCTGCTGATGGGCTGTCGGTTCGTACCGCCCGCCGGCGCGGCGGAGCGCCCCCAGCAACGACTTCGCGTGTTTGCGGCCCGCACCGCGCTCTGGCCGCCGCTGCCGGGTGACGAACTCGCCCCGTACGCCGCGGTGACCATGGACGATGCGTCGGCGCAGGCGCTGTGGGCCGGGCTCTACGACGATCGCCCCGCCGCCTGGACACTGGCCGACGCGCCAACGTGGACCGGCCGCGAACTGCTGGCCCGCTATCACCTTGAGCTGGGGCGCGCCGTGCTGCGCGATGCGTCCCAGGTCGAGGTACGGGTCCGCGGTGGGTGGCGCGCGCTCTTCGCGTCGATCAAGCTGGCGCGGCTCATGTACGACGTGACGCGCGTGGGGCGCGGCTATCGACTCGTGTTGACGGGGCCGGCGGCCGCGTATGTGGCGCGCTCGTCGCGCTACGGTGTGCGTTTTGCACGCATCATGCCGGCCGTGTCGCGTGCGACGGCGTGGCAGCTGCGGGCCACGATCGTTCACGGTGAAGGAGCGCGCACGTTCACGATTCGCGGTCGTGCACGGGGCACACGAGCCGATGGCGCGGGCGCCGTTCGCGTGGGGCCAGAGCCCACTCGTCATCGCTTCGACAGCGCCTGGGAGCGACGGTTCGCGCGGGATTTTCGTGCCGCGCGTGAAGGGCTCACCGCCGGGTGGACGCTCGCCCGTGAGCGGACTCCCGTCGTCCACGGCGGACGCGTGTCCCTTCCCGACTTTACGGTGCGTCACGCCGACGGTCGCGAGGCGCTGGTCGAGCTCGTGGGCTTCTGGACGCCCGAATATCTGCGCGCCAAGGCAGCGTTCGTGTCGCAGGTCGGCGACCGTCCGCTTGTGCTGGTGGTTGCCAAGGCACTGGCCGTTGGCGACCAGGCGGATGCGCTGGTCGAAGCGGCGGGCGATCGACTGGTCTGGTGTACGGAGCGGCCGAGATTAGGAGACGTGATGCGGGTGGTGGAGCGCGTGGCGCGAATCCCCTGACGAATTACTCAGTGTCCTGAGTAAAAGTACTCAACGCGCCAGCGGTGCCGCCGGTGACTATCGCCGCAACACCGCTCGCAACGAATCCGGAGACCCGTCATTCGGCGCCGGCTTCACGCCGAGCAGTTTGGCGAGCAGCTCGTAGACGTGGATGTTCTGCACCGGCTTGAGCACCTGCCCCTGTGCGATATCCGGCCCCGCGGCGAGGAACAGCGCGCCCATGCTTGGCAGCTGATTGTCGAAGCCATGCGTGCCGCCATGAATCGGCTTGCGATTGGCGGCGCGCCAGCGCGTGGTGGGCGACCAGCCTTCGTCGGCGATGAGCACGATCGGGGTGATGCGCGGATGGCTCCGATAGTGAAAGCGCTCAGGGACGCTGTCTTTGTGATACACCTGCACATGCGGCGCCCTCTTGAGCCCCGCGTAGACGGCGTCGAACTTGCCGGGCTTGGGTGTGATGGCCACGACGGGTGACCAGTCCACGACGTCGGCGTCGTCGACATTGATGTAATCGTCGAGGAACACCTGCCGCGACGTGTCGACTTCCGTCATGCCGTGATCGGAGACGATGATGATGTTCGTGCGATCCGTGAGACCGCGCGCGGCAATGCCATCGAGCAACTCGCCCACGAGCGTGTCCACCCGAGCAATGGCGCTGTCGGTCTTGATGTGCATTGGCCCAAAATCATGACCAGCGTCGTCGGTCGTGCTGTAGTACAGCGTGACGAAGCGCGGCCCCTGACCCACGGGCATCGAGAGCCACTCGAGCACCTTCGCGATGCGGTCGCGATTCGGATACTTGTTGTTGAATGGCGTATACCAGCTTGGCCGGCGCCCCTGAATTTCGTAGTCGCTGCCGGGCCAGAACATCGCGGCGGTCTTGACGCCCTGCCTTTCGGCGGTGTTCCAGATCGGCTCGCCACCCCACCAGCGGGTGTCGCGGGCCACCATCGAATCGCTGATGGTGAACGTCTTCCCGATCACACTGTCGTTCATCGTGTTGGCGATGATGCCGTGGTGCTCGGGGTAGAGCCCGGTGACCACGGTGTGGTGATTCGGAAACGTCTTGCTGGGGAACGCCGGGATCATCCGCTCGAGCCGCGTGCCGCGGGCCGCCAGCTCGCGCAGCCGCTTGGCGTAGGGGCGCGTGATGTAGTCCGCGCGAAAGCCGTCGAGCGAAATGAGGACGGTGTTATGCGGAATCTGCGGTGCCGGGCGCCAGGCGGCGGCCAGCGTCACGGCGGCGAGGGCGAGGAGCGGGAGCAGGCGGCGCATAGGGGAAATCTAGCGCGTTTCTCACCTGCGCTTAACGGGTGTTCCGCACCTGTTCCGCATCAGTGCCGTATCAACTCGCCTCGAGCTGAAGGACGAGGCCCAGGCCTTGCTCAACCCGACGCATTACCGCGGCCGGTAGCTTGCCGGTGCGCTCGGTGAGCAGCGTGCGATCAAGAGTGAGCAGTTGCGATACGTTGGCCACGGAATCCTTGCTCAAGCCACTCGCGCGCCTGGAGACGAGCACATTGCCGGGCGCGTCCAGCAGCCGAAGGTTCGAGGACAACATCACCACCACGGTCGTACCGATGAGGCTCCGGTTGAACGCGTCGGCCTGCACGATCAGCACGGGCCGGCGATAGCCAGGCGACGACCCGACTGGATCGCCCAGCTCCGCCCACCAGACCTCTCCGCGCCGCAGCGCCGTGTTCACCACGTCTCGTCCTCGAACAGGCGCTTCGCGGCCGACCGCAGCGCCCTGTCCGACGGCGTGGGGCGTTCGTATACGGCGTTCAGCTTCGCGGTGATCTGCGCGTCGCGGAACTTCGCGAGGTACTCCGCGAGCGCCGTTGCATAGAGCTCGGAGCGCGAGACACCGAGTCGCGTGGCCACGGCATCGGCCTCGGCAAAGAGGGCGTCGGGGAGGGAGATGGCTGTTTTCATACTACAGTATAACTACGGTATGAGTATCTCAGGAAGGCATTTCTTCCAGCGGGTGCGGAAGCCGCCGTCGCACGGTGTAGTAGGCGTGGATGATCTGATCCGTCAGGTCGCGGTGCCGCATTGGGTAGCCTACGCGCGGCGGGCCGTCGGTGCGTCATCGTTCGAACGGCGATTGGTTCATTCGAACGCGTGTGGGGCATATCCACGGGAACCCTCGCCGGTCTGCGCGGTACGACGGGTGCTCGCCACCTTCGCCAATGCCCAATGCAGACTGACCGCGCCTCCCTCATCGAACTCGGCCTCCTGCCCGACGACACCGGCGCGTGGCCGCTGTCG
>JBDHVK010000120.1:0-11870 GCA_039809645.1 Gemmatimonas sp.
AACCGACTCCAAAACCCAAACCCGGATACGGCATTTCCCACCCGGCAATCCCTGCCGCCTACACCAAGCGCCCGCATACGCCCCACGCCACCCAAGCCCGCTCCGAATACGCTAATACCAACCCAAACAACAACTTAGTTCAAGGGGTCAGAGCTCTTGATCGGACGGTGATCCGTGGCACCAACCCTGCTTTCAGGGAACTCGGCAATTCCACCCCACGACCGACTCATGTCCCACCAACTCGTCATCGACCTCAGCCGCGACGCGATCCTGACCGCCCTCATGGTCGCCGCGCCGCTCCTGCTCATCGCCATGGGCGTCGGGTTGGTCGTGTCCGTCATCCAGTCGGTCACCCAGATCCAGGAGCAGACGCTCTCGTTCGTCCCCAAGCTCGTCCTGGTGGGCGGCGCCTTCATCGTCGGGCTCCCCTGGCTCATCCAGATCCTCATGAAGTTCACCACCCAGATCATCCGCGGCATTCCCGCGATGGTCGGCTGAACGCGCTGAACGGATCCGGACGACCGTCGTGAACGGCATCCTGAGCGGCCTCCCCGACTTCTTCGCCCCTGGCGTCGCCACGGCCACCGTGCTCGTGGCGCTGCGCGTGGGCGGGCTGCTGCTCGTCGCCCCGGCGTGGTCATCGAAGCAGATCCCGATGAAACTGCGCACTGCCCTGCTCGTGCTCTTTGCCGTGCTGCTCCTGCCGAGCGGCATGGAAAGCGCCAACCGGGCAGGCCTCGCGATCACCCCTGCCAGCTTCCTCACCGAATCGGCGCTCGGCATGGCCTTCGGCCTCTCCGCCGCGCTCACCCTCGCCGGCGCCGAGTTCGCCGGTGAGCTCATGACCACCACGATCGGCCTCTCGGGCGCCGCGATCTTCGATCCGGTCAACAACACCCAGGGATCGATCCTCGCGAGCTTCATGCAGATCCTCGCGCTCGTGATTCTCATGGGCACCGGCGGCCACCTCTTCATGCTGCAGGCCCTCGGGCAAAGCTTCAGCATCTTCCCGCTCGGCGCGCCAATCGAGATCGGCGCCGGGCTCTTCGCGCTCGTCAAGAGTGCGAGCACCATCTTTGCGACTGGCGTGCAGTTCGCGTCGCCCGTCATCGCCGCTGTCATGCTCGCGAACATCGCGCTTGCGATTCTCGGCCGCGCGGCGCCGCAGCTCCAGATCATGAGCGTGGCCTTCCCGCTGCAGATCGGGCTGGGACTCCTGACCGTCGCCGGATCGCTCGGCCTCCTCGTGCAGACACTCGGGCATTGGGCGCCGCGCTATCAGCAGCACCTCGACACTTTTGCGCGGGCGGCCCAGGTGGCCCCCGCGCCGGCGGGGAGGCGCTGACAACCACGACCCATGGCGGAGAACGAATCCGGCGAGAAGACCGAAGAACCGACTGGTAAACGCCTCGAAGACGCCCGCGAGAAGGGCCAGATCGCCAAGAGCCCCGAGTTCAACACGGCGGCCTTTCTGCTCGGCTTCCTCATGGTCATGTCCTTCGCGGGACAGACGCTGTGGGAGTTCCTCCTCGGCATGATGGGCCAGCTGCTTGCCTCCTCGGGCGACGGCTCGCACGAAGGCGTCTCGATGATCACGTGGCTGCAGGCGCTCTCCACGCGCACCATCATCGCCATGGTCGGCATGATGGGCGCGATGGCCGTGATTGCCATTGGCGTGCAGGCGCTCCAGACGGGGGGGCTGCTCACCGCCAAGACGCTGGCGCCCAAGTGGGAACGGCTCAACCCGATGGCGAATCTGTCGCGCACGTTCAGCACGCAGTCCATCGCCGAGCTGTTCAAGGCGCTCGCCAAGATGGGCATCGTGAGCTGGGCGGTGTATGCCACGCTGCGCAACGCATGGCCCGAAATCCAGTCGCTCGTGCTGAACTCGAGCCCGCTCGCCATGATGTCGCTGGTCGAGCACTACGGCATGGCGCTCCTCAAGAACGCCGGTCTGATGTTCCTCGTCCTCGCCGGATTCGACTACGGCTTCCAGAAATGGAAGACCTTCGAAGACCTCAAGATGACCAAGCAGGAGGTCAAGGAAGAGGCGAAGTCGCAGGAAGGCAACATGGAAGTGAAGAGCCGCCGCCGAGCGGTGGCGCGCGAGCGGATCCGCCGCGCGATGTTCGCCGCCGTCCCCAAGGCCGATGTCGTGATCGTCAACCCGACGCACATCGCCATTGCCATCAAGTACGACCCGAATGTCGCGCCCGCGCCCTATGTCGTCGCGCTTGGCGAACGCAAGATCGCGCAACGCATCAAGGAGCTCGCGTTCCAGCATGGTGTGCCTGTCATCGAGAACAAGCCGCTCGCCCGTGCCCTCATCAAGGTCGCCAAGGTGGGCACGATGATTCCGGTCGAGATGTATCTGGCCGTCGCTGAAGTCCTCGCCTTCGTGATGCGGCAGCGGCAGAAGTACGGCCAGAAGTGGCAGGGTACCGCGGAGATGGCGGCATGACCTCGGCGGCCCTTCCGATTCCGAACTCGGGCGCCGTCGCCCCGGGCAAGCGTGCCGACATCGCGCTCGCGCTGGCCGTCGTGCTCATCCTGGCGCTCATCATCGTTCCGCTGCCGCCAGGGCTGCTCGACCTCTGTCTCGCCGCGAGCATCGGGGCGTCGCTCGCCGTGCTGCTCGTCGCGCTGTCCACGACGAATCCGCTCGACTTCAGCAGCTTCCCCGCGCTGCTCCTGCTGCTCACGCTCTTCCGCATCGGCCTCAACGTCAGCTCAACGCGTCTCATCCTGACGGAAGCGCACGCGGGTCGGGTCATTCAGGCGTTCGGCAGCTTCGTCATCGGCGGCAACTATGCCGTCGGTATCGTCATCTTCCTCATCCTGCTGGGCATCAACTTCATCGTCATCACCAAGGGTGCCGGGCGCATCGCCGAAGTCGCGGCGCGCTTCACCCTCGATGCGATGCCCGGCAAGCAGATGGCCATCGACGCCGACCTCTCGGCCGGCCTCATCGATGAGAAGGAAGCGCGCGTGCGCCGCGATGAAATCGCGCGCACCGCCGACTTCTACGGCGCGATGGACGGTGCCTCCAAGTACGTGAAGGGCGACGCCATCCTCGGCATTCTCGTCCTCGTCGTCAACATTCTCGGCGGCATCTTCATCGGCGTGGTCCAGCGCGGCATGCCGCTCGCCAAGGCCGGTGCGACGTACACCATCCTCACCGTCGGTGACGGCCTCGTCTCGCAGATTCCGGCACTGATCATCTCGACCGCCGCCGGTCTCATGGTCACGGCCGCGACCGGCACCGACAAGATGGGCACGGTGCTCGGCAAGCAGCTCGGGGCCAACCCGCGCGCGATGTACATCGTGGCCGGCGTGCTCGGCGCCTTTGCGCTCGTCCCCGCCGTTCCGATGTTCCCGTTCGCCTCGCTCGCAGCCGGCGCCATTGTGCTTGGCAAGTTCGCCGAAAAGTCGAACAAGGCGCGCCTCGCGCTGGCGGCGACGATGAGCGCGCCGGTCGAGCCGGTCGAGGCGCCCGCTCCTTCGGATCCGATGCGCGACCTGCTCCAGATCGATCCGCTCGAACTCGAAGTGGGCTACGCGCTCATTCCGCTCATCGACGCCGGTCAGGGTGGCGACCTGCTCGAACGCATCTCGCTGCTCCGCAAGCAGGCCGCGGTGGAACTGGGCATCCTGGTGCCACCCATTCGCATTCGCGACGACATCAGCCTGCCCGCCAACGAATACGTGATCAAGCTGCGCGGCTCCGAAGTGGCGCGCGCCGAAGTGCTGCCGCGTTTCGTCATGGCCCTCAATACCGGCGGCGTGGTCGCCGAGATCGACGGCATGGAAACCGTCGACCCGAGCTTCGGCATGCCCGCCAAGTGGGTCAACAGTGCGCGCAAGTCGGAAGCCGAGGCGCTTGGCTACGTCGTCGTGGAACCCACGACCGTCGTGGCGACGCATCTGCTCGAGACGCTCAAGAACAGCGCCGCCGACCTCCTTGGCCGCCAGGAAGTGCAGGAAATGGTGGAGACGCTCAAGAAGTCGCACCCCGCGCTCGTGGAAGAGATCATTCCGGGCAAGGTGTCGCTCAGCGTGCTGCACCGCGTGCTCCAGCGCCTCCTTCGCGAGCGGGTGCCCATTCGCGACCTCGTGTCGATCCTCGAGGCCCTCGGCGATGGGGCCGACAGCACCAAGGATCCCGAGGCGCTCACCGAGTGCGTCCGCAAGGCGCTCACGAACGTCATCGCGCGCATGTTCGCCGACCAGACCGGCAGTGTTCGCGGCATCACCATCGGCTCGCGTCTCGAAAGCGCGCTGCTTGGCCTCTTCTCGCCGCGCACGTCGCCGGGCAACGCGCCCATGCTCACACCGGAGCTCCTCGCCGGTCTGTTGCGTGAACTCAATCATCTGGCGTCCACCTATGCGGTGGATGGCCGTCCGCTGCCGCTCATCACGCCGCCGTCGCTGCGCGTGGGCGTGCGGCGCCTGATCGAACCCGTGCTGCCGAGCCTCCCGGTGGTCTCGCTCGCCGAACTTCCGGCGCAGATCACCCTCAGCAGCGTTGCCACGTGGGAGATGACCCATGGCTGATTTCCTCGCGTCCCGACCCATGAGCCATCCACAGGCTGAACGCTTCCGCGGTGCCGACATCTCGCGTGTCTCCGAACGCGCGCGCCGCACGCTGGGCGACGATGTCATGATTCTCCACACGCGCACCGTCCGCGAGGGCGGCGTGCCGATGGTGGAAGTGCTGGCCGCGCCAAGCGCGTCGATCGATGGCGTGCGTGCGCGGCTCACACCCGCGTCGCTGCCAACGACGCTGCGCAAGGCGGATGGTCGGCCGTTCTGCATCGCACTCGTGGGGCCCACGGGTGCCGGCAAGACCACCACGGCCGCCAAGCTCGCCGTCAAGCGCGGCCTGTTCGGCGCCGGGCGCTGTGGCCTGCTCACCATCGACACCTATCGGGTGGGCGGCATGGAGCAGCTGGCCACGTACGCTGATCTCGCCGACGTGCCGTTCGAGGTGGTCTACGACGAGAAGGAAGTCGACGCCGCCATGAAGCGCCTCTCGGCGCAGTGCGAGGTGATCATCATCGACACGCCGGGGCGAAGCCCCAACAAGGCTGAGCTCACCGAGCGGTGGCGCTCACTGCTCGACGCGATCAGGCCCGACGAAGTGCATCTCGTGCTGCCGGCCTCGCTACGCGCCGATCTCGCGGTGGACATCGGCCGCAACTACAGCGCGGCCAAGTCGGCACTCGGCGGCTCGCATCGCGGGGCGACGCACCTGCTCATCACCAAGCTCGACGAAGTGCCGCGTGAAACGGGCGTGGCCGACCTCGCGCTGTCGCTCGGCATGCCCACGCGCTGGATCGCCGACGGTCAGGATGTCCCCGCCGATCTCGGTGCCGGCGTCCCGCGCTTGCTGCGCAGCTGGGGGCTCTCGGCCGATGCGGAACCCGATTGGATGCCCGCGTAACCCATGGCTGCGCCAATGATGCTCACCCCTCCCCGCAGTCTCTCGGCCTCCGCGCCCGCCGCCCGCTCCCAGGCGGAAGGCGTGCGGGCGGCCATGCGACTCGTGGGCGGCGGCCACACCGAGGGCGTTCCCACCTTGATCTGCGCCAGTGGGCGCGGAGGTAGTGGCACGTCACTGCTCGCGGCGCTGCTCGCCGCGGCGGCCGCCGGTGATGGCTTCCGGGTGCTGTTGATCGATACCGACGATCTGCTTGGTCCGCTCGCCATGACGTTCGGCGCCACGCCGCGCGCGAGCTGGATGGACCTGCGTGGTGGCCGCGCGGCGCCGATGGACGTGAGCACGCCCATCACGGCGACGCTCACGCTGGTGGCCGGTGGGCCGGCGCGTCTCAGCGAGGATGCCACGCCCCTCACGAGTGCCGAGCGCCGCGCCTGCATGAAGCGCGTGAACATGCTTGGTGAAGGCATGGACCTGGTGGTGATGGATGCGGGCTCGCGGTTGGACAGCGTGCTCGGATCTGTGACACCTCATGCCGGTGAGCGCATGCTGGCGGTGGCGGCGGGGCACGATCCCATCGGCCTCGCCTCCACGTATGCGCTCATCAAAGCGGTGCATTCGCGTCATGGTGCCCTTCCGACGGAGGTACTCGTCAACCGGCATGAGGGGCCAGACGCCACCCGCTGTTTCGAGGCCATCGATGCTGGGGCCCGACAGTTTCTTGGGGCTTCACTGCGCCAGGCTGGCGCAGTACCGGCCGACCCCACGCTCGACGCCGCCCTGCGCGCCGGCATGCCGTTCCTGGATGCCGCCGCCGGATCGCCCGCTGCCCTCGCCGCCCACGCGGTGGTGATGGATGTGCTGGCCGCCCGACTCTCCTCACGCATCGGTGCCTGACCTGTGTCCCTCGCTACCCCCCTCGGATCCGTCGCCATGAACGCCCAGCTCTGGCAAGCGTATCAGGCCGGCAATCAGACCGCCCGCGATCGCCTGCTCGAAGAGCATCTCGGGCTCGTGCATCATGTGGCCCGTCAGGTCTCCCGCACGTTGGCCGTCCGCGCCGACTTCGATGAACTCGTGAGCGCCGGCACGATCGGTCTCATGACGGCGCTCGAAGGCTTCGACGCCTCACGCGGCCTCGCCTTCAGCACCTTCGCTGCGCCCCGCATTCGCGGCGCGATTCTCGACGAGCTGCGCAAGCAGGACCACGTGCCGCGCTCCATTCGCCGCAAGACGCGCGAGATCACCGCGGCCCGCGAGGCGTTCCAGAGGGAACACGGCCACGCGCCCGAAGATCGTGAGCTCGCCGCCACGCTGGGTGTGGATCTCGAGACGCTCTGGCGCTGGCAGGCCGACGTGGAAAGTGCGCATCAGATTCCGCTCGACCGTGCGCCGGGCGAGCGCGAGAACGCGTCGCCGGTGCCGGCCGAAACGCTCACCGCCGATGAGACCAACGGTGTGGAAGAGTCGCTGACGCACGAGCAGGAGGTGTCGCACCTCAAGGATGCGATCCTCAAGCTCAAGGAGCAGGAGCGCGTGGTGCTCTCGCTCTACTACTTCGAGGAGCTCAAGCTCCACGAGATTGCGAAGGTGCTCGAGCTGACCGAGTCGCGCGTCTCGCAGATTCGCAGCAAGGCGCTGAGCAAGCTGCGCGTGGAACTGCGTCCGTTGCGGGAGACCGTCGCATGAAGGCGCTGGTGCAAAGTCTCAAGATTGCCGCGCTGTTGATCGGCGTGACCGCGCTCGGCCTGGTTGGCGGTGCCTGGCTCATGTCGCCGGCCATCTCACCGCGTCAGCGCGTGCTCGCCGCCGTTGGCGTGATGGGCACGCTGGTGCTGGCCGCGCTCGCGTCGTGGCTGCGCGGCGTGATGATCGATCGCCGCGCCCGTCGTTCGCGCACCGCGGCGGCCGCTGCCCCGGTGATCACGCTCCGCAGTGGCCGGGGCGCGCGCACCCCCAAGGCTGTGCAGGCGCTCGCCGCGAGCGGCGCCGCGCCGGTGGAGATTGCGCATCGAACGGGACTGCCGCTCGATGCAGTGGCGATGCTGCTGGAGTTGGCGCCGGCGCGGTAACGTCGATGCTACTTTCGCGACATTTGCTGATAGATCTCGATCGCCTGTAGGTCGCTGTCTCCTCGGCGAGTCAACACTAGGCGACCGTTGCCTGCGGCAATCAACCAGGTTCTCGGTGGAAGTGCGACTCGCGCTACCAATTCAGACCTCGAAAACGCGAGCCACTCATTCTGTCCCGGATGCGCAGGGGTTCGCTTTGCCCACACCGTTCCATCGTCAGCGACAACGATGCGGTCCGTCTGAAATGCGGATTGATCGTTCTCCAGCGCTTGGCGGAGCGATTCCGGGCGAACGAGCGCTCGAGTACTATCCGGAAGCGGAACTGTTCTAGGCGGAGGGAAATCCACGCGAGAAATCAGCTGTGCATTCGGCGAGTACCACTCAACACGCGCCGACTTCGCACGAAGAATTGCATAGCTTCCGTCAGGCGCTACACCGAACGCGTCCGCTTGCGAGTAGGGAACGTATCGCATGACGAGCTCCTCCACGCGCTTGGAGCCATCTCGCGCGGTTACGGGAGTGACCACCAGCTTTGGTCCTAGGAGCTGAGCGACGGTATCAATCGTGGATTGGCCGACCAACCAACGAAGCAGAGATATCCGCCTGCTATTGTCTTGGACTGAGAAGGAGGGAAACCATGCACGACCTAAGCGGTCAACGAACTGGGTGGACTGAATAGCTGCGCCGCCGGAAGGGAAGGCATTGGTCTCGATGAACTTTCCAGTCGAGTCGAAGATCGCAAGTCGAAATTGGCGCGGATCAACGAGAACCAGTCGACTTCGTGGTAGTCGATGAACCCACTGCGGCTGGAGATACTCACCGGGTCCGGATCCTTCTCGACCAACCCTTCTCACCACACCGCTTGCAGAGATGATCGAGAATTCACGGGCGCCGGGATCGGCGATAGCTATCGAGCCATCGCCGATCAACACAACTGACGAGGCATCGGTGAAGTGCTCAGCCGTTTTCCAGATGAGTCGCCCCAGTGGTTGGACTGGGGGAATCCTCTGCGCTTCGAGCGTTTGACCAGCGACGAGCAAACTCGGGATAAGCGCGAGATACGATAGTAGGTTACGCATGGTGAGTGGCAGCGTCGGTGGCCGTCAGAAGGCCAAAGTCGGAGACGGAGAATGGTGAAGCGGCGAGACGCAGTGCCCTCCGCATGATCGTTTCGGCCTCAGGCCTCAGTGCCAGCCCGGCAGCCGCCCAGACGGCGTGATGCAGCGCAGCAGTCTCCTGGCGCTCGATCCATTGGGCCACCTGCGCGACGGCCCGGTGAACCGACAGATCGAAGAGTTCCGACACGCCTGCTCCTCCCAGTTGCAACGCCCCTCGTGGCGAGAGTGCTGCGTCACCAACGATCATCGCTGCGCGGGGATGGGCGGCCAGTTTCGCCAAGGTGGCACAGATCCGATCAAACTCGAGCCGACGCAGAGCCACATCGGTAACCTGCACCACGATCACCGCCAGCGGATAAGTCCTCGCTGCAGCTGCGACGCTCTCCGCAGTGAATAGCGTCAGCAGCGCCCTGCGCGGTTGCACCTGCAGCGCCAACCGCTCTTCCCACGCCTCGTCCACATTGTACGCAACCACCGGGTCGAGTCCATCACGGGACATCGCCCCCCCCCGAAAGTCCTGTCGTGCCATTGGGCCTCACGCACTGGTGGTCAGATCAGTCCTACTCGCCAACGGACAATAGGTATCCGTGCGCTCGCGGGTCCAAGTCACCATGGGCAAATAGTGGTCACCATGGGCAAGTTCGAAGCGGCAACGCTACAGTCACGGCCCCAACCCCCGCTTGGTCCACACCAACACCGGGCATCCCCGCCGGGACATCAGTTCGCTCGGAATCGTGCGAACGTACACCTCCATCATCGCCACATCGCGCGGATCGAGCGCGCGCAGATCGTCGGTATCGCCGGGGAGGCCATCAATGCGGATGTCCCAGCTCGGGCACGGCCCACTGACCACGACGCGCGTACCCACTCGCCGCATGCGGACGCCGGGAATGCTGTTGAGCACCTCGGGAACACCTGGGAAGTCGCGCATCACCGTCGAATCCCGGTGATAGCCGAACCCCGCTCTGACGCGCTCTTCAATCGCCCGCGTGCGCTCGGCGAGCACCGTTGCCTCGACCTTGATCGCCTCGAGGCGCGTCACCGCGCTCAGCGACACATCGATCACGGCTGGTGACGCGGCGTCGATGACCACCGGTCGCGATGCCACCTGATAGCCGATCGCCATCACCTCGAGTTGATGCGTGCCTTCCGGAATGCCACGGAGCACGTACCGCCCGCTGTCATCGCTGCGCACCCCCTCGAACTCGCCGAGGGTCACGCTCGCCCCGGCGATGCCCGCGCCGCGCGCATTGCGCACCATGCCGCGGAGCACGCCGGTTGCACCGCGTGCAGCCGAGCCCTGTGGAAGCACGATATCCTGGCGCGCCACACGTTCCGTCGACGCCGGCATGGTGAACGCCACACGCCGCAGCGAATCACCCGGCGCGGCCGCAAAAGCCAGCGTCAGCGGCACGCCGGTCGGTAATCCGCAGAGCGCGTAGCTCCCACTGCTGTCCACACTCGCCTCACGGCGGAAGCGGCGCTGCCCGATGTCCGCAAGCGAGCTCCCTTTCCCACTGAGCTCGATCCACTCGCCCGCGCCCACGAGCGAGGTGCGACTCCCCGCATCGCCCGCTGCGAGGCGCACACTGCCGAATACCAGCAGCGTATCGCGCGCCGGTGCCGCGGAGCCGCACAGCCGTGACCACAGCGTCGCAAAGCTCGGCAGCGCTACGGGGGACATAGGGCGAAACGTACCTCGGGCTCCCCTCAGCAGCCATGGAAGTCATCCCAACGCTGGACCCATATTGGGAACCACGGCGCATCCAACAGCGCATCCGCGAGCGGCCGATCCTCGACCCCCGATCCGCCGACGACATCATCGGCTACGGACGAGACGGAGCGCCTGAATGATCGTGGATACGTCCGCGATCATCGCCATCGCCCTCGCCGAGCCCGGCGCCGAGCAGTTGCTCCGCACCCTTTACAGCGCCGACACGCGCCGGATGTCCGTCGCCTCGGCGCTCGAGGCCTGCCTCGTCCTGGTCGGCAGATTTGGCGAAGCGGGGAAGAGCGACCTGGATGCGCTCCTTCGGCAACTGCGCATTGAGCTCGTGCCCGTCGATCGCGAGCAGGCAGCCATCGCCCAGGAAGCCGCCGTGCGCTTCGGTCGCGGCGGTCATCACGCGTCGCTCAACTACGGTGATTGCTTCAGCTACGCGTTGGCCGCCGCGACCGGTGAACCGTTGCTCTGCACCGGCGACGACTTTCCGGCGACGGACATTCGCGTGGCTCCGCGTACGTGAGAGGGGGGTGATACTGCTGGAGTCGGCGCGTGGGCAGTGAACCGAACGGCACACCACGGACACGACAGAAACCACCGGACACAGTCACGGAGACCGCCCCGTCGTTGTGCAGTCTCCGTGGTGGCGTCCGCGACCTCCATGTTGTCCGTGGTACGCTGTTCAGCTGTGGTATGCCGTTCAGATTCGGCCACGGCTAGAGCACGAGCAGATGCGCTGCAGTGGCCCCCGCCACCGCCGCCAGCGGCACCGCACGATCGAACGTCACGAGCCGCCCCTCACGCTCGACCGCCAGCGCCAACAGGTACACGTCGGTCAATTGACGACCGCCGTGCACGCGCGAGAAGTCCACGCGCGTGCTGGCCAACAGTGACAAATCATCGGGCCAGAACTGGTGCGCCGGCGTCGCGACCGCCTCGCGCAACCGTTCGGCAATCGCCGCCACCGGATGCGGATTCGCATAGGTCGGCTGCGACATCACACGGATGCAGCCGTTCTGCGTGATCGGGCACGACGCCCACCCGCCGTCGCCGCCCTCCTTCGCGAACCATGTCATCGCGGCGTCATGCGACACATGCGACGCATCGAGCAGCGCGATGAGCACGTTCACGTCCAACAGCGATCGGCGAGCCGGTGCCATGCGGCGACTCAGTACGCGTCGTCGTCGCGCAGCGCGTCAATCTGCGCGTTGGTCACCACGCGCTCGCCCGCCGGAAACGGGCGGAACCCGTAGACCGCCGGCGGTTCCCGCACGACCGGCGGCCCCGCCGGCGTCGTCAGCGCGCGGCGCAGGAGCTCGGACACCACCTGCCCCGTGGTCTTCCGCTCCACCCGCGCCCGTTCCTTGGCCGCGTCGAGCACGTCGGTATCGATATCCAAAGTGGTGCGCATGCATCTGATGCTATTGCATCACCGTCCAGTCGGCAACTCCTGCCCACCCCCACCCACCACGGCAATCCCCGCCCACCATCCCACGAACCGGCAACAATTTCCCACC
>JBDHVK010000121.1:0-11850 GCA_039809645.1 Gemmatimonas sp.
GTGATCGACTGCACGTTGGTCACCTCGGCCATGCGCTTCATGAAGAGAAACGCGGCGAGCACCATGCCGACCTGCAGGGCCACGGTGAGATCCACCACCACCGTGAGCAGGAATGTGGTGAGCAGCACGACCACGTCCGAGCGCGGCGCTTTCAGCTGGCGCTTGAAGTTGCGCCACTCGGACATGTGATACGCCACCATGATGAGAATGCCGGCCAGCGTCGCCATCGGAATGCGCGCGGCCAGCGAGCCCACGAACAAGGTGATGGCCAGCAGGACCACCGCGTGCATCATGCCGGCGACCGGTGTGCGGCCGCCGCTCTTGATGTTCGTCGCGGTGCGCGCGATCGCACCGGTCGCCGGAATGCCTCCGAACAGGGACGAGGCAATGTTGGCGACGCCTTGCGCCACGAGTTCCATGTTGGAACGGTGCCGGCCGCCGATCATGCCGTCGGCGACCACCGCCGACAGCAGCGACTCGATCGCGGCGAGCAAGGCAATCGTGAACGCCGGTCCAGCGAGCTCGCGCACGGTGTCGACGCTGACCTGCGGCCAGTGCGGCGCCGGAAGGCCGCCACCCACCGACCCGAAGCGCGAGCCGATGGTCTCGACGGGGAGTCCCAGCAGACTCACCGCCGCGGTCGTGGTCACGAGCGCCACGAACGGCGCCGGCACCTTCACGGATATGCGGGGCCAGAAGCTCAGGATCAGCAGCGTACTCGCCGTGATCGCCACGGCGACCGGGGACACCGTACCGAGGGCGCCCCCGTAGGCCTCCCACTTCGCGACGAACTCCGACGGGACGCTGGCCATGGTGAGCCCGAGTGCGTCCTTCACCTGTCCGCTGAAAATGATGAGGGCGATACCGCTCGTGAAGCCGATGACCACCGGTTGGGGCACGAACTTGATCACACCACCCAGTTTCATGGCGCCCATCAGCACGAGCAGTCCGCCGGCGAGCATCGTGGCGACGATCAACCCGTCCACACCATGCTTGGCGACGATGCCGGACACGATGACGACGAAGGCGCCCGTTGGGCCGCCGATCTGGACACGCGACCCGCCGAGCGCCGAGATCAGAAAGCCGGCGATGATCGCCGTGACGAGGCCGCGATCGGGCGTCACCCCACTCGCGATGCCGAACGCGATCGACAGCGGGAGGGCGACCACCGCGACGATCACACCGGCCGCGAGGTCGTTCAGCAGCTGCGTTCGCGTGTAGCCCTTGAGGGTACTGGCCAGCTTCGGTACGAAGGTTGAATCGCGGCGTCCTGCAACGGCGTTACTCGTCATGATCCTGTCGACGCTGGCGCTTCGTCTCGGCGCGTTTGCGTTTGTCCGTGAGGCGATCCAGTACGGCACCTCGCGATGGCTTGGTGGCTTTGCGGACGCGCGGAACGACGAGCGCCCTGACCAGCAGAAGTCGGAACCGTTCCAGTGCGGCCCGTCGGTTCTGCTGCTGACTGCGATACTCGCCGGCCACGATGCGCAATTGCCCCTCGCTGTCGAGCCGCGAGGCCAGCTGCGTGAGCACGCGTGCGCGCTGCTCGTCGCGCAGCGCCTGCGTGGTGCGGACATTCCACTGCAGCGCGATGCGTGTGGCACTCTTGTTCACATGCTGTCCACCGGGCCCGCCGCCGGAAATGGCCGTCAGGACCAGTTCGTGCATCGGGATCCGCACCTGCGGCGTGATCTCGAGCGCGTCGGCCTCGGGAAACGGCGCGGAGGTCATGAGGCGCGACAGGGGCTTCGGGTCAGGGCGGCCAGGATGGCGGCGGGAGTGGGTCGCTGCGCGGCGCTTGGGGCATCGAACACGGCGACGTACTCGTCGTCCGTCGTGCGCGTGAAGCGCCGCTCGCGATACCCCGCCGCGCGCAGCTCGCAGCGCAGCAGAGCCGGCGGCGTGCCATGCCCGAAGGTGGGTCGGTCGAGATCCAGGATCACCAGGCGTCCGCCCGCCTTGAACGCGGTGGCCAGGTTGTAGAGGACGCCGAACGGTTGCTCGATCTCGTGATACATGTGAATCATGAGCGCGATATCGAGCGATCCGGCGGGCAGGCGCGGGTCGTGCGCGTCGCCGAGGACCACGCGAACATTCTGCAGCTGTTCCCGTCGCACACGCTGCTGCAGCAACGCCAGATAGTCGGGGACGATGTCCTGTCCGTACACGATGCCCGCGCTGCCCACGAGAGGCGACAGCCGAGCCACGTAGTACCCATCGCCGGCGCCGATATCAGCGACGTGCTGTCCCGCGGCAATCCCCGCGAGCAGCGCCACGCGCGTGAATTCACCCACGCCGTCGCGATCGTCCTCCGCCGTCCAGCGCGGGGCCACGATATCGGCCACGGGGCGCGACGGCGTCGGAAACGCCGATGCCGGCGCGCCCGGTGGTGCGAGTGGCCCGATCGTATCCCGCCCGATCGCAACGGCGGTTTCTCCGGACGATACGCGCACGCGCTCCGCGTGGGCGCCACAGGCCCACGCCACGCTCGCGCCCGCACACAGCGCGACGATCAGGGGGGCGCGTCGCGCTCGGTTCATGACGTCGGCGACTCCGTACCCACGCCCGCTCGGCGGTGCACGCGCAGCGCCGCGACGCGTCGGCCATCCATCGCCACCACTTCCAGCTCGCCCTCCGGGTAGTCCACCCGATCACCGATACGCGGAAGTCGCCCCAGTCGGGCGAAGGCGTAGCCACCGAGCGTACTCCAGTCTCCCTCGGGAATGGCGAGCTTGTGATCCGAGCGCACATCCACGAGTGACATCGATCCAGCCAGCTCCAGCACGCCGTCGAACAGCACGGCATCTCGCGACAGCGGATCGTACTCGTCGGCGATGTCGCCGATCACCTCCTCGACCAGATCCTCCATCGTCACGATACCGGCCGTGCCGCCATACTCATCGAGCACCACCGCGAGATGCGCGCGCGTTCGGCGCAGGTCGTCCAGCACCCGTTCCGCCGCACGCGTCGCCGGCACGAACAGCGGATCCCGCAGGTGCGCGGTGAGTTCGAAGGTCTCCGGCTCCTCGGCGAGCCAGAAATCCTTCGCCAGAAATACCCCGACGATGTCATCGGGCGTGTCGCGATACACCGGGTAGCGCGAGTATCGCTCGCGCCGGAGGATCTCCACCAGTTCGGCCCGATCGACGTCTTCGGCAATGGCCACCATGTCCGTACGGGGGCGCATCACGTCGAGTGCCCGCTTGTTGTGGAAGTCGAACACGCCCGCCAGCATCGCCGAGTCCGATTCCTCGAGCACGCCGTGGGCGCGTGCCTGCATGACGAGCAGGCGCAGCTCCTCGGGGGTGTGCACGTGCCCTTCTTCCGAGACGGGTTCGATCCCCACCAGGCGCAGCAGCCGGTTGGCCGCACCGTTCAACAGCCCGATGAAGGGCGACATGCTCTGCGAGAAGAGCATCAGCGGGCGCACCACCACGCGGCTCACGCCCTCGGGTTTGGCCAGCGCGATGGACTTGGGCGCGAGCTCGCCCAGCACGATGTGGAGGAAGGTGATGACCAGAAAGGCGGCGGCGATGCCGGCACCGGTATGCACCGCGCCCGGAGCCGGCGCGATGCCCACGAGCGCCAGCACGCGATCCACCAGGACGGCTACGGCGGGTTCGCCGATCCACCCGAGCGCGAGCGACGCCAGCGTGATCCCCAACTGGGTTCCGGAGATATATCGGTCAAGTTGACCGAGTGCTCGCTGGACCACCTGCGCACTGCGATCGCCATCCGCCGCCATCTGATCGATGCGGCTTCGACGGACGGCCACCAGCGCGAACTCGGCCGCCACGAAGAAGGCGTTGAGCAGCACGAGCAGCAGGACCAGCAGCAACCGACCCGAAACCGACCCGACCGACAGGGTGGATTCGGGAGACACCGGAGATTCAACAAACATGGGGAGAAGGAAACGACCTGCGAGCTGATTCGTCAGGGTAATGCAATCTGCAAGACCGCATGGCATTCCGCGCCTCTTGCAATCTGCATGAACATGTCCGGCGCCGGACCCCGTCCGCCGCCGTGCGTGCTCGACGGTCCCTCTCGACACCCCGTGCGCTACACACCCGCCCTCCCTCACGAGCCGATCCACGAGATGCTCGACCCCCGGCGCATGCTCCGGTGGGTCTGGCTGGGTCGTCTCGTGCTCGCGTGTGCGATTCTCGTGGCGGCGGTGTTCGTCTGGAATGATGCGGCGCCGGTGGACACGCTCGTGGCCACGCTGGCCTTCGCCATCACGATTCTCGTCACGGTCGGTTCGGCGATGTACAGCGAGATCGAACGCCGAGCGCTGGGCCCCATCTATTATGGCATTCAATGCGCGATCGACCTGCTCCTGGTCACGGCGATCGTGCATATCACAGGCGGCTGGAGCTCCAACTTCGCGGCCCTCTATATCCTGGTCATCGCGAGCGGCGCGCTGCTCCTCCCGTTTCGCGGCGGACTCGCGGTCGCCGTCGGCGCCAGCGCGCTGTATGCGCTCGATGTGCTCTGGCTGCGTCCCGGCACACCGTATCTCGGGGTCGGCGTGCAGCTGGCCGTCTTCGCCATCGTGGCCACCGGCTCGGGCTTCATCGCCTCACGCCTGCGACAGGCCGGCATGGGGCGCGATGCCCTCGCCGCCCAGCTGGTCAAGGTGCAGCTCGAGGCGGCCGATATCCTGCGCACCATTCGGTCGGGGATCATGACCGTGGACGCGCGTGGGCGGCTGCTGTACGCCAATCCGGCCGCGTCCGATCTGCTCGGCGTCGATCTGCGGGCCTTCACCGGTCGACCCGTTCTGAGCTCGCTGCAGGCCACGGCCCCGCAGTTGGCGGAACTGCTCGAACGCACCGCCCGCGAGCGGGTGCGCACCACGCGTGCCGAAGGGGTGATTCACCGCGAGTCCGGTGACATCGAGATCGGCGTGACGACCACCGTGGCCGAGGGGACTCGCCCGGAATCGGCGGTGTCGGCCACGGCGATCTTTCAGGACATCTCCGACAGCAAACGTGTCCAGTCGCTGCACGTTCGCGCCGAGCGTCTGCAGGCGGTGGCCGAGTTGAGCGCGTCGCTGGCGCACGAGATCCGCAATCCCCTCGCCAGCATCCGGAGCGCCACCGAGCAATTGGCCCGCTTCAGCGCCTCGCGTGAATCCGTGCAGAACGAGGACGAGCGGGTCCTGCACGGTCTCGTCGTGCGCGAAGCCGATCGCTTGAGTCGCCTCCTGGCCGACTTTCTGGACTTCGCCCGCGCCCGTCTCACCCGCGTGCAACCGCTGGAAGTCGGCGCGCTGGTGCACACGGCCACGATGCTCGCCGCGTCACACCCCGATCGAAAGGCGGGGGTCGATGTGCAGGTCAACATCGCCGCGTCGCTCCCGCCCGTGCTGGGGGACGAGGATCTGCTGCATCGCGCCGTCTTCAACCTCGTCCTCAACGCCCTGCAGGCGGTCGACGCCGACGGACACGTGTTCGTCGACGTGCATCGCCACCAGTCGGCTCCCGGGACGTCGGCGGTCACGCCCATCACCGGCGAGCTGCTCGCGGTGACCGTCACCGACGATGGAGCCGGCATTCCCGAAGCGCTGCGCACCCGTCTCTTCGAGCCGTTCGTCACCGGCAAGTCCGGCGGCTCCGGCCTCGGGTTGCCGGTCGTTCACCGTGCCGTCGAGGCGCACCGCGGCACCATTCTCGTTGACTCGCTTCCTCGCGGCACGCGCTTCACGATGCTGCTCCCCGTCTCGAAGGACGCCGAGTTCATCACCGCGGTGACACCCGTCGAGGCGTCGCCCACGCTCACTCCCATTGATCCGTCGGTTCGCGCGACGTCCGCATCGGATGTCTCCCCGCTGACTGGAGCTGCCACATGACCTACGGCCTGGCCGCCGAGGCGCCGCGTGTGCTCGTCGTCGATGACGAGACCGGCATTCTCGATTCGCTGCGAATCCTCCTCAAGACCGAGGGCTTCGAGCCCCATACTGCGCAGGGCGGCAGGCAGGGCATCGAGAAGCTGTCGGACGTGAAGCCGGACATCGTGCTCACGGACGTGCGCATGCCGGATGTGAACGGCGTGCAGGTCCTGAGTTCGGCGCGGCAGGTCGATCCCGACATGCCGGTCATCCTCATGACCGCGCAGGCCACGCTGCAATCCGCCATGCAGGCGGTGAACGAGGGCGCCTTCTACTACATCCAGAAGCCGTTCCGGAACGACGAACTGGTGGCGATCCTCAAGCGCGCGGCCGAGCATCGCCGCCTGCGCGTTGAGAATCAGGTGCTCAAGCAGGAGATTCGCCGGCGTGATGCGTCGGCGGCGAACCGTCCGATCGGCAGGAGCAAGGCATGGATGGAAGTGCTGCGTCTCGCCGAAACGGTGGCGCCCACCGATTCCACGGTGCTCATCACGGGCGAGTCGGGAACGGGCAAGGAAGTGATCGCCCGCTACATCCACGAACTCAGTGCGCGGACCGACAACAGCTTCCTGTCCATCAACTGCGGCGCGCTTCCCGAGTCGTTGCTCGAGAGCGAACTGTTCGGCCATGTGAAGGGCTCGTTCACCGGCGCGGTGAAGGACAAGTCCGGTCTGTTCACGGCGGCGAACAAGGGCACGTTCTTTCTCGACGAAATCGGCGAGACGACGCCATCGACGCAGGTCAAGCTGCTGCGCGTGCTGCAGCAGCGCGAGGTCATCCCAGTCGGTGCCACCGAGGCGGTCGCGGTGGACACCCGTGTGCTGGCGGCGACCAACCGCGATCTGGAGGAAGAGATCAAGCGCGGCAGCTTCCGGGCCGATCTGTTCTATCGCCTGAACGTCATCGCACTGCATCTGCCGCCGCTACGCCAGCGCGTGGATGACATTCCGGTGCTTGCGGAAAGCTTCCTGCGCGCGTCGGCGACAGCCCGCGGCGAGGCGCCCAAGCAATTGGCCGAGGAGGCGCTCGACGCCCTGATGGCATATAGCTGGCCCGGCAATGTCCGCGAACTGGAGAACGCGCTGGAACGCGCCGTCATCCTGTCTCCGGGTGAGTCGATCCGCGCCGATGCCTTGCCGGAGCGGGTGACGGCACGTCGTGCCGAACCGCTGGTCAGCGAACGCGCCCCGATCACCCCGACGCTCGAAGCAATCGAACGCGCCTACATCCAGTGGGTGTTGCAGAACGAGGGCGGCAACAAGAGCCGCGCCGCCGACATGCTCGGCATTGACCCTTCCACCCTGTATCGCAAGCTCGCGCGATACGGCGAGGCCTGATCATGACGCCAATGAATTCGGATGCGCCCCGCCGGCGCGGCTTCACCTTGATTGAGCTGCTGGCCGTGGTGCTCATCATCGGCATTCTCGCCAGCATTGCGATCACCAAGTTCGGCGACTCGAAGCGACGCGCGTACATCGCGTCGATGAAGGCCGACCTGCGCAACCTCGCGTCCCTCGCGGAGTCGCAGTACACCGCCGACAACAGCTACGCGAACGTCACCGCCCCGCAGGGCTCCGACGGCGTGGTGCTGACGTTCACTGGCACACTCACCACGTGGACGGCGACAGCCACGCACGCGAGTGTGCCCGGGATGACGTGCACGCTGGGGAACGGCGCCGGCAGCAGCTCCGAGCCGGACTGTCACTGATCCTGGCGCCGATTCGCGCCGCCTCCTGACGCCGCGCATCCACACTGTCACAAAAACCGACACGCCGTTGCATGGCTGGCTGTCGCCTCGAAGGCACCCGTTGCACCCTGCAAGAATCCTTGCAAAGGACGGTAGGAAACAGAATGATGCAATGCTCGTAGAAATGATGTAAGTGATTGCATGACAATGGGTTTACTTGTTGGCTTCGTCGTGGCAAAGGCTTTGCCATTCGCCATGGTGTCGCGAGGATCGCCAGTCTGGCGGCCCGTCGATCTACCCCCACTGGAGAATCACAATGAAGCGCACTCGCAAGGGTTTCACCCTCATCGAACTGCTCATCGTCGTCGTGATCATCGGCATCCTGGCCGCGATCGCGATCCCGAAGTTCGCGGACACGAAGCGGAAGGCCTACGTCACGGCCATGAAGTCGGACCTGAAGAACATGGTCTCGGCCGCCGAGGCGTACTTCTCGGACAACAACACCTACGCTGGCTACGTGGCCCCGCCGGGTTCGAGCGGCGTGTCGCTCGCGATCGGCGCGAACGATGCGACGGGTTGGGATGCCACGGCGACGCATGCGAACGCGGCCGGCGCGACCTGCCTCATCGGCGTCGGTGCGCACACGCCCGCCGGTCTGGCCGAAGGGCAGCCGGGCGGCGCGGCCTGCAAGTAAGCCAATCCTCGCACGGTGCTGACCGTCGGTTGATGGTCGGCTGATGTTGGGGGGAAGGGGTCGGGCGAACGCTCGGCCCCTTTTCCGTTTCCGGAGGTCACCGTTCAATGACATCCAATGGCCGACCACCGCGGTCGGGAACATTGCAGTCTGCAAGAGCTCTGGCGGAAAGTCAGGCGAGGACGCCGAAGCGATGGTATGCCGGATATGGGAAGTCATTCATGTGCATGAGGATGGGGCGAGACGGGGGGGCTGGTATGCGCATTGCCCAGAGGTGTGGCATCGGCGGGACCACCACACCCGTCGCCTCCCCCCACTTTCTCTATTCGGAGCACCCTCAATGTCGCGTTCACGTAAGGGCTTCACCCTCATCGAACTGCTCATCGTCGTCGTGATCATCGGCATCCTGGCCGCGATCGCGATCCCGAAGTTCGCGGACACGAAGCGGAAGGCCTACGTCACGGCCATGAAGTCGGACTTGAAGAACATGGTGTCGGCCGCCGAGGCGTACTTCTCGGACAACAACACCTACGCTGGCTACGTGGCCCCGCCGGGCTCGAGCGGCGTGTCGCTTGCGATCGGCGCGAACGATGCGACGGGTTGGGATGCCACGGCGACGCATGCGAACGCGGCCGGCGCAACCTGCCTCATCGGCGTCGGTGCCCACACGCCCGCCGGTCTGGCGGAAGGGCAGCCGGGCGGCGCGGCCTGCAAGTAAGCCGTCCTCTCCGGGGGTAGTCGCGGGGGCCAGGATCCAGCCTGGCCCCCGCACTTTTTTCCGGTGAGCCGCTGGCTGACGCGCGGAGAGTTGCCCGTGAGGCGCCCGGCGCGCATCCTCCTCTCGTGCCAGAATCCCCGCTGTCGCGAATCCATGATCGCCTTCGGAATGTCCTGATCGTTGCCAGTGGCTCCGCCATCGGTGCGATCATCATCACGATGTGGATCACCGAGCAACTGCCCCCGGCCACGCGCTGGCCGCTGGTGGCCTTGCTCGTCTGTCTCGTATCGCTCGTCTTCGCGAGCGTCCTGCGACGTCAGGTCTCCGAACTGGTCGAACGGCCGCTCGCCGACTGTGTCGAGGCGGCCGAGGCGATCGCCGGGGGCGAGAACTCCCGTCTCGTGCCTCCAGGCGACACGGTGGAGTTCGACCAGCTCGCCGCCAGCATCAATCGCATGACCGAGCAGATGATGGCCGCCAATCAGTCGCGCATGCGCGTCGAGAAGCTGGCCACCATGGGGCGCATCGCCGCCGGCATCTCCCACGAGATCGGCAATCCGGTGTCGGCGATTGCCAACTATGCGCACCTGCTGCGCATGCGCACATCGGATATCCCGGGGACCACGGAGCCGCTGGACGCGCTCGAGCGGGAGATCACGCGCATCGATCGCATCATGCGAGGCCTGCTCGACTACGCGCGCCCACGCCGCCTGACGCCGAAGCCGATCGTCGTCGATGAGATCATCACCGAGGTGCTGCGGCTGCTCGAAGATCAGGGGATCACGAGGCGGTTCAACATTTCGCGTGAGCTGGAGGCGCCGGACGGTATCGTGTACGCCGAGCGTCACGATCTGGAGCAGGTGTTCGTGAATCTGCTCCTCAACGCCGTCGATGCGATGGATCGCGAAGGGGACATCGTCATCCGCTCGCGGGTCAACGACGCCGCCGCGTTCACGGAGAGCATGGAGAAGCGCCGCACGGACCCGCTGCCGCAGCGGTGGTCGCATCGGCCCAGCAAACGCGCGCTGGCCTGGCTGGCGCGTCCGGATTCGCCATCGCACTTCCTGCAGATCGTCCTTGCCGACTCCGGCACGGGTGTCGCCCCGGAAGACGAAGAACGCATCTTCGAGCCGTTCTTCTCCACCAAGCAGCCGGGCAAGGGCACCGGCCTGGGCCTCGCCATCGTCTCGAGCACGATCGAGAATCTCGGCGGGACGATCTGGGTGCAGCGCGCGCGTGAGGGTGGAGCGGCCTTCGTCATTCTGCTTCCGCTCCATACGGGCGGCATGCGCGCCGTGACGTACGAGCATCCGGTCACGCCGCCGGGAGGCGTTCCCAACACGCCAGCCTGATCGCCGGCCGCGCGCGTGGAAATGATCCAACGCGCGTCGATTCGATGACACACGCTGGGCGCGCCGATGCTACGGTGCGCCCATGGCATTTCTCTCAGTCCATCGCTCGCCGCGTGCCCGACGTGGCCAGCTCCTCGTCGAAGCGCTCGTGGCACTTGTGCTTGCGGCGGCAACGGTGCTGGCGCTGGCGTTCGTCGCCGAGGGCGCGCTGGCCATGGGCGATGCTGCGCTGCAGTTCGATCGGGCGGCGCAGAGCGTCGAATCGGGTGGCGCGGTCGCACTGCGGGCGTCGTGCGGGCTCGGGGCCTGGCGCTGGGACGCGCCGTGGTCGGCGCGGCATCAGTCCACCCGAACGAGCACGCCGGGAGACGTCGCCGCCCTCGAGGTGGTGGACCGTTGGCGTTCGATCGGAGTGGCGCGTCACGACTCGCTCGCCGTGACCGCCCGCATCGGGGTGCGCTGTGACTAGTCACCGACGACCGCCTCGCGACGGTTCGAGTCTGATCGAGCTGCTCACGGCCCTGCCGCTCATGGTGATCGCCACGGGCTGCGCCGTGCTGCTGCTCGTGCAGGTGGCCGCTGATCGTCGGGCTCACAGCGCCGCACAATCGGGTGCGCGTGAGCTTCGGCATGCGCGAGCCGTGCTGGCCGCCGAGCTGGCGCCGCTGCCGGCGCGTGATCTGCTGGTGGTGAGCGACACGCTGCTGGCGATGCACAGTCAGTTGGGGGTCGTCACGGTGTGCGCGAGCGACTCCACGGGCGTCGACGTCGCCTCGGCGGCGGGACTCGCGCCCACCGCGTGGCTCGAGTCCACGCGAGCGGGAGACGTCATACGCGCCTGGAGCGCCGGTGGGGCGCCGAACGATGCTCCGCAGCCGCTGATGCTTGCGTTGGTGGTGCCGGCCCGCCGATTGGGCGCGGGGCCGTGCGGCGCGTCGGTGGTGCGGCAGCGGTGGCGTCTCGCGCTGGCCGGTCTACCGGCGGTGGGTGCACCGCTGCTCGTCGGGGCGCCACTCGAAGCGCACCGGGAAGTCCAGTACGTCCACTACCGCAGCAATGGCCGCTGGTGGTTGGGCCGACGGGCACGCGATGGCGCCACGTGGGAGACGGTGCAGCCGGTGGCCGGGCCGCTCGAGTCGCCCGCGCGCGGCGGATTGACGATGCGCGGCCTCGACGTCGCCGGCGCGGTCACTACGCGAGTCGACTCGATGGCCGCCATTGCACTCGTGGCGCGCGTGCCGCGTGTCGCCCGTCCGACCACACCGGCAGCCGCCCGACGGGTGGTGCTGCCACCGGACTCCCTCGTCACGGAGCTGCCGCTGCGCGCCGAATCCTGGACCCGGGGCCTCGAGTGACGCGCGTGGACCGAGGGCGATACGGATTTGCGTTGCCACTCGTGCTCGCCGTCGCGACCTGCGCGCTGCTGCTGGTGCTGGCCTCGGCGTCCACCACCTGGCGTGCCTATCGCGGTGCCCGCGCGGCCATGGCGCACGCGCGCGCCGATCTGGC
>JBDHVK010000122.1:0-11668 GCA_039809645.1 Gemmatimonas sp.
ACGGTCTTCTTTCTGGTGATTCTCGTTGCAATTCATAAGCCGAACGAAACGACAACACAGCCTAAAATGAAGCACGGTTAATCATTGCAAAACCTTATCGATCAAAGACTTACGAAGGTCTGAGTATGAATGTTCATTCATGTGAAGCGACGCACCAGAAAGTGGTGCACGAACCCTACACCACCTGCAGACCCGACGCATCACCCGAGAGGCCTCCGGAAATCGCCGAAAGCATCCGAAATCAACCATTTCCGGACTCTGCAAAAAGATGAGGCCGGCACGCAATGCGTGCCGGCCTCAGCCAACATCACCACCGGCCAAGACTCAGGCCGGAACCAACCCTTCCGCCACCACGCACCGGTCGCGGCCATTCTGCTTGGCCTTGTAGAGCGCCTTGTCGGCGCGGGCGACCCACTCCTCGACTTCCTCGTGGAACTCGAGCTGGGCGACACCCACCGAGGCGCCCACGCTGAATTCCATCGCGGGGTGCGGGGCCGGCATCTGTGCCAGCTGCTCCTGCAACCGACGGCCCAGCGTCTGCGCCATCTTCCAGTCGGTGTTGTGCAGGATCGCCGCGAACTCGTCGCCGCCCAGGCGGCAGAGCACGTCGCTCTGGCGCAGGAACACCTTCGACAGCGCCTTCGACAGGTTGATGATCGCCTGATCGCCCGCCTGATGCCCGTACATGTCGTTCACGAGCTTCAGCTTGTCGAGATCGATCATGAGCAGCACCACCGGCTGACGCGACAGCGAGAACATCTGGATCGCGCGCGGCGCGGTCATGTCGAAGAGCTTACGATTGCCGAGCCCCGTCAGGGCATCGGTCGTGCTCTCGCGACGCGCGTCCTCGAGCTGTTTGCCGAGGCGATCCAGCTTGGTGGCCAGCGTGACGTACTGCTCCTGCTGCTGCTCGCGGCGCGTCTGGAGCGCCGATTCGATGGCGAGCACGGCGCCCAGCACTTCCTGCTTGATCGATCCGGTCTGCAACCGCTTCAGCGCGTTCTTGGCGCGCTCCATCTGCGTGTCAGCGGTGGCGTCGGTGACGTGATCCACCTTGACCGCGTTGTGCACGGTCTCGACACACGCCCACAGGGCTTCGCGAAGCTCGTTGATCGACGATTCCACATACTTGTGCTCCGTCATCCGCTGATCGGTGACGGCACGGACCACGCCGTTCCAGTCGCGCTCCGGTACGGCCAGGGATTGTCCCTCCCCATCATCAAGGGGGAGACCCATGGTCGCATGCTTCTGCCAGCGTCCGAGCTCCTTGGCCACCTCATCGGCGGGCTTGTCCGGAGTTTCGAGCGGGAAGCGGGAGAGGGCCGTGAGGACGCCACCGAGGGCGTCGAGTACCAGGCCTAGGGATTGTTCGGCGTTGTGGAGCACAGGGGTGGCCGCGACGGGGGCCGTTCCGGGAATCGCTCGCACTTCTGAGCGCATCGCGCCGTCCGAACTGCTTCGCTCGGGCGTGGGGCGAGGCTCTGCGTAGAGCTTCTTGAAGAACATGGGTTGGGGTGAAGGTTGCCTTGCTTATCGGCACGTCCCACCCCTCACTTGAGTAACGTCGGCTTCACCGTCACACAGTCGGCAATACTCTCACGATTTCCGATGCGTGCCGATGCTGAACGTCTCGAGTGCCCCTGTAAGACGGCTGAGGGCCGGAAACGTCATGCGCGTCCGGCCCTCCCATCATCCCCGGCCCACTCCCGGCGGCCGCGTCAGAACTCGTCCACACCCAGCGCCATGATGGGCGCGGCCCCCGACTGAATGGCCGCCAGCAGCGTGGCCGTTTCCGGCAGCAGCCGCGCAAAGTAGAAGCGCGCGGTCTTGAGCTTCGCGCCGTGGAACCGCGCGTCACCCGTACCGGCGGCGAGCTTCTGCTGCGATACCGTGGCCATGCGGAGCCACTGCCAGCCCACGGCCACGTACCCCATCAGATGCAGGTACTCGGTGGCCGCCGCGCCGGCTTCGTCGGGATTGGCAAACCCGCGTTCGGCCAGCAGCATCGTGGCCTTCTGCAGCTGATAGAGGCTGGCGCCCAGCGCCTTCGCAAAGTCCTCGAGCCCATCGACGCCGGCGGCCACCTCCACGTCGCCCTTCACGATTTCGAAGAAACGACGCACCAGTCGCCCGCCTTCCATGGGAAGCTTGCGCCCCACCAGATCGAGCGCCTGCACGGCGTTCGTGCCTTCATAGATGGGAGCGATGCGCGCGTCCCGCACGTACTGCTCCATCCCGTATTCCTTGATGTAGCCGTGCCCGCCGAGCGTCTGCAGGGCGATGTTGGTGTTCTCGAACGCCTTGTCGGTGAGGAACGCCTTGATGACCGGCGTCATGAGCGCAACCATGTCCGACGCGTCCTGCTTCACCGCGGCATCCGGATGGCGATGCTCGAGGTCGATGCGAATACCCACCCAGTACGCGAGTGCGCGCATCCCTTCATTGAATGCCTTGATGCGCAGCAGGCCCTTGCGCACGTCGGGGTGCACCACGATCGGATCCGCCGGCCCTTCGGGATTCTTGGGACCGGTGAGCGAGCGCCCCTGCAGCCGCTCCTTCGCGTAGGCCAGCGCGTTCTGATACGCGACTTCGCTGAGCCCGAGCCCCTGCAGCCCGACCGCCAGGCGTGCGCCGTTCATCATGACGAACATCGCGCGCATCCCCTTGTGCGGCTCGCCCACCATCCAGCCGGTGGCGTTGTCGAAGTCGAGCACGCAGGTGGCCGAGGCCTTGATGCCCATCTTGTGTTCGACGCTGCCGCAGGTCACGCCATTGCGCGTCCCCACGCCGCCCTCCTCGGTGGGCAGGAACTTGGGGACCAGGAACAGCGAGATGCCCTTCGTGCCACTCGGCGCGTCGGGCAGCTTGGCCAGCACGAGATGCACGATGTTCTCGGTCAGATCGTGCTCGCCCGCCGAGATGAAGATCTTCTGACCGGTGATCTTGTAGGCGCCATCACCCGCCGGCACGGCCTTGGTGTTGATGATGCCCAGATCGGTACCGGCGTGCGCCTCGGTGAGACACATCGTGCCGCCCCACGTGCCGTCGATGAGCTTGGGGAGGAAGCGCTGCTTGAGTTCGTCCGAGCCGTGGCTCATGAGCGCGCTCACCGCCCCGTGCGACAGCCCCGGATACATGGAGAAGGAGAGGTTCGCCGAGCAGAGCATCTCCTCCATCACGAAGCGCACCATTTCGGGGAGCCCCTGCCCGCCGTAGTCCGCGCTGGCACTCACGGCCGTCCATCCGTCGGCGGCGTAGCGGGTATACGCCTCCTTGAAGCCGCTGGGCGTCTTCACCTGTCCGTTCTCGAGCGAGACCCCCTCGGCGTCGCCCGTCTGGTTGAGGGGAAAGAGCACCTCTTCGCAGAAGGTCGCGCCACCCGCGAGGACCTCCTCGATCATCTCCGGCGTCGCGTCTTCGAAGCCGGGCAACGCGGACAACTGCCCGATGTCGTGGACGTCGTTCAGGAGATAGCGGATGTCGTCGAGCGGGGCCTTGAAGGCGGGCATGGGAGGCGCGGCGGGAGGTGACCGGAACAAGCCGGAACGGGAAGGGGCGCTCCTTCATCATTGCACCCGCGCCGGGGCCCCGCAAGACCCAATGCGACGGTAACGTCATGTTTTCGGGACGTGTGACACCGTGACCCTCCGGAGGTCTCCCGTGTAGACTCCGGAGAGGCTGTTCGTCCCCCTTCCGGTGGCCGGAGATTTTGAATGAAGGCGTTTTTCACGGCGCTTGCCGCCAACCTCGTCACCATTGCCGTGTGCGTCGTGGCCGGCATTCTGCTGGTCGCGGGCATCATCGCCTCGGCGGGTACGAGCGCTGCGCCGCAGGTGCCCGCCAATGCGGTCCTGGTCGTGGACCTCGACCGCCCGCTCTCCGATCGGCCGGCCAAGCCCGCGGAATCGGGGTTCCTGGATGACGCGTTCGAGCGCGGTTCACCGGCCATCCCGCTGCGGTCAGCGTTGACGGCGATCCGGAGTGCGGCGGATGACGATCGCATTGCCGGCATCCTGATCCGCGGCACGGTGGCCAGCGACGGCACCATGTCCGGTTTCGCTGCCCTTCGCGAATTGCGCGCCGCGCTCACGGCGTTCCGCGCGTCGAGCAAGAAGCCGGTGGACGCCTATCTCGTCACCCCCGACACGCGGAGCTACTACGTGGCCTCGGCGGCGGGCACGGTGACGTTGGATCCGTTCGGATCACTGCTGCTTCCGGGGCTCGCGTCGGAGCAGACGTTTCTGACCGGTCTCCTCGAACAGTGGGGGGTTGGCGTGCAGGTGAGTCGGGTCGGCCGTTTCAAGGCCGCCGTGGAGCCGTTCACCCGCAAGGACATGAGCCCGGAGAACCGGTTGCAGACGGCGAGCTATCTCGGCGACCTGTGGCACGAAGTGAAGGGTGGAATCGGTGCATCGCGCGGCATCGATACCGTGGCGCTGCAGCAACTCGTGGACAGCGCCGGCATCATCGAACCGGCGCTGGCGCGCACGAGCAAGCTCGTGGATCGCGTGGCCTACTTCGACGCCGTGCTCACCGATCTCGAGAAGATGACCGGCACTGCGGACACCACGAAGGCTGCGCGGAAGACGAGCGAGATGGACGAGTTGCTGGGTCGGCCCTCATTGCCGCAGATCTCGCTGCAGCAGTACGCGTCGATCGCGGCGGCGAAGGACCACGACTTCACCGCGAGCCAGGCGGTGGCGGTGGTGTATGCCGAGGGCGATATCGTGGACGGCGAGGGCGGCTCGGGGAGCATCGGCGGCGATGCCCTGGCGCGCGAGCTCCGGAAGCTGCGCCGCGACGACAAGGTGAAGGCCGTGGTCCTGCGGGTGAACAGCCCCGGCGGCAGCGCGGTGGCGTCGGAAACGATGCACCGCGAGCTCACCCTGCTTGGCGCGAAGAAGCCGCTCGTGGTGAGCATGGGCTCGCTCGCGGCGAGCGGTGGCTACTGGATCAGCACCGCGGGTCAGCGCATCTACGCGGAGCCGAACACGATTACGGGATCGATCGGAGTATTCTCGATCGTGCCCAACGTGCAAGCGCTGGCGAACAAGCACGGCGTCACCTTCGACACGGTGAAGACGGGGCGCTACGCCGACCTCTTCACGTTGTCGCGCCCGCGCACGCCGGCCGAGATGGCCGTGCTGCAGCGCGGTACCGACATCGTGTATAAGGCGTTCCTCGATCGTGTTGCCGCGGCGCGCACGCTGAGCGTGGACTCGGTGGCGAATATCGCCGAGGGACGGGTGTGGTCGGGCGTGCAGGCGCAACGCATTGGACTGGTGGACTCGCTGGGCGGACTCGATGCAGCGGTCGCCGGCGCCGCGAAGCTGGCGAAAATCACCGGCAGCTACGATGTGCGTGAGTATCCGCGCACCAAGTCGACGCGCGAGCGACTCGCGGAGTATTTCGAGGACAAGCCGGCACCGGTTGCGTCACGCGCGGCGCAGACGGTCGAGACGCTGGGACTTCGCGGCCCGGCGGCGCAACTCGCGCGCGACATCACGCGCGAGCTGGCCGTGCTGCTCTCGTACAACGATCCCCGCGGAGCCTACGCCCGTCTGCCGTACATCCTGCGGGTGCACTGACGCGGCCGTTCCGGCCGGAGGTGCGTCGGGCTCAGTCGAGCAATGAAATTGCCGACGCGCCCGGCGTCACCTGTCGATAGGCCTCCTGCTGCCGAGTCTTCGCTTCCCACTCGGCCAGTTCCGCCCGAGCGCGCGCGACGTGCGCGGCAGCTTTGGCAACGGCCGCCTCGAGTCCACGCTGCTGAACGTCGGCCAACGCCCACTCGGCGGCCGCGACGCGATTGCGCGCAATGGCGCGCTGTTCGACGCAGCGCGTGGCGTGATAGCTGCTCCACGCGAAGACCGAGCGATCATCGTCGAATCCGGCGAGCGACCAGACACCGTCGTTCACAGGGATGTAGTCGACCAGAAAGGCGTCGAAGTCGGTCGACGTGGCGAGCGTCATCTCTGCACTGTCCATGATTGGGGTCCAGGGAGTGAAAGTCTGTCGGCACCGTTCGGCCCGACATCTCTTCAACCGCTGGCGCCGCCACGCGTTCCCGACGCGTCGTGAAACGTCGTGTCATGTCGCTACATTGCGCGTATGCGTATGCGAATATCTCATTCCGTCGCCACTCGCGCGGCGTTCCCGCGAGCCTGCGCGCGCGCCATGATGTGGGCCGTGGCGCGTTCCCTCGCGCTGGCGTTCGTCGTTGCGCCGGCGATGGCGAGGTCGACGGTGCTGCACGCCCAGACCAAGCCCGCAGCGAAGCCCACTCCCACCGGCGCACCCCGGCAAACGGCGACGCCGGCGACGGCCTATCCGACGACGGGTACGTCGGCGGCGGCTCGCGCCCTCGCCGGAAAGCCGGCACCAACGTGGCCCGTGCCCGGCCCGCCACCGCTGCCCGGCAGCATCCTGCCGGCGAAGCGCATCGTGGCGTACTACGGCAATCCGTTCTCGAAGCGGATGGGAGTGCTCGGTGAGTACCCGAAGGACGACATGCTGCGGCGTCTCGACCGCGAAGTCGCGGCGTGGCAGAAGGTCGATCCGTCCACGCCGGTGCAGCCGGCGCTCCATCTGATCACCACCGTGGCGCAGGGCGATGCCGGCAAGGATGGCCGGTATCGCATGCGCCACAGCGACGCGCTCACCGAGAAGGTCTACGGCTGGGCGAAGGAGCGGAACGCGCTGCTCTTTCTCGATGTGCAGGTCGGGCTCAGCACCATTCAGGAGGAGTATCCGCGACTCGAGCCGTTCCTCTCGCGCCCCGATGTCCACCTCGGGATGGATCCCGAGTTCTCGATGAAGGACGGCACGCGTCCCGGCAAGAAGATCGGGAGCTACGACGCGGCCGATGTGAACTGGGTCATCGACCGCCTGGCCCGGCTCGTGACGGAGAAGGGCCTTCCGCCCAAGGTGCTGGTCGTGCATCGCTTCACGAAGCCGATGCTCACGAACGCCGCGAAGATCAAACGTGATCCGCGCGTGCAGGTCGTGATCCATATGGATGGCTGGGGACCGCCGTCGCTCAAGAAGGATTCGTACGCGGCATACGTCTACGCCGATCCGGTGCAGTTCACCGGATTCAAGCTCTTTTACAAGAACGACACGAAGTATGGCGGCCCGATGATGACCCCGGCGCAACTGATGGCCCTCACGCCCCGCCCGCTGTACATCCAGTACCAGTGAGCGGGTCGGAGTGCGTTCACCGCCAGTGCGCGCTCATCAGGAACAGTACGCGGCGCGGCAATCCGGGCTCGAAGTACCGATTGCGCGTCGCGTTGAGCACGAGGGAGTTCGCGTAGCGCCGGTCGAACAGATTCTCGACCGCCACGGTAGGCTCGAGTCGCACCGCTCTCACGGCGGGCGCACGGTAGCCCACACGCCAGTTCCAGACGGTGTAGCCGGCGCCGAAGATCGTGGCCGCATCATTCGCGCTGGCGCGCGCACTTGCGGTGACTTCGACGGTGCTCCAGAGACCCGCGCGACGCACGGTGCTGAACGCCTGGAGGTACTGCGCCGGCAGACCGGGGATGGGCTTGCCGGCGTAGGAGACCGCGCCGACATCGTAGCGATCGAAGCGATACTGCGCGTAGCTGTACGCCATCCCGGCGCTGCCGTGTGCCCACTCGCCGCGCGCACTCACCTCGACGCCGCGGCGTGAGGTCTCGCCCGCATTGCGAAAGGCGCGACGCCCTGCCTGCCCCGGCACGTCGAAGCCGACCAGTTCATCGAGCACCTTGGCGCGAAAGAGCGCCAGCTCGGCGCGCACATGCCCGCCGAGCAGCGCCTGTGCGCCGACTTCCAGCGTGCGCGTGCGCTGCGGATCCAGCGTGGCGTTGAGCCCGGCGGCGCCATTCTCCTGGTTGGTGAGCTCCGTGATGGTCGGCGTCTCGAAGGCGGTGGCCAGATTGGCGTACGCATTCCAGGTGGCTTGCGGGCGCCAGACGAGCCCGAACATGGGGCTGCTCGCGCGCAGGGAACGCTCTCCGGAATCATTGGCATTGGTGGCGGTGATGAAGCGATCGGTCACGGTGAAGTGCACCGCGTCCGTCCGCATGGCCGCGCTCGCGAAGAGATGCCCCGGTGCTTCCACCTCCGCTCGTGCGTAGGCCCCGACACCGCTCGCGACTTCGCGTTGATCGAGCCGCGTCGCGCCCCGCTCCTGCGCGCTGACCGGGCAGCGCGTCGTCACCGGCGCCGTGGGCCCGACGTCCGCACAGTTCTCGTAGTTGTAGCGTTCGTCACGCTGACGCTGCGCATCGGCGCCGGCGCTCAGACGCAAGGGCCACGCGGTGGC
This sequence comes from Gemmatimonas sp., assembly GCA_039809645.1. Lineage (GTDB taxonomy): Bacteria > Gemmatimonadota > Gemmatimonadetes > Gemmatimonadales > Gemmatimonadaceae > Gemmatimonas. The sequence goes on from JBDHVK010000122.1 coordinate 8,312, forward strand.
GGTGGTGCGCCACGCGCCGTGCACGCCACCGCCGATCACGCGTCGATCAACCGCGACGATGGCAAAGGGGAGCGGATTGTCGAGGGTACGCGTGCCGGTGAACACCGATCCGCGTACCGTGCCGCTGCCGACGGCGCGCTCCGCGATGAGGGCGAGTTGCGACTGCTGCACCGCCTTGCGACTGCGCTTGGTAATGTTGAGCGAATCGGGCAGCCCCGGGTCGCGCGCAAGTTCTGCGGCCGTGAGCGCTCCCGGATTCTCGGCCCGGGGCGCGTCGTAGCGCGTGCCCTGCACCTCCACTCGCGTTCCCGCCATCGTGGCGCTGGTTCGCACGAAGAGGCTCGTGGCGTCCAGTCGTGACCAGGTGCGCTGACCATCACCACGCGTGCGGGTCAGTGAGGCAAGCCACTGCGGCTCGTGCGCCGGACCGATCGAGCGAGCGCCCGTCCCCGACGCGGTGACGTTGGCGCGCTGTACCCCGCCGCCATCCCACACGCGCGTGGACAGGGCTGCCGGCGCCGGCGACGGTGCCCGGGACGTCATCGACACGACGCCACCGGCCGCATTGCCGTAGAGCGCGGCGGCCGTGCCGCGGATGACGTCCACCTGCCCGATGCTCTCGAGGTCGAGCCAATCGAGCGGCGTCTGCCCATCGGGAAGCGAGAGCGGCACGCCATCGCGCAGGATGCGCACGCCGCGCACGCCGAACGCACTGCGGGCGCCGAATCCCCGCAGGGTCACGCGCGGATCCTGCGACGGATTGGCGCGATCCTGCACCTGCACGCCGGGGATGGCCAGGAGCAGGTCGCCGATGCCGCTCCGGCGCTGCGCCGGTCGTTCCGTGAGCCCGGTGCTCGAGGTGGCGAACGGCAGCTCGAACGGCGAACGCGCCTGGTCGCGGGTCACGGTGATGCGCACGGCGCCCAGCGCCTGCACGGTCGAATCGCGGCGCGTGGCCGTCGTATCGCGCCCCTGTGCGTCGGCCACCGCTGGCGAGCCGATGAGCGCGGCAAGTATGGCCGCCAGCAACGCTGCGGGGGCGGCAACGGAAAGTCGGAGGTTGGTGTGCACCCTTCGATCTACCGCACGGGCACGCATCGCGGGAGGGTAGCGCGCCGCTCGCGGAGCGCGACACTGCCGACGGGCCTACCTGGGCGTACTGCAGCTCGGCGTGCGATTCAGCGGATCGTCGTCGAACAGTTCGCCGGTCCGCGAGCAGATGATGCCGGTACTGGTATCGCGCAGCGACAGGAACCAGTGCGAGGGCGAGGCATTGCTCTTCACCACGCGCTGGTTGGGGGCGAGTCGCGCGCCGCGGCCTTCGAGCTCGCGCCAGGTGGCGAACCGGCCATGGAGCAGACGATAGGTCCCCTGCATCTCGAAGACCTTCACGAACGTGGTACTCATCGCCTGCCGGCTGCGATCGACCTGCATGCTGCCGCGCATCTGCACGACCGCAATGGCCAGCGCCACGAAGATGAACGCCACGATCAGACTCGTCACCAGCGTCTTTTCGCGCTCGGCGGCGGCCACACGCCGCATCGTCTCGCGGGTAGGTCCGGCAGGCGCTTCAGTCGGTCGCTCGGCGACCGGTTTGGCCGCGCCGCGCACCGTCGTGGCGAAGGGCGTGGGCGCCGTGGTCACCGGCCGGGTGCGCAGCGGCACCGATGGCACCAGACGCGCGGACGCGGCCGGCGCATGCGCCACCGATGATCGACCGACGCCCATCATCGGCCCGCCCTCCCGACTCGTCGCCAGCGCGCCTCCGGCGTTCCCGCCGAGGGGGGCACCGATGGACGCGCCAAGTCCCCGCTGCTGCGCTTCGAACTTGCGCGCAGCGAGCGTGGACGGTCGGCGAGGGGGCGACGAAGACATGGGCGCATGGTACTGCAAGGACGATTCGCGTGGCATAGCGGCATCGGCATCCCTATCACAGAAGTGGAACATGCTGCAACTTTCCTGTGACCAGTCGCAATCCCGTCCCAGACCACGTCCCATGTTCTTTCGACAGCTGTACGACACGGCACTGGCGCAGGCCAGCTACGTGATCGGCTGCCAGGCCACCGGCGAAGCGATCGTCATCGATCCGCTGCGCGATCCGGCGCCGTATCTGGCGGTCGCCCAGGCGGAAGGGCTCCGCATCACGCACGTTACCGAGACGCACATCCACGCCGACTTCGTGTCGGGCGCGCGCGAACTGCGCGCCGCGTGTGGCGCCCAGCTGTACCTCTCCGCCGAGGGCGGACCGGAGTGGCAGTACGCCTATGCGGCCGCGGATGGAGCGACGCTCCTACACGATGGCGATCGCATCGTGGTGGGCAACCTCCATCTCGACGTGATGCACACGCCGGGACACACGCCGGAGCATTTGAGTTTCGTCGTGACCGACACGCCGCGTGGCGCCGGCCCGATGGGCATTCTCACCGGCGACTTCGTCTTCGTGGGCGATGTGGGTCGTCCCGATCTCCTCGAGCGCGCCGCCAAGATCGCGAACACGATGGAGGCCGGCGCGCGCGCGCTGTTCCATTCGCTCGAGCGGTTCCGCGCGCTCCCCGATCATCTGCAGGTGTGGCCCGGCCATGGCGCGGGTTCGGCCTGCGGCAAGGCGCTGGGGGCGGTGCCATCGAGCACCGTCGGGTACGAGAAGATCGCGAACTGGGGCGTGGGCACCACGGACGAAGCGCAGTTCGTTCGGATGGTCCTCGAAGGTCAGCCCGAGCCGCCGCGCTACTTCGCCGATATGAAGCGTCTCAACCGCGACGGTCCGCCGATACTTGGCGCGCGGGCGCCTCTGGCAGTGCTGGACGCCGCCGAGGTGCTCGCGCTTGGCGCCGACCATTGGGTGATCGATCTGCGGCCCGCCGCGCAGTACGCCGACGGGTATGTCAGCGGCACCCTCTCCGTGCCGTCATCGCGTTCATTCAGCACCTATGTCGGCTCGTTGGTGCCCATCTCGGCGCCGGTCGTCCTGCTCGCTGGCCAGGCGGGGGGCGCTGCGGCGGCGGAGGCGGCACGCGAGGCACTCTCCCACATCGGCTTCGATCGGGTGCTGGGGTGGAGCGGGGCGGAATCCGTCCTTTCGCTCGCGGCGTCCGCGGGCCGCGTGGCGAGCATGCCGCAGGTGTCGCCGGTTCAGCTGTCGTCGCTTGGCGACATCCCGTTGGTAGATGTGCGCGGTCAGAGCGAGTGGGATGGCGGGCATCTGCCGGCGGCGCGTCATCTGCCGTTGGGCACCCTGCCGGAGTCCGCCGCGACGCTCGCGGCGTCACCGGTGGTGGTGCAGTGTCAGTCCGGAGGGCGCTCGTCGATCGCCGCCAGCTTCCTGGCGCGCGCTGCCTACTTTGCCGGACACCCGCC
>JBDHVK010000123.1:0-11625 GCA_039809645.1 Gemmatimonas sp.
ACGAGCGGCGGCGGCACGGTGCGGCCGAAGAAGCGATCGAAGAGCCCCATGCGCCAATCTACTGCGGCGGGAGCCGCAGGCACTGCTCAGTTCAGAATCGTCCGCCGCCGCGCCGCCCGCACCAGCAGCAGGGTCCCCACGGTGAGTCCGCCGAAGAACACGAGAAAGCTCGTGGACTCGAGCAGCAGCCACGGCTGCGTGAAGAGGTTCCACTTCCCGGCGATCTCGAGCGGCGTCCAGGCCACGATCATCGCGCCGATCGCATACCGAATCGCCGGCCCCCACCCGCGGTGCTGGTGCAGACGCCAGAGCACGTAGAGCGTCCCCGAAATCGTCGCGAACATCGTGACGTTCGTGAAGATGCCGTGCACGCCGAACACCACTTCGTCGTACGCCCAGAGCAGCAGGAGATAGAAGCCCCACACGGTGGTGGCGTACTGCACCGCGCTGCGTGAGCCGTAGTTCTCGATCCGTCCCGTCCCCGCCGTCACCGACGCGCGCACGAAGAAGCGGCGCCACCACACCGAAATCGGGCAACGTGAACTTTCCTGCATGAGCAGGTACGCCACCACGAGCACCATCAGCCCCCAGGTGTGCTTGAGCAGCACATACTCGCCGTAGATCCCGGCGAGCTGCCCGTCGATCACACTCACATTCTTCGCCACACCCAGCGCACGGCCGGCGATCGTGAGCCCGTACTCCACGCCGCCGGTCCAGAGCAGGTTGCCCGCGAACACTCCGGCGATCGTCCGCGCCGCGTCGGTCCGCATGCGCGTGGTCGCCCAGAGCAGCAGCAGCCCCGCCAGCGTGATGAGCAGCGTTGACCACACCAGCGCCGGCGTGACCGGCAGCGTCCGGATCTCCACCGACTTCCCCGCCCGCGCCTCGGCGAGCGCGTTTCGCAGCACGGCCTGATCGGCCGGCACCCGCGACTTCTTGAGCGCGGCCGCGAGTTCGTCGGCCATCGGCGAGTCGGTGTACATCCGCGCCGCCATTCCCTGCGACGGCGTGGGATGCTCGAGGCGCATCTCGATCGCGTTGACCACGACCATGGAGAGATGCGCCGAGCCCAGCATGAGGAGCACGAAGAACGCCGAGAGTACCGTGCGGACGATCGGCACGGAACGCCAGGAGACAGCACTGACCGACGCGGCGCGGGGGAGCGGGAGGGAGACGCCCATCTCTAAGAACTACTGCAGCCCGGACCCCTTCGTAAGACCAGGTGGTCCTATCGAAAATCTCCCCTGGATGTCGGCGTCAGCTCCGCAGCTGGCGCTTGAGCAGGGCGATCTGCCCCCCATGCCACACCCCGTGCTCGATCACGCCGTCGAGCATCGTCGCGACCGAGTACTCCTGTTCGGGAACGACCTCGAGCAGTGCTGCCGCCTCGAGCCGCGACGCACGCGCCGCCAACACTGCATACGAATCGCCAAGTTTAGCGACATCATGACGCCATATATCAGCCGTCATACCGTCCAGTACAACCGGCCAGTCCTCATCGGCGCCCGGATACGACAGGCGCTCACCGTCCAGACGCGCCCGCGCGATCTCCGCCCACACGGTCATGTGGCGCACCAGCGCCCAGATGCTGTGCCCACCCGCCACGGGGCGCTGCTGCGCCAGATCGGCATCGATATCCTGCAGCGCCTCCCGGAGTGAGGCCCCGTGCCACATCGGCCCGTCGAAGGTGCGGCGCAATCGACTCGCCAGGTGCCGCACGGGGTCGAATGCCGTGTCGGTCATGTAGAACACGCGTGAAGAAGCAGCGCCGAGACGATCCGCGCCGTCATCCGAGGCGCGTGAGAAGGGCCACCATCTGATCCGCCGCGGCGTTCCAGCCGGGCTCGAACCCCATCTGCGCATGGGCCTCCCGGTCGGCCGTCGACCAGTGCCGAACCCGCGCGACGTATCGTGTGCCCTCGCCCTCGGGCGTGAACGTCAGTTCGGCGAGCATGAACGCCTTCTCGCTCGGTGCCCACGCCTCCGTGAAGGCATCGGTGAAGACCAGCTTCCGGTTCGGCACCACCTCGAGATACACCCCGCGGTTCGGCATCACCTCACCGTTCGGGCCGTGCATTTCGATGTAGCTCGATCCACCGGTGCGGACATCGGTCTCGACCTTCGCCGTCTTCCACGGCGCCGGGGTGAACCAGTCCACCATGAGCACGGGATCGGTCCACGCCTGATACACACGCTCCGGCGGAAACGGGAGGTAACGGTCGAGCACGAGTTCGCGATCGGCAGGGAAGGTCGTCATGATCGGGGAGGCTGAGGTGAGGCACAACCTGACGCACGCCCGTCCCCTCGCAAGGGTCATGCGGGCCAGCATCATCGACACCGCTCAGACTTTCACCCGCCGCCAAATTCATCGCGGCGCGCGGGCAGCAGTCCGGCCCGGTGCGCTGTATGTTCGCGCCATGGACAGAAGAAGCTTCGTCTCCGCCTCGAGCGCCGTCGCCGCGCTCGCCCTGCGCCCGGATCTCGCCGTCGCAGCGTCCGCCGATCGCATCGCCAGCGCCGACGCGCAGCCGCCCGCGCTTCCGCCGGCGATCGCCGCCCTCAAGCCCATGAAGGACGGCGTCGTTCCCATCAGCGTCGACGAACGCCGAGCTCGCCTCGAGAAGGCGCGGCGTCTCATGAAGGAGAACCGGATCGACGCCCTCATGCTCACCGGCGGCACGAGCATGATGTATTTCACCGGCATCAGCTGGGGCTTAAGCGAACGCCTGCTCGCCGCGATCATCCCGGCCAACGGCGCCCCCTTCCTCGTCACCCCCAAGTTCGAGGAAGAACGCGCGATGGAGCAGGCGCACCTGGGCCCGCTGGGCAAGGACGCCACCGTGTACGCGTGGGAAGAACACGAAAGCCCCTACGCGCTCATCGCACAGGGGCTCAAGAGCCGCGGCCTCACCACCGCGACGATCGGCGCCGAAGAGACGGTACGCTTTGTCTTCGCCGACGGCGCCGCGCACCTCCCCAACGTGAAGGTCGTCAGCGGCACCCCCATCACGGCCGGCTGTCGCACGATCAAGGACGCGCACGAACTCGCGCTCATGCGCCACGCGAGCGCCGTGACCCTCAAGGCGTACGAAGCCGCGTACAAGTCCCTCAAGGAAGGGATGACGCAGAACGACTTCGCCGACCTCGTACGCCTCGCCCACAAGCAGCTCGGCTACACCGGCAGTGCCGGCGTTCAGGTCGGCAAGTACTCCGCCCTCCCGCACGGCAGTGCCACGCCGCAGGTCGTACGCGAAGGGAGCATCCTGCTCATCGATGGTGGCTGCAGTGTGGAAGGCTATGCGAGCGACCTCTCGCGCACCTTCGTGCTCGGCAAGCCCACACAACGCATGAAGGACGTCTTCGAGATCGAGCACCGCGCCCAGACCGCCGCCGTGAAGACCGCACGCCCCGGTCTCCCCTGCGAAGCCGTCGACGCCGCCGCGCGCAAGGTGATCGTCGACGCCGGCTTCGGTCCCGACTACAAGTACTTCTCTCATCGCGTCGGTCACGGCATGGGCATGGACGGCCACGAATGGCCGTATCTCGTGAAGGGGAACACGCTGCCCCTCAAGCCCGGCATGGTGTTCAGCGACGAACCGGGGATCTACATCCCGGGCGAGTTCGGCATTCGCCTCGAAGACGACATGGTCATCACCGAGAACGGGGCGGAACTGTTCACGCCGCAGAGCGAGTCGCTCGAAAAGCCCTTCTAGCGGCGCGCCGTGGCGGAACAGCGGGGACGGGGCGGCGGGGCAGCGAAAACAGCGCTCGCTCCGAAACGGGGATACCTGCGGTATCCCGTTTCAGATCGCAGCGCTGTTTTCGCCGCCCCGCCGCCCCGTCCGACACGCAGCCATCCCGCGCCCGTGCGCTTGTGCGCTTGTGCGCTATCGCGACCCGCGACCCGCGATCCGCGCCTCCCCCGCATCGCCACCACCGAGGTCCCACGTCCGATGTCGTCCGCGAAGCGATCTGCCGTCTGATGTCTGAGCGATGAGGGTCGGTGTCGTGAGGGTCGGCGTCGCGCAGCACGGGTGTGATCCCGTGCGGGATACACGTCGCGCGATCCATCCGCCACGCAGAAGGTCGGCGTGTATCGCCGCACGGGAGCAACCCGTGATGCGCGACGCCGACCCTCGCGACACCGTCTCACCGTCTCACGGTCTCAAGCGCTACTTGGCCGCCGAGGTCAGGTAGGCCGTGTACCAGAGGTCGCGCAGCATCTCGGCGCCCGCCGCGAGGCGCGCCACAGCAAAGGCCTTCTGTTCCGGCGTCGCCTGCTCCGGCGCGAACTGCATCTTGCCGTCGAGTGTGTACAGCTCGTCGAGGTGACTGTACGACTCCTTGAGGTAGGCGAGCACCGCCGGGCGCAGCGCGCCCACGTTCTTCGGCGCGTGCGTCATCGCCGCCTTCACATCCGGCGCCTTGATGTGCGCCTGCACGAACGCCGACTCGAAGCGGTAGTGGAAGCGATTGTCCGTCGTGTACCCCTTCGGATTGTCGCCCACCCAGCCGTTGTGATGCTTGGTCGTGTGATGCGGATTCGAGCCGTCGGCGACGTAGTGCCCGAGCAGCCCGGCGTCATCGATGATGCGCGCCTCGATCCACTTCCGCACCGAGTCGTTCGGCGCGATGCGCCACATGCGGAAGTCCTCGCGCAGCTTCGACGTGTGTTCGAGGATCGCGAAGGGGAGCACGCCCATCTTGTCTGCGCCCACGTTGAGCGGACGCAGGGAATCCGAGAACGCCCACCGGTTCGGCGCGGCGAGGGCCCGGTCGAGCACCCCGAGGTCGATGAGGTCCATGTCGATGTAGTGCTCCGGGCTCGTGCCGCCATTCAGCGCCGGTTCGAGCTGCGATTCCGCGCGGTCCTTCCAGCGGTCCGGCTCCGGATTCAGATAGCTCAGCTGTTCCGCCGCATCACGGAAGAACTTCGGCATGTCCTCCGGCAGCGCCTGCGCCGCCGTCAGGCCGATGATGCGATGTCCCGCATCGCCCCACGCGTTGAGCGTGGCGGGCAACGCAACGAGAGCAGCGGCAAGCGCGCCGCGCAACAGGCGGGAGCGAGTGAGAGCAGGCATGACGAAATGTAAATGGAATCGCGGGACAGCGCGCACCATCACGGGAGCGGCCGTTGCACAACGCCACGGTCATCGACGTCAGTAGCGACGGGGTGGAGTTGAGCCCGCGAGTCCGGGAACAGCACGCCACTCCGCATCCACCTCACCCCGCGCCGGTAACCCGCAACCACCACCACCCAAAACCAGGAACCCGGAACCCGAAACTGATCAGTTTCGGGTCCCGGGTTCTTGGTGGTGAGTGCTGAGTGGTCGAGAGTTCTGGGTGGTCCCGAGTTACGAGGCCACCTGCGCCGACGCCACGTCCCAGTTGATCCGCGCCAGCACCGCGTCGAGGTAATCCGCGCGCCGGTTCTGATACTTGAGATAGTACGCGTGCTCCCACACATCGAGCCCCACGATCGGGAGCTCCCCTTCGAGCAGCGGCGAATCCTGATTCGGCAGCCCGCGCACCGCGAGCCGATTGGTGGCCGTCTTCACGAGCCACGCCCACCCGCTACCGAACTGCGACGTGCCCGCGGTCTTGAGCGCGGCCTTGAGCGCATCGAGCGATTCGAACTCGCGCTTCACCATCTCCGCGAGCCGCCCCGTCGGCGCCGTGGCGCCACCCGGCGAGAGCAGCTTCCAGAAGAGCGCGTGGTTCGCGTGCCCGCCCCCGTTGTTGCGAATCGCCGTCTGCACCGCCGGCGGCACGCGATGCAACCCGAGCAGCAGCTGCCCGAGCGTACGGTCCTGCAACGTGGGCTGCGACTCGAGCGCCTTGTTGAGATTCGTCACGTACGCCGCGTGATGCTTGTCGTGATGAATCCCCATCGTCTGCGCGTCGACGGCCGGCTCGACCGCGTTCTGCGCGTAGCCCAGGTCGGGCAGCGTAAACGGATACTTCTGGTCGAGCACCGCATCGGGGCCCGGCGTGACGCGATCAAAAAGAGATCTCATGGTGGGAAACTGCTACAACGGTCGGGGCACTGCAACTACAGTCGAGGCACAGCAACTACGGTCGGGGCCCCAGACTGTTGTAGCAGTGCCAACACCGCAGTGGCAGTGCCAAAACCGTAGTGGCAGTGCCGCCCTAATACCTCGGCAGATACCGATCCATCTCCCAGGCCGTCACCTGCTGGTTGTACTCCTCCCACTCCGCCCGCTTCGCCGCCAGGAACTGCTGCGTGATGTGTTCACCCAACGCGGCACACATCACATCGTCCTTCTCCAGCTCGTCACACGCCTCCGACAACGACGTCGGCAAATCGTCGATGCGCAGCCGGCGTCGTTCGCGATACGACAGCTCCCAGATGTTCGTGTTCACCGGCTCCCGCCAGTCCGCCTCCGTCGCCAGTCCGTCCAAGCCGGCGGCGAGCATCACCGTCAGCGCCAGGTACGGATTCGCCGAGGGGTCGGGAGTCCGCAGTTCGAGTCGCGTCCCCGCGCCGCGGCGCTCCGGCACGCGGATCATCGGCGAGCGGTTCCGCATGCTCCACGCGACGTTCACCGGCGCCTCGAAACCCGGAACGAGTCGCTTGTACGAATTCACCAGCGGGTTCGTCACCGCCGTCATTCCGCGCGCGTGGCGCAGCAGGCCGCCGATGTAGTGGAGCGCCGTCTTGCTGAGCGCCCATTCGCGCTGCGGATCCCAGAAGGCGTTCTGGCCATTCGCGAAGAGACTCTGGTGCGTGTGCATGCCGCTGCCGTTCTGCCCGAACACCGGCTTCGGCATGAAGGACGCATAGAGGCCGAACTGGCGCGCGACCTGCTTCACCACGAAACGAAACGTCGCGATGTTGTCCGCCGTGCGCAGCGCGTCGGCGTAGCGGAAGTCGATCTCGTGCTGGCCGTGGGCGACTTCGTGATGCGCCGCTTCCACCTCGAAGCCCATCTGCTCGAGCGCGTCGACGATCGCGCGCCGCGCATCTTCGCCCTGATCCATGGGCGCGAGATCGAAGTAGCCGCCGCTGTCGTGCGTATCCGTGGCCGGTCGGCCATCGGCGGTGGGCTTGAAGAGGAAGAACTCCGCCTCCATCCCCGCGTTCATCACGTAGCCTTGGCGCTTCGCGAGATCGAGCTGCTTCTTGAGCGCGCCCCGCGGATCGCCCGCAAACGGTGCGCCGTCGGGCATCGTGATATCGCAGATCAGCCGCCCCACCCGCGCCGCCGGATCGCCCCACGGAAAGATCTGGAACGTGCTCAGGTCGGGCGCGAGCAGCATGTCCGACTCTTCGACACGCACGAACCCCGCGATGCTCGAGCCGTCGAACATGATGTCGCCCTTGAGCGCCTTCCTGAACTGCGAGCTCGGGATCTCGACGTTCTTGATGACGCCAAGAATGTCCGTGAACTGCAGCCGCAGGAACCGCACCTGCTGCGCTTCCGCGAGCTCCAGGATATCCGCGGCCGAAGCCCCGTCGAGAGTGGAGGGAACGAGCGATCGACTTGGTGTAGGCACAGGCGCTGGGCTGAATGGTTCCGCGACCCGTGTATTGTAGTACCTTCCGGGCGCCATGACCGACAACGCCCCGGCCCCCAAGTTCTGCAGCGAGTGCGGCGCCCCCCTCTCGCCCACCGCCAAGTTCTGCCACGCCTGCGGACACCCGGTGGGATCCGCCGTTGGAATACCGCCCCAGGAATTCCGCCGTTCGACTACCGCCCCCTCGACGACCGCCGTTGAGGAAGACGACCAAGGCCTCCCCGAAGCCCCCCTCGTCACCCGGGCTCACGGTCTCGCCTCCAAACTCCCCTGGCTCCTCGGCCTCGTCGGGCTCGTCATCGGCGCCGCGTATCTCAGCTCGACCGAGCCCAAGGCCCCGGCCGGCTCGCCGTCCCCCGCCGCCCCCTTCGCCAGCGGCGCCGCCGCCGGCGGCTCCATCCCCGACATCGCCAGCATGTCGCCCAACGAGCGCGCCAACCGCCTCTACGGTCGCATCATGGCGTACGTCCAGGCCGGCAAGGCCGATTCGGCCGCGTTCTTCGCCCCCATGGCGCTCGCCGCGCACGAGATGCTCGAAACCATGAGCCTCGACGAGCGCTATCACCTGGGCCAGATCAACGAGATGCTCGGCAACGCCGCCGTCGCCGCGGCCCAGGCCGACACCATGCTCAAGGCCGAACCCGAGAACCTCCTCGGCCTCATGCTCGCCACCCACGCGGCCCGGCTCGCCAACAAGGCGGCCGACATCAAGACGTACGACGCGCTGTTCCTGAAGGTGCTCGACGCCCAGCTGGCCACGAAGAAGCCGGAATACGAAATGCATAAGGCCGAAATCGAACGCACCGCCGCCGAGGCCCGCGGCGGGAAGTAGTCGCGTCGGCCACCCGCCTGTCCTGCGCCGGCTATCGGAACAACCCTGATTGCCGGCGCCGGTCCCAGGCGGTAGGGTCAGGGAGCTGGTGAACCAGTCCGGGCAGCGTGCGCGATGTCGTGTGCCCCCGGTGGCTGAGACCCGGGGCATCCATCCGCACCACGTGAGCGAACCGCGGCAGCACCGCGAGCGATCCGGCCATCGTCTGGCGGAACTCGTGCGCGCCCAGCAGCAGCTGGCGCGTCAGCTCGCGCACGCCACCGTCGGCGACGGGCTCGCGCGCGCCGTCGCCGACGCGGCCATGGTCGTGTTCCCCTGCCACGTCGCCGAGCTCTATCGCTTCCGCGGCGAGCGCATCGACCGCATCGTGCGCGTCGGCACCCCGCTCGACCCGGCCCACGAAGACGCCCTCGACTTGAGCCTCGTGCGAGCCGTCGGCGACAGCGGCGTGGCGCATCTCGCGGCGCGCTTGTCGCCGCAGCCCGACGCCCCCACCGGCACCACCGAGCTCTGCGCACCCGTGCGCGACGTCCGCCAGGGCGCCGGCGTGCTGCGGCTCGTGGCCACGCCCGGGCAGTCGTTCGACGGTGAGGATCTCTTTCTCGTGGCCGTCCTCACCGGCCATGCCGCCACCGCCGCCGAAGCCGCCCGCCTCGTCACCGCGCAGCGCCGGCAACGCCGCCGCGCCGAACTGTCGGCGGCCCTCGGGCGCGTCGCCATTCACGCCACCAGCCTCACGCAGGGTGCGCAGCAGCTCCTCGAAGTGCTCGCCCACGCGCTCAACACCCGCGGCCTCGCCCTCGGCGTGTCCCGCGCGCGCGACGGGCATCTCGACTACATCGCCGGCGCCGGCGCCCTCGAAAAGCTCGTGGGCCTCGATCAGGCGCCACCCTCCGATGAACCCGAGCGTGTCCTGACCCTCGTGTCGCGCGGGCACACGATCGGAGAACTGCGCGTGGTGGCACGCGATACCGGCATGCGCACCCTCGCGCGACTCACGCGCGCGCTCGATTACGTGGAGACGCCACTCACGCTCTCGCTCGATGCCCTGCTGCTCGACGAAGAAGAACGCTTTGCGCGTGAGCGCGAGCATCTGCTCGCCACCGGCCTCACCACGATCAACCATCCGATCTTCATCCTCGATCAGAGCGGCATTCGCTACGCCAACCCCGCCGCCGCCCGCGAGTACGGGTGGACGCAACCCGAGCTCATGGAAATGACGCTCGAGGATCTCGTCGTGGGCGCCGACACCCGCGAAGGGCTCGATGTCGGCTCGGGGATCATCGAGCCCGGTGTGCGCGTTTCGCACGACATTCATCGCCGCAAGAGCGGCGCCGAGTTCCCCGCTGCCGTCAGCATTGCCCCGCTGCGCGGGCACAACGGCGACATCCTCGGCCAGGTGGTGAGTGTGCGCGACGTGTCGCAGGACCGGCATGTCGAGGAGCAGCTGCGCCACACCGAGAAGATGGTCGCCGTGGGCGAACTCGTCGCCGGTGTGGCCCATGAAATCAACAACCCCCTCACCGGCATCTCGGCGTTCGCGCAGATCCTGCTCGAGGAACCCCTCGGTGAGGAGCAGCGCGAAAGCGTGCAGCTCATCAAGCAGGAGTGCGATCGCGCCAAGGGCGTCATTCGCGACCTGCTGCTCTTTGCGCGCAAGACCGATCGCGGCTTCGGCCCGGTGGATGTGAACGCCATGCTGCAGCAGGTCGTGCGGCTGCGTGCCTATCCGTTGCGCCAGGCGAACGTCACCGTGAAGCTCGAGCTCGACCCCGATGCGCCCAGGGTGAGCGGCGACGAGCAGAAGCTGCAGCAGGTGCTGCTCAACGTGATCAGCAACGCCGAATTCGCCATGAACGGCCGCCCTGAGCGCGTGCTCACCCTCTCCACGCACGTGAGTGGCGGGCTGGTGCACATCCTCGCGCGCGACACCGGCCGCGGCATGACCGCCGATGTGAAGCGCCGCATCTTCGAGCCGTTCTTCAGTACCAAACCGCCCGGCCTGGGGACCGGCCTCGGCCTCAGCGTCAGCTACGGCATCATGCATGCCCATGGCGGCAGCATTACCGTTGAGTCGGAGCCCGATGCCGGCACGACCTTCCAGCTGACGCTCCCCGTGCTCGCCAGCACGCCTGCATTTGTCGACTCTGGCGCTCCCGCCCTCTCATGACTTCGTCCGCCCCCACCCCCGAAACCGTCCGCGCCATCGAAGCTGCCGGCGCCGCGCTCGTCACCGACTCGCTGCGTCGCATTCTCGTGGTCGACGACGAAAGCACCATCCGCCTCGCGCTGAGCCGCTTCCTCAAGAGCCGCGGCTTCGTGGTGGATCTCGCCGATTCGGGTGAAGGGGCCCTCGAGCAGCTGGGCCGTGAGCAGTACGCGCTCATGCTCTGCGACCTGCGGATGCCCGGCCTCTCCGGTCTCGAGGTCGTGCCGCGCGCCCTGCACCAGGACGAGAACATCGGCATCATCATGCTCACCGCCGTGAATGATGCCGCCAGCGCCACCGAAGCCCTGAGCGCCGGCGCGTTCGACTATCTCACCAAGCCCGTCGAACTCCCCGATCTGCAGAGCGCGGTGGAGCGCGCCCTCGATCGTCGCACCCGCGCCCTCGAGCGCAAGAGCATCGATCGCCTCATCCGCGAGGAAGTCGCGCTCCGCACCGCCCAGCTCGAGCGCGAGAAGGCCGCCCTGCGCGATCTCACCGTGAGCGTCGCCGACTCGCTCATCAACGCGATGGAAGCCAAGGATCTCTATCTCCGCGGCCACTCCCACCGCGTCGCCCAACTCGGCGCCGCCATCGCCGACATGCTCGGTCTCGACGCCTACACCGTCGATCGCGTGCACCTAGCCGGCCGCCTGCACGACGTCGGCAAGATCGGCATCAGCGAAGCCGTCCTCAACAAGAACGGACCGCTCACCTCCCAGGAGTTCGCGCACGTGAAGGACCACGTGAAGATCGGTCTCGACATCCTGCAGCCCCTCGGCCACCTCGGCGAGGTGCTGCACTACGTCCGTGACCACCACGAACACTGGGACGGCAGCGGCTACCCCTTCGGCCGCGCCGGCGAAGACATCACCCTGGGCGGGCGAATTCTCACCGCCGCGGATGCCTTTGACGCCCTGACCAGCAAGCGCGCCTACCGCGACCCCATGAGCGCGCAGACCACACTGGACTACCTGCGAGGCCAGGTGCACAAGCTGGTGGACGGGAGGGTGTACGAAGCCCTCCGCATGGTGATCGAGCGCGGCGA